>DASZFP010000019.1:0-4074 GCA_035939615.1 Burkholderiaceae bacterium | reverse complement strand
AGGGCAGGCCCTGCTCTGGAGCTGTTATATTCGCGCGAACCGGTTTCAGAGCGGGAGCCAACCATGAATGCGCTGAGATCCGCGGTGATCATCGTTGCGCTCGGGCTGTCCAGCGCTGCATTTTCAGAGCAAGGCCCGATGACTTCGCCGGCCGAGGGCGCCAAGGAAGCCGGCTTGGTCACGATCACTTCACCCGCCGAGGGCGCCAAGGTCGGACTGAGCGGCATCAAGGTCGCCTTCGAGGTGACGCAGGCGCCGAAGGGCGACCATGTCCACGTCTTCGTGGACGGCGAGCAGGTCGCCGAGCTTCGGCAGCTCAAGGCCAGCTATACCGTCGACAAGCTCACGGCCGGCCGGCACTGGGTGTGTTTCCGCGTCGTCGACAAGGGTCACACGCCGGTCGGCGCCGAAAAGTGCGTCACGCTCAACGCCGGCAACGTTCCGCCCATGGTTTACGAATCGAACAAGCCCGAATCGAAGAAGCCCTGATCGCCGGCGCCGCACGGGCGCGGGCGATCGCGCCAACCGCTGCGAGGCGCCGTGTGAATACGCAGGATCTGGCCTACGCGCTGACCCAGGTCGTTCACAATTTCGGTGCAGTCGCGGTGACGGCCGGGGCCGCCGGCGGGCGCTGGACGCAGGCTGCGACCGAACCGAAGCGGCAACGCCGCCTGCAATGGCTCGTACTGGGCGGATGGGTCGCCCAGATTCTCAGCGGAGCGACATTCGGCGGCATCAGCTACGCCAGCTTCGGGCAGTTTCCGGAGATTCACGGCATCGCGGTAGCTGCCTTGCGGTTGAAGATCACGTGCGCAGTGGCGGGCGTTTCGGTCAGCACGCTGCTGCTGGCCCGGGCGCGGGCCTGGAACGAAACGCAGCGGAGCCACGCGTGGAGTGCGCTGCTCGGCTTCGCCGCCATCGCGCTGTGCGCGGCCGCCTTCCTGCGCTGGTTTTCATGATGGGACGCAACCCCAAGCTGGTATATTTGTTTGATAGATTCGTACAAGCAGCCGGCCGGCGGGCGAGCGATACTCGTCGCCGGCCGATCCCGTTCTAGCCAGCGGACACCGGGGGAGACACATTTGTTGCAGGGCGATCGGGCATCCGTTCTGCTGCGGCCGACCCGTGGCTTGAGCCTGCGTCTGTTCTTTGACCTGTTCAAGCTGCGCATCGGCCTGGTGATCGGATTCACGGCGCTCGCCGGCCTGGCGGTCGCATCGGGCCGATCGCTGCCGGCCTGGCGGGTGTTCGCACTGGGGCTGGCGGTCACGCTGGCGTCAGCGGCCGCCGGTGCATTCAACCAGATCGTGGAGCGCGGGCTGGACGCCGGCATGCGTCGCACGCGCAACCGCCCCTTCGTCAGCGGCCAGCTCACGGCCGGGCCGGCCTGGCACGCCGCGATCGCGGCAACCGGCGCCGCCGGCGTCGCGCTGGCCGCGTTCGCACTGAATCTGACGACCGCCATTTATACCTTCCTGGGCGCGTTCACTTATGCCGTCGTCTACACGATGTGGCTGAAGCGGCGCACATGGTGGAACATCGTGATCGGGGGACTGGCCGGCAGTTTCGCCGTGCTGGCCGGCGCGGCCGCGGTATCGCCGCAGGCCCTCGAGCCCCTGCCGCTGGCGTTCGCGGTGGTGCTGTTCCTGTGGACCCCGCCGCACTTCTGGAGCCTGGCGATCGCCTATCACGACGACTACGCCGCCGCCAAGGTGCCGATGCTTCCGGTCGTGGTCGGCGATGCGCGCGCCGCGCGTGCCGTCCTGGCCGGCTCGGCGCTGCTGGTGGCCGCCTCACTGGTGCCGGCGCTGCTCGGCATGGGGTGGCTGTATCTCGTGACGGCGGTCGGCGCCGGCGCCTATCTTCTGGTCAAGAGCGCGCAGCTGGCGCGGGCGCCGAGCGCTCGCACGGCCATCGCCAACTTTCACGCGTCGCTGTTCTACCTCGCGCTGCTGCTCGCTGTCGCGATCCTCGACGCCGGCCTGAGGCTCTGAGATGCGGCGCACCGCGCGCGGCAGAATTCTGTCGCAACATCACGCGCTCCTGGGATGACCCGGGTCAGACAGGGACGGTAGAGTCTGCCGACTGAAAAGAACCATTTGACGGATCGAGGGAGGCAACCAGTGACGTTGGGCGCAATCGAAGGTCTGCCAGGGCTGCCGTCATGGTCGTAGCCATCGTCCTGATCATCCTGGTGCTGGGGTCGCTGTTGTTCCATTTCCTCAGCCCCTGGACCTTCACGCCGATCGCGTCCAACTGGGGCATGATCGACCACATCATGACCACGACGATCGCTGTCACCGCCATTGTCTTTGTCGCGGTCAATCTCTTCATGGCGTATTGCGTGATGCGCTTCCGCAACCGCCAGGGATCGCAGGCCGCTTATGAGCCGGAAAGCAAGAAGCTCGAAGCCTGGCTGACCACGTTGACCGTGATCGGGGTCGCCGGACTGCTGACCCCGGGCCTTTTCGCGTGGGCGAAGATCGTCAACGTCCCCAAGGACGCGCAGGTGGTCGAAGCGCTCGGGCGCCAGTGGAACTGGATGTTCCGCTTCCCGGGCAAGGACGGTGTGCTGGGTGCCACCGACGCGCGCTTCATCAGCGAATCGAACCCGTTCGGCATCGATCCGAACGATCCGAACGGACAGGACGACATCGTGGTGGCCAATCCCGAACTGCATCTGCCGGTCGGCGTCCCGCGCAAGGTGCTGCTGCGCTCGATCGACGTGCTGCACGATTTCACCGTGCCGCAGTTCCGGGTCAAGATGAACCTGGTGCCGGGCCTGGTCACGCACTACTGGTTCACCCCGACCAAGGTCGGATCCTATGATCTGAACTGCCAGGAGCTTTGCGGCATCGGGCATTTCACGATGCACAGCAAGATCGTGGTCGAGGACGATGCACCGTTTCAGACCTGGCTGGCGAGCTATCCGACCTTCGCGCAGTCGTTGGTACCGGCGCCCGCCGACGCCTCTGCGGGAGCGCCCCTGTTTGCGGTCTGTTCCGCATGTCACGGCCAGCAGGCAGAGGGCAACCCGGCGATGCACGCGCCCAAGCTGAGCGGCCAGCCCGACTGGTACCTGGTGCGCCAGCTCAAGAGCTTCAAGGCGGGCCAGCGCGGCACCAACGAGAAGGACGTGTTCGGCCAGACGATGGCGCCGATGGCCGCCACGCTGGCCGACGAGGCCGCAATCCGCAACGTCGTCGCTTATATCGAAACGCTGCCGGACCAGCCTGCGCCGCGCACCGTGAACGCGGACCTCGAAAAAGGCCGCGTGCTGTACAGCAACTGCGCGATCTGTCATGGGGCGGACGGGCACGGCAACCACGCCACCAACGCTCCGCGGCTTGCCGGGATGAGCGACTGGTACGTGCTCACCCAGCTGGAGAATTTCAAGCAGGGCATTCGCGGCCGGCATCCGGACGACCTGTACGGAATCCAGATGTCGTCGATGGCGGCGATGCTGACGGGCGAGCATGAGACCGCCGAACTGGCCCAATACGTCAATTCGCTCCGGTGATCGCCGGCCGGGTCAGAGGCGAGCCGATCTTCAGGCCAGGCCGTGCCCACGATGCGCTGACAAGACTCGTTGAGAGGAAAGAATCATGGTTGCCGTAACGCATGACGCATCGGCTCACGCTCCGCCGGCCGAAGTCGAGGAGGTCGAGCTTCCGCACGCGCACACGTGGATCGGAAAGTACGTCTTCAGCCAGGACGCCAAGTACATCGGGATCCAGTACGGCGCCACCGCGCTGGCGATCGGCCTGGTCGGCCTTGCGCTGTCGCTGCTGATGCGCCTGCAGCTGGGCTTTCCCAGCGTGTTTTCGTTCATCACCCCGAGCAATTACCTTCAGTTCGTCACGATGCACGGACTGATCATGGTGGTTTACCTTCTCACGGCGCTGTTCCTGGGCGGATTCGGCAACTACCTGATCCCGCTGATGGTCGGGGCCCGAGACATGGTGTTTCCGATCATGAACATGTTGAGCTACTGGACCTACCTGGTGGCCGTGCTGATCCTGGTGGCGACTTTCTTCGTCCCGGGCGGCGCAACCGGCTCCGGCTGGACCTTGT
>DASZFP010000018.1:0-22159 GCA_035939615.1 Burkholderiaceae bacterium | reverse complement strand
CTCCCCCGAACCCATGGCGCGGATTGTGACCGCGAGGTTCAAAGGGTCCTAGGGTGGAAACCCCGTTCGGTCGCCACAAGGCGACGGACGGGAACGCCTCGCGACGGCATACCGCGAACGGCTGAAGACCTCAGGGGATACGGCATCGCGGCTTTACGTTACTTTGCCAGGGGTCAGATCGCGAGCGGATCCACATCGATCTGCCAGCGCAGTTTGCGCGGCACCTTCAGCGCTCGCACCTCGCTCAGCCACGCATCGAGGAACCGATGCAGCGGCGCGCGCCGCGCCGATTCGACCAGCAGCTGCGCGCGCAGCTCGGAGGCCAGGCGCGCCAGCGGCATCGGAACCGGGTCGTACAGTACGACGGCTTCGCTGCGGGCGAGCGCCAGGCCGAGCCGGCGGCAGGTCGCAAGAAACTGCAGCGCATCGGGCAGCGCACCGGCCGTGGCCGTGAGCAGCGCGTGGTGCGTGAACGGCGGCATGCGGGCGGCGCGCCGTTCGGCCAGCTGCTCGCGCGCGAATTGCGCGTAGTCGCCCTGGGCCAGCGCCCGGTACAACGGGTGGTCGGGAAAGCGCGTTTGCACCAGAACCTGCGCGGCCTGTCCGGAGCGGCCGGCGCGACCGGCCACCTGCATCAGCAGGGCAAACAGGCGCTCCGGAGCCCTGAAATCGGCTGCGATCAGCTGTGCATCCGCGTTCAGCACCGCCACCAGTGAAACCCCTCGGAAATCGTGCCCCTTGGCGATCATCTGGGTGCCGACCAGCACATCCAGCTCGCCGGCGTGAACCTGCAGCAGCGTCTTCTCGGCGGCGTGCGGCTGGCGCGTGCTGTCGCGGTCCAGGCGTCCGATCCGCGCGGCCGGCCAGCTCTGGCGCAGCGTCTCCTCCACCCGCTGCGTGCCCTGGCCGACGGGTTTCAAGTCCTGGTTGCCGCAAATGGGACAGGCGCGCGGCACCGCGCGGCTCCAGCCGCAATGGTGGCAGCGCAGGAGCGCCCTGGCGCCGTCCTCATTGCGGTGAAAGGCCGCGTGGGCGCTGCAGTTGGGGCAGTCCGACAGCCACCCGCAGGCCTCGCACGCCAGCACGGGCGCATAGCCGCGGCGATTGATGAACACCAGCGCCTGCTCGTGACGGGCCAGCGCCTCGCCCAGCGCGCCGCGCAGCGGCGCGCTCAGGCCCTGTTGAGGCGGAAAGCTGCGCAGGTCGACCGTCTGCACGCGCGTGCGCTGCCCTGAGGTGCTGGCGGTGCCGCCATTGAGCGACGGACGCTCGATCAGCCGCAGCAGCGTGTAGCGTCCGCCGGCCACCTGCTGCCACGATTCCAGCGAGGGCGTGGCCGATCCGAGCACGACCGCGCTGCGCGCGAGATGGGCACGCTTCACCGCCAGGTCGCGCGCCGAGTAGCGCACGCCGTCGGACGCCTTGAACGATGCGTCGTGTTCCTCATCGACGATCACGATGCGCAGGCGAGGCAGCGACGCGAACACCGCCAGTCGCGTGCCCAGCACGATCCGTGCGCGGCCTTCGTGCGCCGCCAGCCAGGCCGCGGTGCGCTCGGTCGCGCCCAGGCCGCTGTGCAGGTTGACCACCTGCAGATGCGCGAATCGCTGCTGCAGCCGGGATTCGAACTGGGGAGTCAGGTTGATTTCCGGCACCAGCCACAGGGCCTGCGCGTGCGCATCGGCTTCGAGCACGGCGGCGATCGCCCCCAGGTACACCTCGGTCTTGCCGCTGCCGGTGACTCCGTGCAGCAAAAATGGCGCAAAGCCGCTGGCTCGCCCGATCGAGGCGATCGCCGCGCGCTGCTCTTCTCGCAAGGTGGGGGCCTGGCCCGGAGCGGCCTGCACCGGGGCCGGCGGCCCTCGCCGCAAGCGGGCCATCTGCAGCCCCGCCCGGGGGCCCGGGACGCGCCGAAGCGACGGCGGCAACGCGCCCAGTACGACCTGCGCCAGGCTCTGGTGGTAGTAGCCGGCGGCGAAGCGGCAGAACTGCATCCAGTCGGACGCCAGCAGCGGGTCATCGAGCAGCGCGCGCAGCGGGCGCACGCGCCGTTCTTCGATCGAGCACTGCGCCGACAGCTCGACCAGCACGCCCAGCATCACGCGACCGGGGCCGACCGGCGCGACGCAGCGCATTCCCACGCGGGCGATGGCCTGCTGCTCGGGCGTCAACCGGTACTGCAGCGGGTGCGGCACCGGCAGGTCGAGCAGAACGCTGGCGAAGGTCATTGCCCCGCCGGCTTCAAGGCTGATCCGGCGCGCGAGGTGCGCTCATTTGCACCGTTTGTCAAGGCCTGAAGCGGTCCGATCAGGCTGTGGACAACTTTGTGGACAAACATTGCGAAGATGAGCTAAGTGCCCGGCGGGCCTTATTTTCAATGGGAAACATTCCACTAGATAAATCCATATTCTTTTTGTATTTCAAAGACTTGAGAGAAAAAATCGAGCTCTGCGAGCCTGCATCGGGCGGGGAACCGCATGGATCCGGCCGCTGCGCGACTTTGTGCATAAGTCAAGCGGATCGACGCTGCTCGGCCCGCCGGCTGCCACTCGGCAACGTGAGTGCCGACTACGGCGAAAACGAGCTTAACGCCTGATCTTGCGACTTTCCTGGTGGACTGCATCGACCAGCGCGCCCACCGCATCGACCGGGGTGAAGCGGGAAATGCCGTGTCCAAGATTGAAGACGTGGCCCCCCCAGGCGCCGTCCGCTCGACGCGGCGGGCCGAAGGCTTCGAGCACGCGCCGCGCCTCCGAGCGCACCACGGCCTCGGGAGCCAGCAGCACGGCCGGATCGAGGTTGCCCTGCAGCGCGCAGCGGTCGTCGATGCGCGCGCGGGCGCGGCCGATATCCACGGTCCAATCGAGCCCGACCGCATCGCAGCCGCACTCGGCGATGGCCTCCAGCCAGGCGCCGCCCCCCTTGGTGAACACGATCGAGGGAACCGGTTCGCCTTCGTGCTCGCGGTCCAGTTGCCGGATGACCTGCGCGATGTAACCCAGCGAGAACTCTCGAAACGCCGGGTCGGTCAGCACGCCGCCCCAGGTGTCGAACACCATCACGGCCTGCGCTCCGGCCCGGATCTGAGCGTTCAGGTAATCGGTCACTGCGCGCGCGTTCACCTCGAGCACGCGATGCATCAGATCGGGCCGCGCATACAGCATCGTCTTGACCGTGCGGAAATCGTCCGAGGCGCCGCCCTCGATCATGTAGCAGGCGAGCGTCCATGGGCTGCCGGAAAATCCGATCAGCGGCACCCGACCTTTCAGCGCAGCGCGCACCGAGCGCACCGCGTCCAGCACGTAGCCCAGTTCCAGTTCCGGGTCCGGCACGGCCAGTGCTCTCACGTCGGCCTCGGTGCGTACCGGGCGCTCGAACCTCGGCCCTTCGCCCTCGGTGAAGCGCAGCCCCAAGCCCATGGCGTCGGGGACCGTCAATATGTCGGAAAACAGGATCGCCGCATCCAGCGCGAAACGGTCGACCGGCTGCAGCGTCACTTCGGTGGCGAGCTGCGGCGTCTTGGCCAGCGTCAGAAAGTCTCCAGCCCGGCCCCGGGTCTCGTTGTACTCTTGAAGATATCGTCCGGCCTGCCGCATCAGCCAGATCGGCGTGTATTCGGTCGGTTGCCGGCGCAGCGCGCGCAGCAAAGTATCGTTGGCGGGTTTCACCTGGGTGCGGTCTGACGGGGGCCCTTGCGGCAGCTGCCGCGGCCGATTCTCGCATGCAGACGCTGCCGTCCTGGATCCGCGGTGAAGCGGCCGGAGTGCGCCTGGCCTTGCGCGTGCAGCCCGGCGCGCGCCGCTGCGCGCTGATCGGACCGCACGGCGAGCGTTTTAAAGTCGCGGTGCAGACGCCCCCGGTGGACGGGCGCGCCAATGAAGCGCTGCTGCGCTATCTGGCGCAGTGCCTAGATCTGCGCGCCGGCTCGCTGCGCCTGGTGGCGGGCGTCGGTTCGCGCGACAAGGCGGTACTGATCGAATGCGACCCGTCACAGGCCGCGCAGATCGCGCAGCGGCTGCTCGAAGGGCTCAGTCGCTGAGCTCGTCCCTGTCCCACGCGAGCGCGTGGGACAGGGTGCAGGGGCTTACTTCTTCGCGTCGGGCGAAGGAGCCATCGGCGCGGCCGCCGGGGCGTCCGCGGACTTCTTCGTATCGCCTGTCGAGGCCGTCGTGGTCTTGTGCGTCTTTTTCTTGGTGCTGTGATGCGACGACTTCTTCTTGGTCGTATCGCCCGCCGGCGCCATGCCCGAAGGCGAGGTGGCGGCCGGCGTGGCCGGAGCCGGGGCCGGAGCGGCCATCTTGTCCTGTGCGAACGCGGCGGTACTGGCCAGAAGGCCACTGACCATCAGAGCTGCGAACCGTTTCATCGAGTAGTTCCTTTTTGAGGTGTAGGGAATTGAAGCTGTGTCCCCGCCGTGTTCCTACGCCCAGCGGCGGCATCCGACGATTGCGCAAAATAAACGGGCAGACCGAACCGGCGGTTGACAACCCGGGCCAGGCGACCTTGTCGCGCCAGCGGCAGGCCGCAAAAAATCAGGGCGCGCCCGGTCGGACGCGCCCTGTCGAGGCAGCCAGCGGACGCACCGGCGGTCATCATTTCGACCGAGGGCCATCCGTTTGAATGAGTGTTACTTCTTGGCTTCGTCCTTCTTGGGCTCGTCCTTCTTGGCGTCGGCTTTCTTCGTGTCGGCCTTCTTGGCGTCGGCTTTTTTGGCGTCGGTCTTGGTCGCGTCCGCTTTCTTCGTGTCGGCCTTGGTCGTGTCCGTCTTCTTCGTGTCGGCCTTGGTCGCTTCCTTCTTCATCTCGGTCGACGGCTTGGCGTCCGTCTTCTTCTCGTCCTTCTTCGTTTCGTCGGCATACGCACCGGCGAGCGCGAACAAACCGGCGACCGTCACAGCGATCAGTTTCTTCATCAGCTTTCCGTCAATTGGTGAGTTGAAGGGATCGAACAGCCGGCCATCGCCCCCAAGCGCCCTGCGCCGGCTATCCCATAACGGCAGGCTGTGACATTGCGTTGACAACGTGGCCGCGCATCGAGGCAAGGCTGCGCCTGCGGTCTGGATCAACGCGCCTGAGCCGTCCTTCAGCTCGGATCCGATCCCGCGCCGGTGCGCTTCGAACGCACCAGGACGGGCCAGACCCAGGCGGATACCAGCCAGAGCGCGATCCGGCTCAACCGGATGCCGCGTTCGCCGCGACCGTCGGCCCCGGCCGCGGTCCGAATCAACAGCAGCACGGTTCCGACCACGCTCCATAGCAGACCGGCCAGGAACACCCACGATCGAACGCGATAACCTCCCGGTACCTGGGCTGCGAGCAGCGCGGCCAGCAACACGCTCAGGATCTGCGCGATCAGCGCGCAGGCCAGCGCTTGGCCGAGGCCCGGCACAGGGTCCTGGTGGTGTCTCACCAGGCGAGTTTAGAAAAACTGGGTGCGTTTCATCGATGGGCTCTGACGCGGATCCGATCGTCGCGATCGCCACCGCTGCCGGCCGCGCCGGCATCGGCGTCGTTCGCGTGTCCGGGCCGGACATCGAAGCGATCATCGCCGGCGTGCTCGGTCCGGATCGGGCGCGTGCCTTGCAGCCGCGCCACGCCGCCTATGCACGATTTGTCGATGGCGAGGGTCGGGCGATCGATGAAGGTATCGCGATCCTGTACCGCGCTCCGCATTCCTATACCGGCCAGGATGTGCTGGAACTGCAGGGCCACGGCGGGCCGACCGTGCTGCGGATGCTGCTGGCTCGCTGCCTGGAGGCCGGCCGCGGCATCGGGGCCCGGCTGGCTGAGCCGGGCGAATTCACACGCCGGGCGTTCCTGAACGACCGCCTCGACCTGGCCCAGGCCGAGGCGGTGGCCGATCTGATCGATGCGAGCACGGAGGCGGCCGCGCGCAGCGCCAGCCGCAGCCTGGCGGGCGAGTTTTCGGGGGCGCTGCAGCATCTGGCCGAACAACTGACGCAGGCGCGCGCGCTGCTGGAGGCGACGCTCGATTTCCCGGAGGAGGATTTGGAGGAGCTGGGCGCGCGCGATGTGCGCGACCGTGTGGCCAGCCTGCGGCGAGCGGTCGACGAGGTGATGCGGCGCGCGCGCCTGGGCGCCGTGCTGCGTGAGGGCCTGCGCGTGGCGCTGGTGGGCGCGCCCAACGTGGGCAAGTCGAGCCTGCTCAATGCGCTGGCGGGTCAGGACATCGCCATCGTCACTGCGCATCCGGGCACCACGCGCGATCGGATCGAGCGCAGCATCGACGTCGGCGGCCTGGTGGTGAATGTGATCGACACCGCCGGGTTGCGCGCGACCGCCGACGAGGTCGAGCAACTCGGCATCGATCGCACGCTGGACGCCGTGGCCGAGGCCGACGTCGTGCTCGAGCTGGTCGAAGCGGCGGCCGGGCGCGCCCCGCAGCTGCCGCCAGAGGGCGCACGCGAGGCGTCCTGGCAGCAGCGGATCAGCGCGCACGCCTCGCACGTCCTCGTGGTCAACAAGGTGGATTTGAGCGGCGATGCGCCCGGTCTGCGCGAGGGGCGGCTGTACATCTCGGCCAGGACCGGGGCCGGGCTGGACAGCCTGCGGGCGGAACTGCTGCGCCGCGCCGGCTGGGAGGGTGCGGCCTCGGACGAGGGTGTGTACCTGGCCCGGGCGCGCCACCTGGATGCGATCGGCCGCGCCCAGGCTCACCTGCGCGGCGCCGCCGACGAGCTGCGTCACGATGCCGCGCGACCGGAGCTGGCCGCCGAGGAACTGCGGCTGGCGCAACGGGCGCTGGGCGAAATCACCGGGCAGGTCACCGCCGACGATATCCTGGGCCAGATCTTCAGCCGGTTCTGCATCGGAAAATAAGCATCGGGGCAGGTGCCGGTCGCGGGCCCGTGGCGCGTCATACTTGCGCCCCGCGCCCGAGAACACCTGTGGAGCCGCAGATGAGACTGACGCTGCTTGACCTTCGCCGCATCGCGGCCGAGCGCAAGATCGCGATGCTGACCTGCTACGACGCGTCCTTCGCCGCCGTGCTGGACCGCGCCGGCATCGATGTGCTGCTGATCGGCGATTCGCTCGGCATGGTGATTCAGGGCCACGACTCGACGCTGCCCGTCACCGTCGACGACGTGGCGTACCACACCCGGGCGGTGGCCCGCGGGTCGCAGCACGCGCTGATCGTCGCCGACATGCCGTTCGGCTCGTATCAGGGCAGCGCGCTGGCCGCCTTCGACAACGCGGTCCGACTGCTGCAGGCCGGCGCCCAGATGGTGAAGCTCGAAGGCGGCGAGGAAATGGCGCCGACCATCGGGTTCCTGGTGGAGCGCGGGGTTCCGGTGTGCGGCCACGTGGGACTGACTCCGCAGCACGTCAACCGCTTCGGCGGCTATCGGATCCAGGGGCGCGGCCAGGCCGCGGCCCGGATCCGCAGCGCCGCGCGCGCGGTGGCAGCGGCCGGCGCCGAAATGATCGTGATCGAGGCGGTACCGGAGCCGCTCGCGCGCGCGATCGCCACCGAATCGAAGGCCCTGACGATCGGCATCGGGGCCAGCGTCGCCTGCAGCGGCCAGGTCCTGGTGCTGCACGACATGCTCGGCGTTGCGGTCGACAAGCGGCCGCGCTTCGTGAAGAACTTCCTGCTCGAAGCCGGCAGCGTTGAGGCCGCCGCGCGCGCTTACCTCGCCCAGGTGCAGTCGGGACAATTTCCGACCGCGGAACACGTCTACCCGGATTCGAACTGACGCGCGTGCGACCTCGAACATGAACAAGCCCGATTCGCCCACGCCGCTGACCCAGCTCTTGATCGACCGCGACCCGGCGGCAGTGAATTTGCGCCGCCGGCGCCCGTGGTGGAAGAGCCGCTGGACTTGGGCAGCAGTGGCGCTGGTACTGGTGGCCGTGGGCGGGGCGCTGCTGCAAGGGCACCGGCCGGTGCCCGTCGAGCTGGGCACCGTGGCAGCGGTTTACCCGTCCACAGCGGTGGCGGTCCTGAGCGCGACCGGGCACGTTTCGGCCGCTACCCACGCCTCGGTGTCCAGCAAGGGCACCGGCCGCCTGGAGTGGCTCGGTGTGCAGGAAGGCCAGCGGCTCCGCAAGGACGAGGTGATTGCGCGGCTGGAAAGCCGCGACGTGCGGGCGCAGCGCGACCAGGCCGCCGCCAGCGTGGAGGCGGCCAGAGCCAACCTGGCCCAGGGCCAGGCCGAGCTGGTCGACGCCGACCTGGCGCTGAAGCGGACGCGCGATCTGGCGCAACGCAATTTCATTTCGTCGTCCGAGGTGGACTCGTCGGTGGCGCGGCACGACAAGGCCGCGGCCGCGATCGCCTCGCTGCAAGCTCAGATCGGCGTGGCCCAGGCCAACCTGCGCGTCGCCGACGTGGCGGTCGAGCAAACGCTGATCCTGGCTCCGTTCAACGGCGTCGTGCTGACCAAGAACGCCAATGTCGGCGACATCCTGACGCCGTTTTCGGCCGCCTCGGGCACGACCGGCGCCGTCGTGACGATGGCCGACATGAGCACGCTCGAGGTCGAGGCGGACGTGTCGGAATCGTCGATCGCCCGGATCTCGCCCGGGCAGCCGGCCGAGATCCAGCTGGACGCGTTTCCCGAGCTGCGCCTGGCGGGCCGCGTCAGCCGGATCGTGCCGGACGTGGATCGCAGCAAGGCGACGCTGCTGGTCAAGGTGCACTTCGACGAGACCGACTCGCGGGTGCTGCCGGACATGAGTGCCAAGGTCGCCTTTCTGTCGCGCCGCCTGGAATCGTCGGAGCGCGCGCCGGTGGCGGCGGTGCGGCCCGAAGCGATCGTCAAGCGGGGCGGCAAGAGCTACGTGTTCGTGGTGCCGGCAGACCCGGGCGAGGCGGCCGCACGCGCCGCGATGACCGAGGTGCGGGTGGGGGAGCGCATCGGCGACATGGTGCGTGTCGAAGGCGTCAGCGCCGGCACCCGGATCGTGATCGGAGCGCCGAACAATCTGCCCGACGGTGCGCGGGTGGCCGCCCAGAAAGCCTGACACATGGAGGATTCGGCAGGCGCCACCGTGGCGGCGGCCCGCGCGGGCGGCCGCAGCGCCGGTGTGCCGCTGGTGCAGATCCGCCATCTGTCCAAGAGCTATCGGCGTGGCGCCCAGCATGTGCCAGTGCTTACTGACGTAAACCTTTCGATCGCCAGCGGCGACTTCGTCGCGATGATGGGGCCCTCGGGCTCCGGCAAGACGACGCTGCTGAACCTGATCGCCGGCATCGACAAGCCCGACGACGGCCAGTTGCTGGTGGCCGGGCAGGACATCACGCAGATGGGCGAGACCGCCCTGGCGTCGTGGCGCGCAGAAACGGTCGGCTTCGTGTTCCAGTTCTACAACCTGATGCCGGTGCTCAGTGCGCTGGAAAACGTCGAGCTGCCACTGCTGCTGACCGGCCTTTCGCGCACCCAGCGCCGCAACCGGGCCGAGCTGATGCTCGAGCTGGTCGGCCTGTCCGACCGCCTCGAGCACCGTCCGAACGAGCTGTCGGGCGGCCAGCAGCAGCGGGTGGCCATCGCCCGCGCGCTGGTGACCGACCCGGTGCTGATCATCGCGGACGAGCCGACCGGCGACCTGGATCGCTCCTCGGCCGCTGACATCCTGAAGCTGCTGGAGCGGCTGAACGTCGAGCTGGGCAAGACGATCACGATGGTCACGCACGATCCGCGCGCGGCCGAAGCGGCCCACCACCTGATCTACCTGGACAAGGGCCAGCTCACCGATACGTCGCCGTTCTCCGGACAGTAGGCTCCGATGGTCGCTCTCCCCTCGACTGTTGGCAGAAAGGTGGCCAGGCCAGCTCCGATGGTCGCTCACCCCTCTCCCCTTGGGGAGAGGGGCCGGGGGAGAGGGGCCCACAGGGTCAGTTCGACCTAACATGTTCCTGCGACTTGCGCTGCGCAATGCGTTCCGAGCCCGGCTGCGCAGCGCCCTGACGCTGCTGGGCCTGGTCATTGCGCTGGTCGCCTACGGCCTGCTGCAGACGGTCGTGGGGGCCTGGAACGCGGGCGTCGAGATGGCCTCGGCCACCCGGGTCGTCACCCGCAGCGCCATTTCGCTGACGTTTTCGCTGCCGCTGTACTACCGCGACCGTATCCGCGCCGTCGAGGGCGTGCGGCGCGTCGCCTCTTCCAACTGGTTCGGCGGGGTGTGGCGCGATGAGAAGTCGTTTTTCGCGCAATTCGCGGTCGACGCCGAAAACTTCTTCCCGATCTACCCGGAGTTCGTGTTCAAGCCCGGCGAGTTCAACGACTTCCTGCGCGATCGCCAGGGTTGCGCGGTGGGCCGTCAGCTGGCCGACCTGTACGGCTTCAAGGTCGGCGACAAGCTGCCGATCCGCGGCACCATCTACCCGGGCAACTGGGAATTCCGCATCCGCGCGATCTACGAAGGCCGGGACACCTCTGCCATCACGCGACAGATGTACTTCCACTTCGACTACCTGAACGAGTACCTGAAGCTGAAATACCCGACCCGGGCCAACCGGGTCGGCGTCTTCGTGATGGACCTGGCCGACCCCGAGCGGGTGGCCGACGTGTCGCACGAGATCGATTCGCAATTCCGCAATTCGCTCGCCGAGACGCTGACCGAGAGCGAGCGCTCGTTCCAGCTCAACTTCCTGTCGATGTTCGGCACCATCGTCCGCATCGTCTCGGGCGTGTCGTACGTGGTGATCGTCATCATCCTGGCCGTGACCGCCAATACGATGGCGATGACAGCGCGCGAGCGGCTGTCGGAGTACGCGACCCTGAAGGCGCTCGGTTTCGGGCCGGGCTTCGTGGCGCGGTTGATTCTGGCCGAGAGCGTGCTGCTGTGCGGGATCGGCGCCCTGGCGGCGCTGCTGCTGACCCGGCCGGTGGCGGCCGCCTTTCATCGCGCTACGGCTGGCATGTTCGCCCGCTTCGAGGTGTCCGCGCACACGCTGCAGATGGAGGCGGCCTGCGCGCTGGCGGTCGGGCTGATCGCCGCGCTGGCGCCGATGGCGCGCGCCTCGCGAGTGCGGATCGTGGAGGGGCTGAGGCATGTGGGGTGAGCATGAGACGTGAGCCCTCACCCCCGTCCCCTCTCCCGCTGCGCGGGCGAGGGGCGATCGGGCGTCGCAAGTATGTGGGCCGTCCGCAGGGGCACGCGGTATCGCCCCTCGCCCGCGTAGCGGGAGAGGGGACGGGGGTGAGGGCGCGGAGTAAAAAATGCGCGTTCCGCTGAGCTACGTCGCGCGCAACCTGTGGGTGCGCCGGCTGACCACGGTGCTCACCGCTGGCGGCATGGCGCTGGTCGTGTTCGTGTTCAGCGCGGTGTTGATGCTGGACGCGGGCCTGAAGGCCACGATGATCTCCAGCGGCAGCGACTCGAACGTGGTGATCATCCGCAAGGGATCGGACACCGAGGTGCAAAGCGGACTGGAGCGCGATACGGCCGCCGTGGTGGAGACGCTGCCGCAGGTCGCGCGCGGCCCCGACGGCGGCACGCTGGTGTCGCGCGAGATCGTGGTACTGGACTCGCTCAGCAAGCGCGGAGGCGCCCAGCGCACCAACGTGCCGGTGCGGGGCCTGTCGACGATCGGAGTGCAACTGCGCGGCCAGGTGCGGCTGGTCGAGGGCCGGATGTTCCGGCCGGGGGCGAGCGAAGTGATCGTGGGCAATTCGGTGGCGCACGATTTCAGCGGCGTCAGCGTCGGGCAGACCCTGCACTTCGCGCAGCGTCAGTGGCTGATCGTCGGCCGCTTCGATGCGCAGCGCAGCGCGTTCGATTCGGAGATCTGGGGCGACTGCGAGCAGCTGCAGCAGGCATTCCGGCGCACGGTCTACTCGTCGCTGATCGTGCGCCTGGCCTCGCCCTCCGGCTTCGAGGCGCTGCGCGACGCCATCGATGCCGATCCGCGCCTGCAACTGCAGGCCCGGCGCGAGCGCCGCTACTACGAGGACCAGTCGCGCCAGATGTCCGATTTCATCCGGATCCTCGGCCTGACGCTGTCGGTGATCTTTTCGCTCGGCGCGATGATCGGCGCGGCCATCACGATGTACGCCTCGGTGGCCACCCGCACCGCCGAGATCGGCACGCTGCGCGCGCTGGGCTTCGCGCGGCGCTCGATCCTGATCGCGTTTCTGCTCGAATCGATGCTGCTCGCGCTGGCCGGCGGCCTGGCCGGACTGGCTGCCGCCTCGATGCTGCAGGCGGTGCGCATCTCGACCACCAACTTCCAGACCTTCTCGGAGCTGGCGTTCTCCTTCGAACTGACGCCGGGCGTGGCCGCGCGCTCGATCGTGTTCGCCCTGATGATGGGGCTGGCCGGCGGCGTGCTGCCGGCGGCCAAGGCCGCGCGCATGCGCATCGTGGACGCGCTGCGCGCGAGCTGAGCGATGCATCGCAGCGCGTCCGCGCGATTTAAACCATATGTCCTCAATGTCATATCGGTCGCTCGACGGCACGATCGGCCGCGTGAGCGAAGGGTCGGCGCTGCATCGATGCCGCTTGTCGCCTGAAACGCACCAGAGACTGGCGCGGTGGTTCCGATTGGAGTAGCGTTTTTCTCGCAGTCGATGGCCGCGCTGCGTTTACTGGCTCCCCGTGCTCAGGCTTTTATAGCTCCTCCGCGTTGCACGTCGAAGTTCCGCCACAGTACCTCCTCCAGCCACTCCGCATCGTCCATGGATTCATCGCTTGCGCGCCGCGGGCGCTTCCCGCGCATTCGATAAAGAGCTTTGATATGCCCACAGGCGTTGTTAAGTGGTTCAATGAGACAAAAGGATTCGGATTCATCAAACCCGATGATGGCGGCAGCGACGTTTTCGCTCACTACAGCGGCATCAAATCCAAGGGATTCAGAACGCTGAAGGAAAACCAGCGCGTCGAGTACCAGGTCCAGCAAGGGCAAAAAGGGCCTCAGGCCGTCGAGATCGTGCCGTTGGCTTGAGCCGGGGTTCAGGACCGCAGGCACGCGGCGCAGCCGACGAGGCCGCGGTCCCTGGAACATCTGGCGCAGTCATCCCGCTAGATGCTGGCGCGCTGGTTTCCGCAGTCGATAATTGCGATCATCGCGGTCGTGGGTCGCGCCGTTTTTAAAAAACCACAAAGGGGAGCAGAATTTAAATCATGAGCGCCGTACCCTCGCGAGCAGGGTCGCTGTCCGCACCGGCGGCTGTACGCCATCCGCGACTGATTCAATGGGTGGAGCGGATCGCACGGCTCACCACGCCCGAGCGCATCGTCTGGTGCGACGGATCGCGCGCGGAATACGAGCGGCTGTGCGATCAAATGGTGGCCACCGGGATGCTGCGGCGCTTAAATCCGCTGAAGCGGCCGAACTCGTATCTGGCCTGGTCCGACCCGCAGGACGTTGCACGGGTCGAGGATCGCACATTCATCTGCAGCCAGCTCCGCGAAGACGCGGGCCCGACCAACAATTGGGTCGCGCCGGACGAGATGCGCGGCACGCTCGATCGGGTGTTTGCCGGCTGCATGCGCGGCCGCACCATGTACGTGGTGCCGTTTTCGATGGGGCCAGTGGGCAGTCACTTCGCTCAGAACGGCGTAGAACTGACCGACAGCCCGTACGTCGTCGTCAACATGCACCTGATGACCCGAGTGGGCAAGGCGGTGCTGGAGGCGCTGGGCGAAGCGGGGCCTTTCGTTCCGTGCGTGCATTCGGTCGGCTCGCCGCTGGCCCCCGGCCAGGCGGACGCGCGATGGCCCTGCAGCCCGACCAAGTACATCGTGCACTTTCCGGAATCGCGCGAGATCTGGAGTTTCGGCTCCGGCTACGGCGGCAATGCCCTGCTCGGGAAAAAGTGCCTGGCGTTGCGCATCGCATCCGTGATGGGGCGCGACGAGGGCTGGCTCGCCGAGCACATGCTGATCATGGCCGTGACCACGCCGCAGGGGCGCAAATTTCACTTGGCGGCCGCATTCCCGTCCGCTTGCGGCAAGACCAATTTCGCGATGCTGGTGCCGCCGGGGCAATTTGCCGGCTGGAAGGTGACCACGATCGGCGAAGACATCGCCTGGATCCGCCCGGGCCCGGACGGACGCCTGTATGCGATGAACCCGGAGGCGGGCGTGTTCGGTGTGGCGCCGGGAACCGGCGTGAGGACCAACCCGAACGCCATCGGCATGCTGCATGCGAACGTGATCTTCACGAATGTCGCTCTCACCGACGACGGCGACGTGTGGTGGGAAGGCTTGTGCGAGCCCCCCGCCCACTGCACCGACTGGCAGGGTCGCGACTGGACCCCCGAGATCGCAGCCGCCGAACAGCGCAAGGCGGCGCATCCGAATTCACGCTTCACGGTGGCGGCCTCGCAATGCCCCTCGATCGATTCGGACTGGGAAAATCCGTCGGGCGTTCCGATCGACGCCTTCGTGTTCGGCGGCCGCCGCTCCTCCACAGTCCCCCTGGTCACCGAGGCGAGGAACTGGCACGAGGGCGTTTACATGGCGGCCACGCTCGCATCGGAAACGACCGCCGCCCAGGCCGGCTCGCTGGGCGTGCTGCGGCGCGATCCGTTCGCCATGCTGCCCTTCCTTGGTTATCACGTGGGTGACTACTTCCGGCATTGGCTGGCCCTGGGCGAACAGGTTGCGGCCCATGGCGCGCGGCAACCGAAGGTCTTCTCGGTGAACTGGTTTCGCACGGATCAGGCCGGCCGCTTCGTCTGGCCCGGCTACGCCGAGAACATGCGCGTGCTCGAATGGATTGTGGGTCGCGTAGCCGGTATCAGCCAGGGCGCCGAGACCTTCCTGGGGGTGGTGCCGCGGTTCGGCGACTTGCGTTGGGACGGCCTGCGCTTCGACCCGGCGACTTTCGAGCGGGCCACCGAGCTGTCGAGCGAGCACTGGCGGCGCGAGCTCCAGTCGCACGCCGAGTTTTTCTCGAAGATGGGTGAGCGGGTTCCGGCCGAGCTGCACTCCGTTCGACAGCGCCTGGCCGAACGGCTTGGCTGACACGGGCCGGGTTGCCACCCCTCGGGCCGACGGCGAAGCGCCAGCGGGCGCCACGACCTCAGTCCTTCGGATAGCGCGGCAATCGGCGATATCGTTGGGCTACCAGCGCCCCGCGCGACGCGGTTCAATTTAAGCTGGGCGCGCTGTGCGCGGGCGGCGTCGATGGCTTCGGTGGGCGCTTACTCTCTGTACGGTTGTTTACGGCGTACACTGAAGTTGCTGCTTTGGCCCTCGTTTCGAGGACCGACTGTCCGTGGCTTCAGACTGAGGTCGGATCACCGCTCTGAAGGCGAGTGCTCGCTCCCATAGAGGACCCCCATGACAGGCAGGCACTCCGAGTTTCAATCGACCGACTTTGCCATCACGTCGGTGAACGTTCCTGACCGGCTGGACCTGCGCGAAGTCGACGATCGCAAGCAGCAGGACGAGGCTTCGTTTTATGCGAAGCGCCGCTCGGCGGTTCGAATCTGGGGGCGCCGCCTGCTGCCGTACGCGATCCTGGCGGCGTTCGTTGTGGTCGCCGGCAGCTGGCTGGCGGAGCAGCGGGAGATCCTCGGTGCCAACCGCATCTCGCAGCGGCTGTCGTCCGTGCTCCACGTTCCGGTGGTCATTCAGGACACCCGCTTCCGCACCACCCCGTCTCCGGCGATGGTGCTGAGTGGGGTCGACTTGGGCGGTCAGGTTCGACTGGATGAGGTCACCCTGGAGTTCACCGCCCCAAGCCTATGGCGAGCTGTGATGTCCCGCCAGAGCCGCTGGGGAGACATCGTGGTGTCGCCGACCTCGCTGAGTTTCGACCAGGCCAACCAGCTGCTGACCTGGCTGACCTCACTGGACCACGTGGTGCCGGACAGCGTCACCCGCGTACGGTTCGCGCAGCTACGCTTCTCGGGCAGCGGCCTGCTGCCGGACCGCTACGAGGCGGTGGTACGGCGCGAGTCCAATGGCCAGTTCAATTCCGCCATCCTGCGTCGCCTGGACACCCCGGGCAGCATGCAGTTGTTGCTCACACCGGATCGGGCCGGGGGGCCGATCGCGTTCGAGTGTGACGCGGCCGACTGGCAGCCACCGTTCACTCCCCACACGTCCTGGTCCGAGCTCGTCGCGAGCGGGCACGTCAGCGCCAGCGCGATCGACGTGGAGAAGTTCGCGCTCGGGTCGGGATTTGGCGCCCTCGAGGGGCAACTGCTGGTCCGCCGTCAGGGGCACGCGGTGCCGCCCTGGATCGTGAGCGGTCAGGTGAGCACGGTTGGCATCGACGTTGCGAGCTTGATTCAACAGGTCGCCAGCCAGAACTCCAAGGCGTCGCCCGGCGGGGCTGCCGCGGAGACCGCACCCAGCCCGAGCTCGAAGGCACCCGCCAGCGCAAACGCACCGGAACCCGCCCCGCCGATGGCGGGTACGGCAGCGATCGACGGCGTGCTCAGCGGCGCCGGTGTCACCCCGGAGGATGCCTTGAGCCGGTTGATCGCCGGCGGCGAGATCAAGGTTCGCAGCGCGTCGCTCAACGGGATCAACCTGGGGTATGCCGCCAGTCGACCGACCGCGCACGCCTCAGGCACCGGCGCATCGACGCGCTTCACGCAGTTCGAGACGTCCTTCATCGCCGGCGGCGACGGGGTCGTGTTCCGAAAGATCCGCGGTCTGGCCGGCGCGCTTTCGGCGCACGGCGAACTGACGGTCGCGCCCGATCTGGCACTGAACGGGTTGCTGCACGTCGACCTGGGCGGAGCCAGGATCCAGGCGCCCCTGCGAATTCACGTTCGCGGAACGCTGACCCATCCTGAATTCGGCCGCTGATCCGCCTACGCTGCTGCGCAGCTACCCGCCTCCGCGGCTTCGCCGCTACGGCGTGCAAGCCGGCGGGATGTTCCACGTGGAACGTGCTTGCATTTCTACTGCTGTGCGGGACGGGTAGCCGCGAGGCAGCCTGGGGCGGTTTCACGTGGAACATCGGCACAGAGCTTGCCCGCCGTAGCGGCGAAGCCGCGGAGGCGGGTAGCTGCGAAGCAGCGTAGGCGGGCGTTAAGCCACAGTTTTATACTTGCGCGTTTCGTTCAAACCGGCGGGCCGGGAGGCCGGCGCGATGGCATCTGAAAACGACTTCGACGTGATCGTGATCGGGGGCGGTCACGCTGGAACGGAAGCCAGCCTGGCCTGCGCCCGCCTTGGCGCATCTACGCTGCTGGTCACGCACAACCTGGAAACGCTCGGCCAGATGTCCTGCAATCCATCGATTGGGGGCATCGGCAAAGGCCACCTGGTCAAGGAGATCGACGCACTCGACGGCGCGATGGCCCTGGCGGCGGACGAGGCCGGCATTCAGTTCAGGATCCTGAACGGATCCAAGGGACCGGCCGTGCAGGCGACGCGCGCCCAGGCTGACCGGGTCCTGTATCGCAAGGCCATCCGTTCTGTCCTGGAGCGCCAGCCTAATCTGCGCCTGTTTCAACAGGCGGTCGACGACCTGCTGATTGAAGGCGATCGCGTAGCCGGTGTCGCGACGCAATCGGGGATCCGGTTCAGCGCGCGCTGCGTCGTGCTCACGACGGGCACGTTCCTGAACGGCCTGATCCATGTTGGACTTGAGCACCATTCAGCGGGACGGGCCGGAGATCCCCCGTCGCTGACGCTCGCGCGCCGCCTGGCCGAGCTGAGTCTGCCTCGCGGTCGCCTGAAGACCGGCACGCCACCCCGGTTGGATGGACGCACGATCGCCTTCGATCGAACGCAGTGCCAGCCCGGGGACTGCAATCCGATACCTGTCTTCTCGTTCCTGGGCTCCGCCGAGCGCCATCCACCGCAGCTACCCTGCTGGATCACTCACACCAACTCCGAGACCCATCGGATCATCCGCGCCAACCTGGATCGCTCGCCGATGTATTCGGGCGTGATCGAAGGCGTCGGGCCACGCTACTGCCCGTCGATCGAAGACAAGGTCCATCGGTTTGCGAGCAAGGACTCACACCAGATCTTTCTGGAACCGGAAGGACTGTCCACGCACGAGTTCTATCCAAACGGGATTTCGACCTCACTGCCGTTCGATGTGCAATTGGAGCTCGTGCACAGCATCCGCGGTCTGGAGGATGCGCACGTGCTCCGGCCCGGCTACGCGATCGAATACGACTACTACGACCCGCGCTCGCTTCACCCGACGCTGGAAACGCGCGCCATCGCAAACCTGTTCTTCGCGGGCCAGATCAACGGCACTACCGGGTACGAGGAGGCGGCCGCTCAGGGTTTGCTCGCGGGGTTGAACGCAGGCCTGCGAGCGCTCGGCCGGGACAGCTGGTATCCGCGGCGCGACCAGGCATACCTGGGTGTGCTGGTCGACGATTTGATCACCCGGGGCGTCACCGAGCCGTACCGGATGTTCACCAGTCGCGCCGAATACCGGCTGTCATTGCGCGAAGACAACGCTGACCTGCGGCTGACCGAAGTCGGTCGCCGGCTCGGGTGCGTCACCGAGGCCCGATGGGACCACTTCAGCCGCAAGCGCGATGCCGTGGCGCGCGAACTGGAGCGTCTGAAGTCCACGTGGGTGAACCCTCGCATACTTGAGAACGACGGGTCAGAGCGGATCCTCGGAAAGACTTTGGAAAGGGAGTACACACTCTTCGCGCTCTTGAAGCGCCCGGAGGTGCGCTACGCAGACTTGATGGGCCTGGCCTCGACGCAGGGCGATGCAACCAGCAGCCCGCCCGCTTCCGAGCCCCTGGACCCGGAAGTCACCCGCCAGGTCGAAATCGCTGCCAAGTACGACGGCTATATCGCGCGTCAGCGCCTGGAAGTGGCGCGCCACGAATCGCACGAAACCACTCCAATTCCGGAAGCGACCGACTATTCTGCTGTGCCCGGGTTGTCGGTCGAGGTTCGGCAAAAGCTCGACGCGCATCGGCCGGCAACGATCGGCCAGGCCGGCCGGATCTCCGGCGTAACGCCCGCTGCCATTTCGCTGCTGCTGGTGCATCTGAAGCGGATGCGCCACCGCGGATCAGCGACCGATCCGCTCCGCGGCGACCTTGTCCATGGCACCCGCTCCGCTGGCGAACTGGCCGCCTGAGCCGGCCGGCCACCGCACGCGCGGCCCTGTGCAGCCCGACACGTCCGACTCCGGCGTCACGTTGGACGCGCCATCGATCGCCGCCCACGCGCGCGCGCTGGGCGTGGATCTGACCGAAGCCCAGTCCGAAAAGCTGGCGCGCTTCGCACTTCTGCTGACGCGCTGGAACCGCATCCACAACCTGACCGCAATCACCCGCCCCGAAGAGCTGCTGAGCGTGCACCTGCTGGACAGCCTGAGCCTTGCCCCAGAGCTGCCGGCGGTCCCGCCGCTGAGGATCCTGGACGCGGGAGCCGGCGCCGGTCTGCCCGGCCTGCCGCTGGCGATCGCGCTGCCCGGGCATCACTTCACGCTGGTCGATGCGGTGTCCAAGAAGTGCGCGTTCATGACCCAGGCGCGCCTCGAGCTGGGCCTGCACAACGTCGAGGTGCTGCACCGGCGGCTGGAGCAGCTGCGCGGAGCGCGCTTCGACGTGATCGTGTCGCGCGCACTGGGCTCGCTCGCCGCCCTCGTGTCGCTGACGCGGCCAGCGCTGGCGCCGCGCGGACGCTGGATCGCGATGAAGGGGCGTCTGCCTCAGCAGGAACTGGCGCAGCTGCCCGCGGACGTCGTGGCGGCGCGCACGGTTACACTGCGCGTACCTTTGCTCGATCAGGAGCGCCACCTCGTCGTGCTGCAGCCCGTGGCGAGCCGACCGGAAGAGCGTACTTGACCCGGATCTTTTGCATCGCCAACCAGAAGGGCGGCGTCGGCAAGACGACGACCGCCGTTAACCTATCCGCTGGACTGGCCGCCCAGGAGCAGCGGGTGCTGCTGATCGACCTGGATCCTCAGGGCAACGCCACGATGGGCAGCGGCGTGGACAAGCGCACGCTGAACCGCACCGTTTATCACGTGCTGCTGGGCCTGGCCAGCGCCGCCGAAGCGACCGTGCGCCCGCCCGACGGAACGTACGACCTGATCGGAGCCAATCGCGAGCTGGCCGGCGCCGAGATCGAACTGGTCGACCTGGACCACCGTGAATTGCGTCTGCGCAGGGCGCTGGAGCCGCTGGCCGACACGTACGACTTCGTGCTGATCGACTGCCCGCCTTCGCTGTCGCTGCTGACGCTGAACGGCCTGTGCGCCGTGCAGGGCGTGATCATCCCGATGCAATGCGAGTACTTCGCCCTGGAGGGACTGACCGACCTGGTCAACACCATCAAACGGGTTCACGCCGGCCTGAACCACGACCTGCAGCTGATCGGCCTGCTGCGCGTGATGTTCGATCCGCGCATGACGTTGCAGCAGCAGGTGTCGGAGCAGCTGGAGTCGCATTTCGGCGACAAGGTGTTCCGCACGATCATTCCCCGCAACGTGCGCCTGGCCGAAGCTCCGAGCCACGGCGTGCCCGGGGTCGTGTTCGATCGCAACGCGCGCGGAGCGCAGGCCTATGTGTCGTTCGGGGCCGAAGTGATCGAGCGGGTCCGATCGATGCGAGACGGCTCATGATGATTCGAAGACCGAAAGGGCTCGGACGCGGACTGGACGCGTTGCTGGGCGAAACCGGGGCGGCGGTGGAAGCGCCGCCCGGCTCGCCGCACGTGCTGCCGCTGGCGCAACTGCGCCCCGGCCGCTATCAGCCCCGCACGAAAATGGATCCCGAAGCCCTGAGCGAGCTGGCCGATTCGATCCGCGCTCAGGGCGTGATCCAGCCGATCCTGGTGCGCCCGCTCGGCGAGGAGACCTACGAGATCATCGCCGGCGAGCGGCGCTTCCGTGCTGCGCAGCTCGCGGGTCTGGACGAAGTCCCGGTGCTGGTAAAGCTGGTGGCCGACGAGGCGGCCCTGGCGATCGCGCTGATCGAGAACATACAGCGCGAGGACCTGAACGCGCTCGAGCAGGCCCATGGCGTGCAACGGCTGATCCGCGAATTCGGATTCACGCACGAGCAGGCGGCGCAGGCGATTGGCCGATCGCGCAGCGCCACCACCAACCTGCTGCGCCTGCTGAACCTGGCGAGCCCGGTCCAGCAGCTCCTGATGGACGGCGCGGTCGAAATGGGACACGCGCGCGCGCTGCTGCCGCTGCAGGCCGCCGAGCAGATCCAGCTCGGACAGCACATCGCGGCACGGGGCCTTTCGGTGCGCGAGGCCGAAGCGCTGGTCGAGCGCGCGCTTCGGCCAGCGCGCCCGCCCGCAGCCCGGCCGGCGGCGGACCGCGACGTGGCCCGCCTGCAGGAGGAACTGTCTGATGCGCTGGGTACCACCGTTGCGATCCGCGTGGCCGCCAAAGGCAAGGGACAGATCAGGATCGAGTTCGCCAGCCTGGATCAGCTGCAGGGCCTGATCGACCGCTTGCGCCTGTGACATTGCCTTGCGCGACATCAAAAGCGCGGGGCCAGCTCAACTTGCTCTGGATGACACGGCACCGTAAACTTTACCGGCTGTGGGGGAGATGGCCGCGGTGTCGCGTCACCAGGATGCCGGCGATCGTGCGTGCAGCGTAGCCGCGGCGAGGCCCAGCGATGTTCCGGGTCGTCGTCGTGCAGTTTCTCACCTCGATGGTCGTTGCGGCGGGTGCGTGGGCGATCGGAGGCCAGCACGCGGCGGTTTCGTCGTTGCTGGGTGGTTTTGCATGCACTCTGCCCAATGGCTTGTTTGCGTTGAATCTGGCGTGGCTCGGGCACCTGCCACAGTCACGCGCGGGCAACAGCGGATCGGGACGTGCGAAGTATGCGCTCACACTCCTGGCCGGTGAGTTCATCAAGGTCGTCCTGACGATCGGGCTGCTGTTTCTGATCGCCCGGACGGTGCGGGACGTGGTCTGGCCGGCGCTGATCGCTGGGGTCGCCGCCGTGTTGTTGATGCAAGGTGCTGCGCTGATCCGGCGGTGAACCGTACCGGCAGGCCGGCAGGAAACTAGAAATCAAAAAATGGCATCCGCCGAATCCGTGACGGGCTCCGAGTACATCGCGCACCATCTGCGCCAGTTTGCCAGCGCCCCGCAAAACGGCCTGTTCGACTTTTCCATCATCCATTACGACACGGTCGCCTTTTCGCTGCTGACGCTGGCCCTGGTCATGCTGGCGCTGCACCTGGTGGCGCGCCGCTTCACCGCCGGCGCACCGGGCCGCCTGCAGGCCGCCATCGAGGCCCTGGTCGAGCTGGTCGACGAACAG
>DASZFP010000017.1:0-9327 GCA_035939615.1 Burkholderiaceae bacterium | reverse complement strand
CGCGCGACGTCCAGCGCGAGGTCTTGGCCGCCCTCATCGTCTTCCGGCAGGCGGCCGAGATGGAGCGGGTTACGCTCGACCTGGTCCAGGAGCTCGGCGACTACCTGAAGAAATGCCGGGAGGCCCCCGGCGCCCGCCAGCGCGACCCGCTGTAGACGAAAAGCCGTAGGGGCACGGCGGCCCGGCCCCTCACCCCCCCGGCCCCCCTCTCCCCACCGCCCTCCCATTCCCCCGGGAGAGGGGGGAGAAAGCTCCGGTAGCGAGCTCCTGCCCTATACACTCCGCTCCCCTCTCCCGGTGGCCGGGGTGGGCGGATGGGAGAGGGGCCGGGGGTGAGGGCTGCCGAGCCCGCGTGGACCGGGTGCGCCGGCATCGACGGCTGGGAGCAACTCGCGCGCGTGCTCGAGGTCGACCAGACGCCGATCGGAAAGACGCCGCGCTCCTGCCCGGCAACCTACGTGGGCTTCTGGGACGCGATCCGCAAGCGCTTCTCCGATACGAGCGAGGCGCGCATCCGGGGCTATGGTCCCGGGCGCTTCTCGTACAACACCGCGGGCGGCCGCTGCACCGCCTGCGAAGGTCAGGGGATGCGCACGATCGAAATGAGCTTTCTGCCCGACGTGAAGGTGGTGTGCGACGTGTGCGGCGGGCGGCGCTTCGACAAGGCCACTCTGGAGGTGGGCCTGCGCGACCGTTCCATCGGCGAAGTGCTGGCGATGCAGGTGGACGAGGCGGTCGAATTCTTTTCCTCCACGCCCGCCATCGCCCATCCGCTCGGCTTGCTGCGCGACGTCGGTCTGGGTTACCTGACGCTGGGTCAGCCATCGCCGACGCTTTCCGGAGGAGAGGCGCAGCGCATCAAGCTGGTGACCGAACTGGCGCGCGCGCGCGCCGTTGGCTCTGGCACCGGCCCCACGCTGTACGTCCTCGATGAACCCACGGTCGGACTGTCGATGGCGGACATCGAAAAACTGCTTGCGGTGATCCACCGGTTGGTCGATGCCGCTCATACCGTCGTCATCATCGAGCACAACCTGGACGTGATCGCGGACGCCGATTGGATCGTCGACCTGGGCCCGGAAGGCGGCACGGCGGGCGGGCGATTGATTGCGCAGGACGTCCCGTCAAGCATCGCCCGCTGCGATTCACCGACCGGAGTCGCACTGCGGGCTCGGCTCGCCCGCAACGGCGGATCGAACGTTTCGCTTAACGCGTCGGAGTTCCCCGCTCTTAAGCTTGTTGAGTAACAGCATCATCCGTTTGCGCGCCTATGCAGGTGGCTGCGTCGAGGCGGCCTCCCTGTTTAACATGGCGCATCGACCCTGCAGTCCTCCCCGAGCGAAAGCCTTGATCACCTCTCCGATGCTGCGCTTGACCGTTGTCGTGTTGGCCAGCGTGCTGGCGGCCATGCTGGGTGGATGCGCCACGGTGACCGGGGATCCGACCCAGACCGTGCACATCGAGACGCTCGACGAACGGGGTCGTCCGATCGAAGGGATGCGCTGCCAGGTGCGCAATGACTCGGCCGAGTACTTCGGCGATTCGCCGATGTTCGGTCTCGAAGTGCACCGCTCGTTCTCCGATCTGAAGATCGCCTGCCACCTGGGCGATCGGATCGCCGAAGGCACGGCCGTTTCCCGCAGCGGAGTGCGAGGCGGCGTCACCGGCGTCGTCAATCTGCTGATTCCCGGGGGATCGGGCTTGATGGCGATCGACCACTTGACCGGGTATCGGTATACGTATCCGTCCTGGGTGGTGTTGCAGATCGGACAGAAGCTCGAGTTCGACGCCGGCGACGACGCCGGCGGCAGGCCCGTGCCAGGCATGCGAACGGATGTCGAAAAGGCGGTGGCTGCGACGCCGGCGCCCGGGCCCACCCTCGTTCGTTCGGACTAGCCGCTCGTCCAGGGCAAGCCTCTCCAGCCGCGCATCCCCATCTCCGATACATATAGGAGATGGCCGGTGCGGGGGACAATCGATGAATCTGATCGTGCGCTGCGGCGCCGCAATGGCTCTGGCAGGGTGGCTGGCGGGCTGCTCGACGATTCAGGGCGACTTTCACCAGAAACTGCAGATCGACGCGCTGGACGCGCGGGACCGTCCGGTCGAAGGTCTGCCGTGCCATATCGGCAGCGGCGAGGCCGCCGTCAACTTCGTCACGCCGGGGCGCGATGTGCGGGTGCGACGCTCGAGTCACCCACTGGCTATCGAATGCCGGCGGGACAGCCAGATCGCCTCGGCGACGGTCAAGTCGCAGCGCGAAAAAATGGAAGAAGCGCTGCTGCCGTTCGGGGTCGGAACGGCCGGCGTATTCATCGACCACGTGAGCGGATCGCTGTACGCGTACCCGACCACGCTGCATCTGCGCGTGGGACAGCACGTGGTGCTGGAACACGGTGGCGCGAGGGTGGCCAGCTCGGAGCCGATTGCCCCGCCGGCGGATGCCAAAGCAGGCGCAGCACCCCAGCCGCAGCTGGCCGCGCTGCAGCCGCCGCCGGCCACCTCAGCCGCAAGCGCCCGGCCGGCGCCAGCACCACAGAAGAACGGTGCGGCGGTCGCAGCGAAGGCCGTGCGCGCGGCGCCCAAACCGGTCAGGACCGCCAGCGCGGCACCCGTCACGCCAAAGCCCCTCGCGCCCGCGACGGCCACTGTTGCGCCCGTGCGCAGCGCACCGCTGAACTGGTAAGCCCTCACGCACTCAACGCCATCGAGGTCAGCAGGCCCCCGTTCAACGCGCCGGCGAAGCGCGGCACAATGCGCGTGCGCACGCCAGTGCGCAAGGAGGCCAAAATGGAGACGAAGTACGACGACGCCGAATGGGCGCGGCGCTTGAGTCCGGAGCAATACCGGGTGCTGCGCAAGGAAGGAACCGAGCCGGCCTTCAGCAGCGCACTCAACGACGAGAAGCGCTCGGGAACCTTTCGTTGCGCCGGCTGCGGGCAGCCGCTGTTCGAAAGCCAGGCCAAGTTCGACAGCGGAACCGGCTGGCCGAGCTTCTTTCAGCCGCTGCCGGGCGCCGTCGAATTCAAGCGCGACTTCCACCTGATCCTGCCGCGCACCGAATACCACTGCTCGCGCTGCGGAGGCCACCAGGGCCACGTGTTCGACGACGGTCCGCCGCCGACCGGCAAGCGCTTCTGCAACAACGGGGTGGCGCTGAAGTTCGAGCCCGCGCAGCATTGAACCACCGCCAGCGCGAAGGCCCGATCGCTGCGCCCTTCGCTCAAGCCGTGACCTTGCACCAGCGGGTCAGGCGCGCATCGTGCTGGCGCCAGGCGGCCCGAAAGCGGCGATGCGCGGCCGTATTGCGGGCATCGACATCGCGCGCCGCATCCAGCCAGGGCTTCGGTTGCACCAGCAGATCGATGCCGAAGTCGATCATCGTGTCGGGACCGGCGCCGCCCATCCGGCCGGCAGCGCGCAACTGCGCGTACGCGGCCACCTCCGCCATGCTGTTCCAGGTCTCGGCCAGCCGCTTGGGCTGCCGGGTCAGGTGCTCCTGCGCGATGCGGTCCTCGACCGGCTGCAGCTCGCGCACCACGAACGCCCGGCCCCCGATCGGCATCGCGGTCAGGAACGCCGGACACGCCGCCTGGGACATGTCCTGCACCGTCACGACGCGCTGGGCCTCGTCGGCCCAGGCGATCTGCTGAAACCGCGCCAGCGCAGCGGACGCCGACGATGGCGCCGCCAGCTTGAAATCGATCATCGCGTTGCGATCCGGGTCGCCGCGGCCACGCACCAGGGCCACATAGCGCGGAAGGCCGAGGCTGCCCATTCCGGCCACCCGCCGCGCAAAATCGCGCGGCAGGAAGTACTCCGCGCCTTCGTACAGTTGTCCGAGCGACTTGAGCGCCTCGGCCAGTTGATCGCGCAACTCGCCTTCTTCCGGCATCGGGAGCAACCGGTGATTGTCGATCACGAAGGTGCGCCGGCCCCGTCGCAGCTCGGTGCGGCGCTCCAGCAGATCGCGCCGCCGCCGCAACGTGACCTGCTCGAGCAGGGTGCGAATCGGGCCGCGCGCGGTTTCGGGCTCCAGCCACAATGGCTTGCCGCGCGCCAGCGCCTCGGCGTAGTGGATCAGCGCGTCGGCCGCCAGGGCGAGCGCCTCGTCGCGCGTCAGGCCGAGCCCGGGGGCCGCGGTCAGCATGCTGCCCAGCAGGCGCAGCAGGTCGACCGGCAGCGGCAGCCGCGCCGCCTCGTCGAAATCGTTCAGGTCGAAGTAGACGAGGCGGTTGAGGCCGCGAAAGCATCCGAAGTTGTTCAGGTGCAGATCACCGCAAACCCATCCGGCGGGCGCCGGCGGCAGCGCGGCCAGATCCAGGCTCGCGTGCGCCAGACCGGCGCTGCCGCGCAGAAAGGCGAAGCGGTCGGCCGCCATCGCCTCGAATTTTCGCGCCAACAGCTGAGGGTCGCGCCCGCGGTTGACCGCGACGATCGCTTCGACTGGATCCAGCGCCGCTGCGTCGGACGTCATCGAGCAAATGGCTTCAGAATCAGCGTGGGCGCTGGGTGCGCGGGTTGACCGATTGGACGATATCGCACTTTGCTCCAGGCTTCGAGCAAATCTCCGTACTGGGACGAAAACGGATTGCCGGACTGGCCGGGGCCGAACATCCAGACACCCGGTGCGTCGCTCGACGACATGTCATAGATCATCCGCAGGCTGGGTCCGGCGCGCACCTCGAACGGCTGTTCACCCTTCAGCCGCAGTACCCCGACGTCGATCGTGTCGCCGTCGCCGGGCTGGGCCACCCGCTGCTCGAACCAGCGGCGCAACAACGGAACGGACGAGAACGGCCGATGCTCGAACACCGCCGGATGGCGCCAGCCCCAGCGCAGCCGATCCAGGTCGTGCGGATCGCGCGCCAGCTCGCCGGCCGCCTGATCCAGCGCTGCGGCCGCCAGCGCCGCGCAGTCGACGTGCCGGTCGGGGACGGCGGTGTCGTCACACCAGTTGCGAGCGTGGGCGCGACCGCTTAAGACGCCCAGAATCGCCGCGGTGAGCGGCACCGGCTCGACCAGATCGGCTGCCAGGGGACCCAGGTCGTCGTCGAAGATCAGCTCCTTGAGCCGGCGGATCCAGGCCTGGTAGATCAGCGGCTCGGGCGCGTCCGCGCGCATGGCCCCGTCCCAGGCGCGCAGTCGTTGCAGTGCAGCGCGACCGACGGCCGTTACGGGTTCGGTCGCGCCCAGGGCCCGCATCATCTCGCGAGCGGCCAGCGAGGTGACATCGGCCTGGATCCGCTCGAACGAGGCCACGTCGTGCCGCGGCACCGCCTGCAGCAACTGCTCGATGCGCCGCGCGCGGTACGGTGCCTTCCACTCCATCGTCAGGAATCCGCGGTACCCGGGCGGGGTGATCTTGTTGTTCGCGGTGACGATGATCGCCTGCGGCGGGTCCAGGCTGCGCGGCAGCTCGTCCGGACCGATCCAACCTTGCCAGTCGTAGCGCGCCTCCCAGCCCGGCGACGGCACCAGCCCGTACAGGTCGTTGTCGGCGCTGCGCAGCGGCACCCGCCCGACCACGCGAAATCCGATGTGGCCGTCGTCGCCTGCGAATACGACGTTCTGCACGATCAGCGTCACCCCGCGCAGCGCGCCTTCCAGCTGCCGCGTGTCGGCGGCGTGATTCATGGCCCGAAACGCGCGCAACGTCGTATCGCCGGGCTCCAGAGAGGCCCAGCGCAACGCCAGCACGTAACCGCCGGGCGATCCATCGCCGGGCAGCGCCGCGTCCGCTGCCGCCAGCGCGCCGGAGATCACCGGCCCGTGGCGCGTGCTGCGAACCGTCAGCGAAACCGGATCGCCGCCGCGCACCTGGATCGTTTCCACGCGCGTCTCGAACGGCGCGCTGCCCTCCGGCGTCCGATACCGGTCCGGGTGGTCCGGTTCGATCCGTTCCAGATACAGGTCCTGCGTGTCCGCATAGGTGGTGGTGAATCCCCACGCCACGTGCGCGTTGCGTCCCAGCACGACGAACGGCACCCCGGGCAGGGTCGCGCCGAAAACGTCCAGGCCCGGTGCCTTCAGACGGGCGAAGTACCAGACCGACGGCGACGACAGTGCCAGGTGCGGATCGTTGGCCAGCAGCGGCCGTCCGCTGACGGTGCGCGATCCGGCCACCACCCAGCTGTTGGAGCCCTGGCCCAGCGAGGCGGCAAAACCGAATTCGGGCAGCCGCTGAACCAGCTGCTGCGCCTGGTCCGTCAGCGTGTGTCCCGGCAGTCCCAATTGCCGATACAAGGCGACGTAGTCGGCCGTGCGCGGCGCGGACTCGTCCCACAGCGGCAGGAAGTCGTCGATCTCGGCCATCGAGAAGCGCGCCGAAAGGCGCAGGCGCTCGAGCTCGTTTCGCATCGCCTCGGCCGACAGATCCCACGCCATCATCAGCGTCCACGCCACCACGTCGGCCGGCACCCAGTGTTCCGGGTAGGGCGCGCGCAGCAACAGGAACTCGGCCGGCGGCAGATCGTGGTGTCCGTCCAGGTACCCATTGATGCCGGCGCAATACGCTTCGACCAGCGACTTCGTTTCCGGATCGAACTCGCGCGCGATCGCCTGCGCCTGGCGGTAGATGCCGACCGTGCGCAGGAAGCGGTCGGTGTCGACCCCGGGCGGACCGACGATCTCGGCGATGCGGCCCTGCCCGATGCGCCGGTTGAACTCGATCTGCCACAGCCGGTCCTGCGCGTGCGCGAAGCCGAGCGCGAACAGGGCGTCCGCTTCGGTTTGCGCGGTGATGGTCGGCACGCCGGTCTCGTCCCGCACGATCTGCACCGGGCGCGACAGCGAGAGCACGCGCAGCGTTCCCTCGTGTTCCGGCAGACTCGCCTGCCGATACCAGAGCCACACGCCGATCGCCGCCACCAGCACGACCGACACGACCGCCAACGCCCAGCGTACGACGCGCATGCTTCGACCGGCCTCCGGGACCCGCCCGAGCGATCGGCGCGATTATTGCAGCCCGATCCATGTCCGCACAGCGTTTGTTATGCTGCGCAGCGGCCGGTGTCGCCTCCGAAGGGGCGCGCTGCGGCCTGCCGTCCATCGCCGATGAGCCTATCGACTGTCGAGACCGAAGCGGCCCGCTGGAGCGTCGAGCGGGTGGCCGCGCTGTTCGAACAACCGTTCAACGACCTGCTGTACCAGGCGCAATCGGTGCACCGGCGCCATTTCGACCCCAACGCGGTGCAGATCAGCACGCTGCTGTCGATCAAGACCGGCGGCTGCCCGGAAAACTGCGGCTATTGCTCGCAGTCGGCGCACCACCAGACCGCCGTTGCGCGCGAGGCGCTGTTGTCGCGCGAGCGCGTGCTGCAGGCCGCTGGCAAGGCCAAGCAGGCCGGCGCAACGCGCTTCTGCATGGGTGCGGCCTGGCGCGGGCCCAACGCCCGGGAGCTCGCCGACGTGATCGAGCTGGTCAAAGGTGTGCGCGAGCTCGGTCTGGAAACGTGCGTGACGCTGGGCATGCTGCGCCCGGGACAGGCCGAGCAGCTCAAGGAAGCGGGCCTGGACTACTACAACCACAACCTGGACACGGCGCGCGAATACTACGGAGCCATCGTCACCACGCACACTTACCAGGACCGGCTCGATACGCTGGAACGCGTGCGCAACGCCGGCATCAAGGTGTGCTGCGGCGGCATCGTCGGCATGGGGGAGAGCCGGCTGCAGCGCGCTGCGCTGATCGCGGAGCTGGCCTCGCTGGATCCGGCCCCCGAGTCGGTGCCGATCAACATGCTGGTGCCGATTGGCGGCACGCCGCTGGCCCAGACCGAACGGCTGGACCCGCTCGAATTCGTCCGCACCGTCGCGGTCGCACGCATCGCGCTGCCGACCAGCGTGGTTCGTCTGTCGGCCGGGCGCGCGGTCATGCCCGACTCGGTGCAGGCGTTGTGTTTCCTGGCCGGCGCCAATTCCATCTTCTACGGCGACCGCCTGCTGACCACCGGAAACCCGAGCACCGATTCGGACCGCGCGCTGTTCGACCGGCTCGGACTGCATTCGACCGAGCCGTGCAGCGCTCCCGGCGCTTCAATCGATCGCGTACAGGTTGCCGTCGGCGCTGCCGAAGTACACGACTCCGTCGACCACGAGCGGCGATGAAAAGATCGAGCCCACGCTGAACTGGCGCTCGACGCCCACCAGCGGGGCCTGGTTCCAGGCCGAGTGGAAGATCAGCGGCGCATTGAACTTGCGCTCGGAGGTAAGGGCCCAGCCGATGTTGCGCCGTGAAGCGTCGGTCTGATACTCCCACAGCAACCCCCCGCTGGTGCGATCGCGCGCTTCCAGCGTTCCGTTCAGCACACCCAGCAGGACCACCTCGCCCGCTATCGAAGGCGAGGAAAACACGTAGGCCTTGCTCTGCTGCTGCAGCACGGGCTTGCCCGTTTCGGCATCGAGCACGAGATACAGGCTGGAATCGGACGTGGCGAAGAACACCCGCCCGCCGCTCACCGCAGGCGAACTGACGACCCAGCTGCCGTCGGTCGGAAAGCGCCATTTTTCCTTGCCGCTGGCGGCGTCAATCGCATACAGATGGGCGTCGCGGCATCCGGTGTAGACCACTCCGTTGGCCACGACCGGGGAAGACTGGAACCCGACCTGGTTGTGGATCAGAGGGTCCTCTCCCGACTTGAAGCGCCACTTCTGCTGGCCGGTCGCCGCATCCACCGCATAGAAGTAGCTGTCCCAGCTTCCGAAATACAGCACGCCGCCCGCATAGGCCGGCGAAGCGTGCACCACATCGCCCGTTTGGAACTTCCAGCGCAGCTCGCCCGTGGCCGCATCGACCGCGTATACGTGGCCGTCGCCGGAGCCGAAGTACACCACCCCCTGAGCCACCACCGGGCTGGACAGAAACACGTCGAACGGATCGGCGAAGGTCTGGTTCTTGGGCTGCAGCCCATGCAACCCCTTGCCTTCGAAGCGGCGCTCCCCGCTGGTGACGAACGTCCAGACGGGCGTGCCGGTGCGCTCGTCGAGAGCATAGAACTTGCCGTCGTAGCTGCCCACGTAGATGCGCCCGTCGGCCACCGCCGGGGTTGCCGGCACCGGTCCGCCGGTGGTTCGCTTCCAAAGCTGATGTCCCGTCTCCGCCTCGACCGCGTACACGTTGCCGTCGTCGCTGCCGAAGTACAGGACTTTGTCGTGCCAGACCGCCGACGAGACGACCCGATCGCCGGTGGCAAATTTCCACTTCACGCGGTGGAACTGGCGCGGTGCCTGGCTCGCGTACTCGCCCGAGTGCGCCGCATCGCCACGGAAGGTCGGCGCTGCGGCCGACTCCGCACAGCATGGCGGTTGCCCCTTGGCGGCGCCCCC
>DASZFP010000016.1:0-39528 GCA_035939615.1 Burkholderiaceae bacterium | reverse complement strand
GGCTGCCGCCCCGGCCTCCGAAGCCTTGGCGAAGGAGGCCGCCGGCGCAGCCGCCGAGGCCTGCTTGGCCTCCGAAGCCTTGGCGGAGGAGGCCGGATCGATGACCGCAATCACGTCGCCCGAGACAACGGTGCTGCCGTCGGGTTTGACGATTTGCGCCAGCGTACCGGCCGAGGGAGCCGGCACTTCCAGCACCACCTTGTCGGTCTCGACCTCGATCAGCACTTCATCCAGGGCCACCGCCTCGCCCGATTTCTTCTTCCATTGCAGCAAGGTCGCCTCGGCAACCGATTCGGAAAGCTGCGGAACCTTGACTTCGACCGTCGACATTGCGTTTCCCGTTTTTGCCTAGCGGTGCAGCACCAGGCCCTTGAGCTTGGCAAAAGCCGCATCGACCAGCGCCTTCTGCCGCTCGATGTGCTTGGCGTAATACCCGCCCGCCGGCGAAGCCGAGGCCGGCCGGCCGGCGTAACCGAGCTTGTGGGCGTCGCTCATCTCCTCCAGCAGGTGACTTTGCACGTAGGACCACGCCCCCATGTTCTGCGGCTCGTCCTGGCACCACACGACATCGGTCAGCCCCGGCAGCCGCTTGAATTCGGCCGACAGCGCCTTGTGCGGGAACGGATAGAGCTGCTCGACGCGGATCAGCGCGACGTCATCGGCCTTGCGCTCTTCGCGCTCGGTCTTCAGATCGTAGTAGACCCGGCCCGAGCACAGGATCGCGCGCCGGATCTTCTGCGGATCGGTCGAGGCATCGGGAATGACCGTATGGAATTCGCCGCGCGCCAGGTCGACCAGCTGGGAAGCCGCATCCTTGTGCCGCAGCAGCGACTTGGGCGACATGATCACCAGCGGCTTGCGGAACATCCGGATCATCTGGCGCCGCAACAGGTGGAAGATCTGCGCCGCCGTGGTCGGCTGCACGACCTGCATGTTGTTGTCCGCGGCCAGCTGCAGGAAACGCTCCAGCCGCGCCGACGAATGCTCGGGACCCTGCCCTTCGTAGCCGTGCGGCAGCATCAGCGTCAGACCCGATTGACGTCCCCACTTGACTTCGCCCGATGCGATGAACTGGTCGATCACGACCTGCGCGCCGTTGACGAAGTCGCCGAACTGAGCCTCCCAGATCACCAGCGCGTTGGGCGCCGCGCTCGAAAAGCCGTACTCGAACCCCAGCACCGCTTCCTCGGACAGCACCGAATCGATCACCGTGAACGGGGCCTGCTTGTCCAGCACGTTCTGCAGCGGCACATAGGTGCCGGTGTCCCACTTTTCGCGGTTCTGGTCGTGCAGCACCGCGTGCCGATGCGAAAAGGTGCCGCGCCCGGAGTCCTGGCCGGTGATGCGCACCGGGTAGCCGCTGGCCACCAGCGAGGCGAACGCCAGATGCTCGGCCATGCCCCAGTCGACCGGTATCTTGCCTTCGCCCATGCTGCGCCGGTCCGCGATCACTTTCTCCACCAGCGGATGCAGCTTGAAGTTGTCCGGAACCGTCGTGATCCGCTGGGCCAGCCGTTTCAGCTCGGCCACCGGAATGGCGGTGTCCGCATTGTCGGTCCACTTGCGGTTCAGGTACGCCGTCCAATCGACCGCGTACTGGCTCTTGAAGTTGGTCAGCACCGGATCGAGCGTCTGGCGCCCCTGGTCCAGCGCCTGGCGGTAGGCCCGCGTCATCGCATCGGGCTCGTCCGCGCCGATGGTGCCCTGCGTCACCAGCTTGTCCGCGTACAGCTTGCGCCCGCCCGGGTGCGCGCCGATCTTCTTGTACATCAGGGGCTGGGTGACCGCCGGGGTGTCCTGCTCGTTGTGCCCCAGCCGCCGGAAGCAGACGATGTCCACCACCACGTCCATGCTGAATTCCTGGCGGAAATCCATCGCGATCTCGGCGGCCAGCACCACCGCTTCGGGGTCGTCGCCGTTCACGTGCAGCACCGGCGCCTCGATCATCTTGACCACGTCCGAGCAGTACAGCGACGAGCGCGAGTCGCGCGGGTCGGAGGTGGTAAAGCCGATCTGGTTGTTGATCACGATGTGCACCGTGCCGCCGGTGCCGTAGCCGCGCGTCTGGGCCAGGGCCAGGGTTTCCATCACGACGCCCTGGCCGGCGAACGAGGCGTCGCCGTGCACCAGCACCGGCAGCACCTTTTCGCCGCGCTGGTCGCCGCGCCGCTCCTGGCGCGCCCGCACCGATCCCTCGACCACCGGATTGACGATCTCCAGGTGCGACGGGTTGAAAGCCAGCGACAGATGAACCGGGCCTCCCGGCGTGGACACGTCGCTCGAGAAGCCCTGGTGGTATTTGACGTCCCCGGCGGGAAGGTCGATCGCGGCCTTGCCCTCGAACTCGGCGAACAGCTCCGGCGGCGTCTTGCCCAGCGTATTGACCAGCACGTTCAAGCGGCCCCGGTGCGCCATCCCGATCACGATCTCCTCGACGCCCGATTCACCGGCGCGCTGGATCAGCTCGTCCATCGCCGCGATGAAGCTCTCCCCGCCCTCCAGCGAAAAGCGCTTCTGCCCGACGTACTTCGTATGCAGGTAACGCTCCAGGCCCTCGGCCGCGGTCAGGCGGTTCAGGATGTGGCGCTTCTTCTCGGCCGTGAAGCTCGGGGTCGAACGGATCGATTCGAGCCGCTGCTGCAGCCAGCGCTTCTGGGCCGGATCGGCGATGTACATGAACTCGGCGCCAATCGTTCCGCAGTAGGTCTGACGCAGCGCCTTGACGATGTCGCGCAGCGTCATCTGCTCCTGGCCGAAGTACGTGTTGGACGCCGAGAACTCGGTGTCCATGTCGGCTTCGCTCAGGTCGTAGAAGGCCGGCTCCAGCTCGGGCAGCTTGGGCCGCTCCTGGCGCTTGAGCGGATCCAGATCGGCCCAGCGGCTGCCCAGGAAACGATACGCCGCGATGATCGACTGGACGTGCACCTGCTTGCGGGCGACCGACAGGTCGGTCGGCGCCACCGTCGGGCGCAAGGTCCCTGCCTTGGCACGCAGCGCAAAGGACTCGACGATGGGCGCGTGCGCCACGTCCGGCGTGGACGGATTGCCGTCCGCGGCCGGAACCAGCTGCATCTGGTCGAAGTAGGCGCGCCAGCGCTCCCCAACCGACCCCGGGTTGTCGAGGTAGCGCTCGTACAACTCCTCCACGTACGGCGCATTGCCCCCGAACAGGTAGGAGTTGACTTGAAACTGTCGCATCATGGCGTCGACCCTTTCAGACGGCCTTCTCGTTCACGATTTTACTTCGCTGGCGTTACATCGCGTTTGACGTGGCCGCTGTAGAGCTGGCGCGGCCGGCCGATCTTGTATTCCGGGTCCGAAACCATCTCGTTGAGCTGAGCGATCCAGCCGACCGTGCGCGCCAGCGCGAAAATGGCGGTGAACAGCGACACCGGGATGCCGATCGCTTTCTGCACGATGCCCGAGTAGAAGTCTACGTTCGGGTACAGCTTGCGCGTGACGAAGTACTCGTCCTCCAGCGCGATCTTCTCCAGCGCCACCGCCAGCTTGAACAGCGGATCCTCGTGCAGGCCGAGCTCGTTGAGCACTTCGTGGCACGTCTCCCTCATCAGCCGGGCGCGCGGATCGTAGTTCTTGTAGACGCGGTGGCCGAACCCCATCAGCCGGACATTGGAATTCTTGTCCTTGACCTTGGCGATGAACTCGCCGATCTTGGCCAGTCCGCCCTGCGACTGCAGCTCCTCGAGCATCGCCAGGGCCGCTTCGTTGGCGCCGCCGTGCGCCGGCCCCCACAGGCAGGCCACGCCCGCAGCGATCGCCGCGAACGGATTGGTTCCCGACGAGGCGCACAGCCGCACGGTCGAGGTGGAAGCGTTCTGCTCGTGATCGGCGTGCAGGATGAAGATGCGGTCCAGCGCGCGCACCAGCACCGGGTTGACGTGGTAGTCCTCGCAGGGCGTGGCGAACATCATGTGCATGAAGTTGGCGGCGTAGGACAGCTCGTTGCGCGGATACATATAGGGCTGTCCTGCGGCGTACTTGTACGCCATCGCCACCAGCGTGGGCATCTTGGCGATCATCCGGATCGCTGAGATCTCGCGCTGGGCCGGGTCGTGCACGTTGATCGAATCCGGGTAGAACGCCGACATCGCGCCGACCAGTCCGGTCAGCACCGACATCGGATGCGTGTCCCGCCGGAATCCGCGCATGAAGAATTGCATCTGCTCGTGGACCATCGTGTGCCGCGAGACCAGCCCGACGAATTCCTTGCGCTGTTTGGAGTTGGGCAGGTCGCCGTACAGGATCAGGTAGCACACCTCCAGGAAATTGCAGTGCGTGGCCAGCTGTTCGATCGGATAGCCCCGGTACAGCAGCTCGCCCCGATCGCCGTCGACGAACGTGATCGAGGAATTGCAGGCCGCGGTCGACAGGAATCCGGGATCGTAGGTGAACTTGCCGGTTCGGGTGTACAGCTGGCGGATGTCGAGCACGTCGGGGCCTATCGTGCCCTTGTAGATCGGCAACTCGATCGGCGGCGTGCCGTCGCTGAAGTTCACCGTTGCCTTGTGTTCGGATGCATTCAGTGCCATTTTCAGGCTCCAGGGGTGCAGGGTGAAGTGCGGGGGCCCAGCGGCTGCAGTCGTACCGATCGCAGCCGCTGCAATACTTCTCGAACCGCCGGACCGTCCAGTGCCCCGGCCGGCTCGCGGCGGCCCAGCAGCAAGTCGAACAGTTCGGCCTCGGAACAATCCAGCAGGTGCGCCAGCGCGTCGAGCTGCGCCGGCTCGAGCACATCGCCCTGCTGGTCCAGAAAACGCTCGATCAGAAGATCGTTCTCCAGCAGGCCGCGCCGCGCGCGCCAGCGCAGCCGCCGCATCGCCTCGGCCCGGTCCGGACGGGCCGGTCGATCGATGGTTGCCCGGTCGTGATTCATATCAAACGGCCCGTCGCACCATCAGCTCCTTGATCTTGCCGATGGCGCGGGTTGGATTGAGTCCCTTGGGACAGACGTCGACGCAATTCATGATCGTGTGGCAGCGGAACAGGCGATACGGGTCGTCCAGGTTGTCGAGGCGCTCCCCCGTGGCCGTGTCGCGACTGTCGGCGATGAAGCGATAGGCCTGCAGCAGCCCGGCCGGCCCGACGAACTTGTCCGGGTTCCACCAGAAGCTCGGGCACGCGGTCGAACAGCACGCGCACAGGATGCATTCGTACAGACCATTGAGCTCCTCGCGCTCGGCCGGCGACTGCAGCCGCTCGCGCTCCGGGGGCGGGGTGTCGTTAACCAGGAACGGCTTGATCGAGTGGTACTGGTCGAAGAAGTGGCTCATGTCGACGATCAGGTCGCGCACCACCGGCAGCCCGGGAATCGGGCGCAGCACGATCGGCTCCTTGAGCTCGCGCAGGTTGGTGACGCAGGCCAGGCCGTTGCGGCCGTTGATGTTGATCGCGTCGGAGCCGCACACGCCCTCCCGGCACGAGCGCCGGAAAGACAGGCTGTCGTCGACCTCGGCCTTGATGCGTATCAGCGCATCCAGCAGCATGCGGTCGGTCGGCTGCAGGCGCACTTCCAGAGACTGCATGCGCGGCCGCTCGTCGCAGTCGGGATCGTAGCGATAGATGCGCAAGCGCACCGCGCGAGCGCCGGCGGCGGTGTTCGTTTCGTTCGAAGCGGGGCTGCTCATGGTGGCCTTTTTTTGACCTGGAGCCTGCTGGTCGTAGATGGAGGCGTGGGGCGCGCCTTTCAATAAGTGCGCTTCTTCGGTTCGAACGTCGGCACGCTCAAGGGCTTCAGGTTGACTGGCTTGTAGTCGAGCCGATCGCCGTCCCGGTACCAGAGCGTGTGGCGCATCCAGTTCGTATCGTCGCGCTGCGCAAAATCGTCGCGCGCATGGGCGCCGCGACTCTCGGTCCTGGCCTCGGCCGAGACGACCGTCGCCGTGGCGGTCTCGACCAGGTTGGCGAGCTCGAGCGCCTCCACGCGCGCGGTGTTGAACACCTTGGAGTGGTCGTCGATCGAGACGCGGGCGGCCCGCTCGGCGATCTGCCGGATCAGCGCGATGCCCTCGCGCAGCAGCGGCCCGGTGCGGAACACGCCGCAGTGGCTCTGCATGGCGCGCCGCAGATCGTTGGCCACCGCCTGCACCCGCTCGCCCTTGACCCGCGCGTCCAGCGCCGCCAGCCGTTCCAGCGTGGCCTCGCCGGCAGCCGGCGGCAGGGGCTTGTGCATGCGCTCCTCCAGCTGCTGCGACACGATGAAATTGCCGGCCGATCGTCCGAACACGACCAGGTCCAGCAGCGAATTGGTTCCCAGCCGGTTGGCGCCGTGCACCGACACGCAAGAGCACTCGCCGATCGCGAACAGTCCCGGCACGACCGCGTTGTGATCGCCCGGCCGCGGCGCCACCACCTGTCCGTGAACGTTGGAGGGGATGCCGCCCATCTGGTAATGGATCGTCGGCACCACCGGCACCGGCTCGCGCACCGGGTCGACGTTGGCGAACTTGATGGCGATCTCGCGGATCGACGGCAGGCGCTTGGTGATCGTCTCCACGCCCAGATGGTCCAGCTTCAGCAGCACGTAGTCGTGTTCGGGCCCGCAGCCGCGCCCTTCCTTGATCTCCTGGTCCATCGAACGCGACACGAAATCGCGCGGCGCCAGGTCCTTCAGCGTCGGCGCGTAGCGCTCCATGAAGCGTTCGCCGCGCGAGTTCAGCAAGATGCCGCCCTCGCCGCGCACGCCCTCGGTGATCAACACGCCCGAGCCGGCCACGCCGGTCGGATGAAACTGCCAGAACTCCATGTCCTGCAGCGGCAGGCCCGCCCGCGCGGCCATGCCGAGCCCGTCTCCGGTGCAGATGTAGGCATTGGTCGAGGCCGCGAACACGCGCCCGGCCCCGCCCGTGGCCAGCACCGTGGCCTTGGCCTCCAGCAGCATGGTGGTGCCGGTTTCGATTTCCAGCGCCGTGACGCCGACGCATTCGCCGTCGGCGTCCATCACCAGGTCGAGCGCCATCCATTCGACCAGGAACTGGGTGCGCGCGGCCACGTTGCGCTGATACAGCGTGTGCAGCAGCGCGTGTCCGGTCCGATCGGCCGCGGCGCAGGCTCGCGGCACGGGCTTTTCGCCGAAATTGGCCGAGTGCCCGCCGAACGGCCGCTGGTAGATCGTGCCATCCGGATTGCGATCGAACGGCATGCCGTAGTGCTCCAGCTCGTAGACCACCTTGGGGGCCTCGCGACACATGAACTCGATCGCATCCTGGTCGCCCAGATAATCGGAGCCCTTGACCGTATCGAACATGTGCCACAGCCACCGGTCTTCGGTCATGTTGCCCAGCGAAGCTCCGATCCCGCCCTGGGCCGCCACCGTGTGCGAGCGAGTCGGAAACACCTTCGACAGCACCGCAACGCTCAAACCTGCGTGCGCCAGCTGCAGCGCGCAGCGCATGCCCGCTCCGCCCGCCCCCACGATCACAGCGTCGAAGCGACGCCGGCCCAGTGCCATCGCGTTCACACCCTCCAGAGAATCTGCACGGCCCACGCCAGGCAGGCCGCCAGCCACAGAATCGTTGCCAGTTGCAGCACCATCCGGACCGCCGTGGACCGCACGTAGTCCATCCAGACATCGCGCATCCCGATCCAGGCGTGATACGCGAGCGCCACGAACGCGATCAACGTGGCGATCTTCATGCCCAGCGGTGCGAAAATCCCGGCCCAGGCGTCGTAGTCGATCGGCCGCGACGAGACGACCAGGAGCGCCAGCGCGATCAGGTAGATGGCCAGCACCACCGCGGTGGCGCGCTGGACCAGCCAGTCGCGCAAACCGTAGTGGGCTCCGACGACCAGCCTTCTGGCGCCGATCGACATCACAGCACTCCGAATATGATCAGGGCGACCCACGCGGCCAGCGGCAGGCTGATCGCGAACACGATCCAGGCGCTGCGGCGCGCTGCCGGGCGCGTCATACCCAGGTCCAGGTCGAGCGCCAGGAAGCGAACGCCGGCCACCAGGTGATGCAGCACGGCCCAGGCCAGTACCACCAGGATCGCCCGGATCGACCAGCCGCCCGCCACTTGAAGCAGGCGCTGGTAGCCCACCTCCGAACGCAGGCTCATGTCGAACAGCCACAGCAGCCACGGCAGCAGCACGAACATCAGCACGCCGCTCACGCGGTGCAGGATCGACAGCACGCCGGGTACCGGCAGCCGGTATCGCACCAGATCGGTGATCCCGATGTTCCGTATCGCGCGCCGCTGTGGCATGGGGCGGCACCCCTCGGAGGGTGCTCGACTTCTAGTTGCAATGCAATATATTGTGACCGAATTCGGGGAAGCGCGTGCGAGCGCCCCGAAATGGGAATCCGACCCGGGTCAGGTCAGTGCGTTCCAGTAATGGAAATCGGTCGTCGCGCAGTGGCCGCGCCGGAACTCGATGGCGCGATCCCCATAGGTGTAGGAGACGCGGTCCACCCTGAGCAGCGGCGAGCCGGCCGCGACCTGCAGCGACGCGGCCGCCTCGGGCGTGGCCGCCACGGCCCGCAACTGCTCCTCGGCCCGGATCATCCGCACGCCGAACTCGCTCTCGAACAGGCCGTACAGCGGCCCGTTGTACTGCGCCAGCATGTCGGCGGACAGCCTGCGGAACGGGCCGGCGGGCAGCCAGATGTCGTCGAGCACGGTCGGCGCATCGCCGAACAGCAACACGCGGCGAATATGGATCAGGCTGGCGCCGGCGCGCAGTCCGAGGCGCGACGTGACCTCGGCGACCGCGCGAACGGTACGACACTCCAGGAAGCGGCTGCTGGCGACCCCACGGGCGCCGTGATCCGGAACCAGCCGCAGAAACCGGTGCTGCGCCTTCGGCTCGTTGTGCGTCGCGACAAACGTGCCCTTGCCCTGGCGGCGCACCAGCAGGTTCTCGGCAGCCAGCTCGTCGATCGCCTTGCGTACCGTTCCCTGGCTGACCTGGAAGCGGTTGGCCAGCTCCGTCTCGCTCGGAATCGCGGCCCCGGGCATCCACTCGCCCTGGCGCAGGCTCTCGACCAGCAGGTGCCGGATCTGCTGGTACAGGGGCGCGAACACGGCCGAGCGGGCCGTGCCGCGCCGGGATCCGGCCGCCGGCCGCAAAGGCGCCGGTGGGCTGCTTTCCATGTTCGAGGTCACGTCGATCGGGGAACCCGGGGTTGCCATCTTATGTCTTATATAAGAGTTTGGCTATGCTGGCCGGACGGGAAACGACCCCTGCCGGAGGCGGCAACAGCGCCTCCGGGGTGGCGAAATGCGCCCGCATTACACTCCGCTTCCTCGATGCATCGCAGCACGCTCTCGCATCCGGCTTCGATGATGTGCAACCCAGTTCGCTTCTCGGGGAGATTCCGATGACCAAGACACCTGTGCGCGTCGCGGTGACCGGCGCCGCTGGACAGATCGGCTATGCGCTGCTGTTTCGCATCGCGGCCGGAGAAATGCTGGGCAAGGACCAGCCGATCAGCCTGCAGCTGCTGGAGATACCGGACGAGAAAGTCCAGAAGGCGCTGGCGGGCGTGATGATGGAGCTGCAGGACTGCGCATTTCCTCTGCTGGCCTCGATGCAGCCCCACAGCGACCCCAACGCGGCGTTCCGCGACGCCGACTACGCATTGCTGGTCGGCGCCCGCCCGCGCGGCCCCGGCATGGAGCGGCGCGACCTGCTCACGGCCAACGCGCAGATCTTCACGGCGCAGGGCAAGGCGCTCAACGCCGTGGCGCGCCGCACCGTCAAGACCCTGGTGGTCGGCAACCCGGCCAACACGAACGCCTACATCGCGATGAAATCGGCGCCCGACCTGCCCAAGCGCAATTTCACCTCGATGATGCGGCTGGATCACAACCGGGCCGTGTCGCAGATCGCGGCCAAGCTCGCAGTGCCGGTGCAGGCGATCCGTTCGCTGTGCGTGTGGGGCAATCACTCCCCCACGATGTACGCCGACTACCGCTTCGCGACCGTTGAAAACCGGCCGGTGCCGCAGGCCATCAACGACGAAAAATGGTACCGCGAGACGTTTCTTCCGCTGGTGGGCAAACGGGGCGCGGCCGTGATCGAGGCGCGCGGCATGTCCTCGGCCGCCTCGGCCGCCAATGCCGCGATCGACCACATGCGCGACTGGGTAATGGGAACCGGCGGGCACTGGGTCTCGATGGGGGTGCCGTCGGACGGCAGTTACGGCATTGCCGCTGATACGCTGTTCGGCTTTCCGGTGACCTGCGATTCGGGCGACTACAAGATCGTGCCCGGCCTCGCGATCGACGAGTTCTCGCGCAGCTGCATGAACAAGACGCTGGCGGAGCTGGACGAGGAGCGCAAGGCGATCGCGCATCTCGTTGGTTAAGCCCTCTCCCCCGCCCCTCGAATGGAGCCCAAATGACGACCACGAATCCGTTCGGCAGCCTGCAGGAATTTTCCCCCGCGGTCGGCGCGCGGGGCCGGTTCTATCGACTGGCCGCGCTGGAAGCGGCCGGGCTCGGGCAGATCGCGCGCCTGCCCCACTCGATCCGGGTGGTGCTGGAGTCGGTGCTGAGAAACTGCGACGGCAAGAAAGTCACCGAGGATCACGTACGGCAACTGGCCGCCTGGCATCCCCGGGCCGCCCGCAGCGAAGAGATCCCGTTCGTGGTCGCGCGCGTGGTGTTGCAGGACTTCACCGGGGTTCCGCTGCTGGTGGATCTGGCCGCGATGCGCGGGGTGGCCGCGCGCATGGGGCGCCAGCCCGGGCTGATCGAGCCGCTGGTTCCGGTGGACCTGGTCGTGGACCATTCGGTGATGGTCGACCACTATGGCACCCGCAACGCGCTGGATCTGAACATGAAGCTGGAGTTCGAGCGCAACCGGGAGCGCTACGAATTCATGAAATGGGGCATGCAGGCGTTCAAGACTTTCCGTGTGGTGCCGCCCGGATTCGGCATCGTGCACCAGGTCAACCTGGAGTTTCTGGCGCGCGGCGTGCACCAGCGCGACGGCCTCTACTTTCCGGACACCCTGGTCGGCACCGACAGCCATACGACCATGATCAACGGCATCGGCGTGGTCGGCTGGGGCGTCGGCGGCATCGAGGCCGAAGCGGCGATGCTGGGGCAGCCGGTGTACCTGCTGACGCCGGATGTGATCGGCGTGGAGCTGAAAGGCCGGCTGCGGGGCGGCGTCACGGCCACCGACCTGGTCCTGACGATCACCGAGATGCTGCGACGGGAAAAGGTAGTGGGCAAATTCGTCGAGTTCTTCGGCGAGGGAACGGCTTCGCTGTCGGTGCCCGACCGCGCAACGATCGCGAATATGGCGCCTGAATACGGCGCCACCATGGGCTTTTTCCCGGTCGACGAGAAAACGATCGCCTACTTCGAGGGCACCGGGCGCACCCGGGCCGAGATCGATGCGTTCGAGGCGTATTACCGGGCCCAGGGCCTGTTCGGCGTACCGCGCGCCGGCGACATCGATTACACCAAGGTTCTGACGCTGGATCTGACGTCGGTGGCACCGTCGCTGGCCGGTCCGAAGCGGCCGCAGGACCGCATCGAGATCGGCCAGGTGAAGCGTTCCTTTTCGGAGCTGTTCAGCAAGCCGGTCGGGGAAAACGGATTCAACCAGCCCAAAGACAAGCTGCAGCGCGCGTTCGCGACGGCCAACGGCCTTTCGATCCGCAATGGCGACGTACTGATCGCCGCCATTACCTCGTGCACCAACACCAGCAACCCGAGCGTGATGCTGGCCGCGGGTCTGCTCGCGAAGAAAGCGGTGGAGGCGGGCCTTTCGGTGCGTCCGCACGTGAAGACATCCCTCGCGCCCGGATCGCGCATCGTGACGGAGTACCTGCAGCGCGCCGGGCTGCTGCCCTATCTGGAAAAGCTCGGTTTCAGCTTGGCCGCCTACGGATGCACGACCTGCATCGGTAACTCCGGCGACCTGACGCCGGAGCTCAACGACGTGATCATCAAGAACGATCTCGTGTGCGCCGCCGTGCTGTCCGGCAATCGCAATTTCGAGGCCCGCATCCATCCGAACATCCGGGCCAACTTCCTGGGCTCGCCGCCCCTGGTGGTCGCCTACGCACTGGCCGGCACGGTGTTGAAAGACCTGATGTCAGAGCCGATCGGTCGCGGAACCAGCGGGCGCGACGTCTGGATCGGCGACATCTGGCCGTCGGGCCAGGAGGTCGAGGCGCTGCTCAAGTACGCGATGGACGGGCAGGCGTTCCGTTCGAACTACGCGCAGGTCGGATCCAACCCCGGCGAGCTGTGGCAGAACATCAAGGGCGGCACCGGCCAGACCTACGGCTGGCCGACCTCGACCTACATCGCCGAGCCGCCGTTTTTCGAGGGCTTCTCGATGCATCCGGGTCGCGTCGATCCGGTGCGCGGCGCGCGCGCGCTGGCGATTTTCGGCGACTCGATCACGACTGACCACATCTCGCCGGCCGGGTCGATCAAGGACACCGCCCCCGCGGGCCGCTGGCTGATCGCTCATGGCGTGTCCAAGGCGGATTTCAACAGCTATGGCGCGCGGCGCGGCAATCACGAGGTGATGATGCGCGGCACGTTCGCCAACGTCCGTATCAAGAACCTGATGATCGAGCCCGAGCCCGACGGTTCGCGCATCGAAGGCGGCTTCACGGTCCACCAGCCCTCCGGCGCGCGAATGCCGCTCTACGAGGCCGCCATGCGCTACCGGGACGAGGGCGTGCCGACGATCGTCTTCGGGGGCGAAGAGTACGGAACCGGATCCTCGCGCGACTGGGCCGCCAAGGGAACGCAGTTGCTGGGCGTGCGGGCGGTCGTTGCGCGCAGCTTCGAGCGCATTCACCGCAGCAACCTGGTCGGGATGGGCGTGCTGCCGCTTCAGTTCGGATCGGGTCAGAGCGCGGCCACGCTCGGCATCCGCGGCGACGAGCAGTTCGATCTGATGGGGATCGACGACACGCTGCGTCCGCAGCAGCCGCTCACGCTGCTGATGCGGCGCGCGGATGGCTCCACGCGCGAGATCGCGTTGACGCTGCGGATCGATACGCCGATCGAGGTCGATTACTTCCGCCACGGCGGCATCCTGCCGTTCGTGCTGCGCCAGCTGCTCGCCCAGCCCGCGGCCGCCTAGCGGGGCGACGGATGACCGAGAGTGACGCCGCCGATCACGGCGTGATCCGTTTCTTTACCGATATCTGGCCGCTGCTGGCACTGGGTCTGATCGGCGCCCTGCTGATCCGGGCCTGCCTGCCCGCCCACCCGCTGCCGGCCGCCACCGGGCCGGCGCCTCCGTTCGACCCCAAGACGGCGGTGCGGGTCGGCAACTTCCACGCGATGGCGGCGCTGGGTGCGCTGACGGCGCAGTCGGCCACCTCGCAGGTGCTGGAGGCGTTGAATCTGGTCGTCATCGATTTCAAGGCAGGCAGCTCGACGCTGCCGGACGACGCCGAGCCGGTGCTCATGCAGGTCGGCGGCGCGCTCGCGGCGCGGCCGGCTGACGAGCGATACGAGATATCGGGTCACACCGACGCCACCGACTCGCCGCTGGCGGACCTGGAGCTGTCCAGACGGCGCGCCCAGGCGGTGATCGATTTCCTGGTCAACCAGGGCGTGGCCTCGCGGCGCCTGCGCGCGCGCGGGGCCGGCGACGCCGAGCCCGTATCGAGCGAGCCGGACGAGGAATCGCGCTTCCGCAACCGGCGCCTGGAGTTCGCGCTGCTGCCGTGACGGCGGATCCGTCCGCGACCGGGCCCGCGGCGAGCGCGATCGCCCGGCCGCAGGTCGTGGTCGTCGATACGAACGTCTGGCTCGATCTGCACTACTTCGTCGATCGCGATTGCCAATCGCTGGCTGCTGCGCTCGCATCAAAGGGCTGGGTGGCCGCGCGCTGCGAGCAGACCGACGCGGAACTTGCGACCGTGCTGCGGCGGCCGCGTTTTTCCCCGGGCCCTGCCGAGCGCTCGCGCCTGCACGCGTGCCTGCGCCAGTGGCAGGCCGGGGCACGACTGTTCGCGTTGAGCGTCCCGGCACCGTGCCGCTGCCGCGATCCGGACGATCAGAAATTCCTGGACCTGGCCTGGTCGGCGCAGGCTGCGGTTCTCCTCACCAAGGACCGGGCGCTGCTCGCGCTGGCCCGTCAGGCGCGGCGTTCCGGGTTGGCGATCCTCACGCCGCGCGAGTTTGCCAGCCGGTTCGATCAACTGCGCTGAACCGCGAAGCGCGGCGCGGCGGCCGGCGCCTCGTGCGGTGCCGCCTCGGTGCCGGTTTCCCCGAGCACCGCGCATCGCAGCGCGAGTGCGTCGTCCAGCGCATGGTGCCGCCGCAGCCTGAGCTCTTCGGACAGGCGATCCAGCTCCGCATACGCCACCGGCGCCCGCTGCCACCGCATGCCGTCGGGCGCGTCCTCGGCCGACAGCAGCTCGCCCAGTGCCCATCGGTCGAAGCCCGAGTCGCTGATCAGGCGCACCGCGCGGCCGTCGGCCAGAGTGCGCAGCCAGGAGACGAACTGCTCGGCAGCGCGGGCTCGCGGCACGCGCGCGTTCTCCATCAGGGGCAGCACGCTCTGTTCGACGAACGAGGAATTGGCGACCGGCCACTCGTGCTCGAGCTCGGCATAAAAGGTGTGCCCGTCCGCGGTCACCGCGCCAAAGCTCAGCAGCGCGGGGGCGTCCAGCGAGCTGAACTCGCTGTCGATGAACACCCACAGCTCCGCCCCGGGGGACACCGGCAGCATCCACGTCACCGGCAGGATCCTGAACAGCAGGGCCGGGTCGCGATAGGGCGAAGCCTCCAGACCGAGCCGGCCCAGCATGTCGGCCGGCTCCAGATCGGTTTCGCGGAACCCTGCGCGCCGTGCACAACGCAGGCCCCGCACGTTGCGGCGCGACGGACGCAGCAGGAACCGGTTGACTCCAAAGCTCGACTGCAGCCAGGCGCACCCCAGCGCCAGCGCCTCGGCCCCGATGCCCTGCCGGCAGTACTCGCTGCCGGCCAGCCAGATCTCGAGCTCGACCAGGTCGCGCATCAAATCGATTCGGCGCCATAGCAGGATCCCCAGGTCGATGGCGGCCGACGTCAAGACCAGCGCTCTTCCATCGAACGGACGCGCGCCGTTGAAATAGGGCTCCGGACACCAGCCCCGGAACTGCGTGAACGTCGGAACCGGACGCTCTGCGAACCACGGCGCGCCCATCCAGGTCGAGGTCAGGTCCGACTCGGCGAGCCAGCCATGAGCGCGCGCGACGTCCTGCGGCAGCGCGCGGCGCAAAGCGACTTTCTGTCCGGATGCGAGCGTCATCGGCGGGTGGATTCTGTCCTATTCGCAGTGCGGCGAATCAGCGGCGATCGCGAAAAACCGGCACGTCCGAGTCGCCGCTTTCATGTTGCCGAGGCTTCGTCCAAGACAATCGCAGCCCCCAAGGCCGTCTGCGGCATTTCCAGCGCGCAAATTATGATCGCGGAGGTTGCCCGCATGCCCTCCCCCACTTCGGATGCCCGACAGTTTGAGCCAGCCTGAAGCCGAAACTGCGCGCCTGCTTGGGGCCTCCAAGCTGCCGGCGGTGGGCACCACGATCTTCACCGTGATGTCGCAGCTCGCACAGGAGCACCGTGCCGTAAACCTGGGCCAGGGCTTTCCCGACTTCGATTGCGACCCGCAGTTGAAGGACCTGGTGACCGAGGCAATGCGCCGCGGGTTCAACCAGTACGCGCCGATGGCCGGGCTGCCGCTGCTGCGCCAGGCCGTCGCCGGCAAGATCGAACACCTGTACGGCCGCCGTTATGACGTCGATACCGAGATCACCGTCACGGCCGGCGCCACGCAAGCGATTCTGACCGCCGTGCTGGCGGTGGTCCGACCGAACGACGAGGTGATCATCCTGGAGCCGGCGTACGACAGCTACGCACCGGCCATCGCGCTGGCCGGCGGTCAGCCGGTGGCGGTTGCACTGGACGCCGATCGCGGTTTCGGGATCGACTGGGACCGCGTGCGCTCGGCGGTGAGTGCACGCACTCGCCTGCTGATCCTGAACTCCCCGCACAACCCGACCGGCGCCAAGATCGGAGCCGAAGACATCGGCGCGCTGGAGGAGCTGGTCCGGCGCTACCCGCTGCTGATCGTTTCCGACGAGGTGTACGAGCACATCGTGTTCGATGGCCAGCCGCACCTGAGCCTGTCGTGCTCGCAGCAGCTGGCTTCCCGCACCTTCGTGCTGTCCAGCTTCGGCAAGACGTTTCACGTGACCGGGTGGAAGGTCGGCACCTGCTGCGCGCCGGCGCCGCTGATGGCCGAATTCCGCAAGGTTCACCAGTTCAACGTGTTCACCGTCAATACGCCGGTTCAATGGGCGCTGGCCACCTTCCTGCACGAGCGGCGCCACTATCTGGAGTTGCCCGCGTTCTACCAGCGCAAGCGGGACCGGTTCATCCAGGGATTGGCCCGCACGCGCTTTGCCGCGCGGGCGTGCCAGGGCACCTATTTCGTGCTGGCCGATTACTCGGCGATTTCGGACCAACCCGAGGAGGCCTTCGCGCGCCGGCTGGTGATCGAGCATGGCGTCGCCGCCATGCCGCTGGCGCCGTTCTATACGGAACCGGTCAACCGGAAGATCATCCGGTTCTGCTTCGGCAAGCAGGACGAGACGCTCGATGCAGCGATCGAGCGGCTGGCGCGGGTTTAGCCGCTTGCGTCACTCCGCGTCGTCTTCGCGCGCCGCCGCCGGCAGCAGCGCGATCGCCTGCTCGGTCGGCAGCGCTTCGACGTTGCGCAACGTCTTCTGCATCTGCTTGGTTCGGGTGTCGGCCTGTTCGAGCGTCCTGGAGACGGTGCCGACCTGCTCGCGGATCCGGCCCAGCCAGTCGCCGAAGCGCGCGAACTCCGTCTTGACCGCGCCGAGCACCTGCCACACTTCCGATGAGCGCTGCTCCAGCGCCAGCGTTCGAAATCCCATCTGCAGCGTGTTCAACATGGCAAACAGCGTGGTGGGGCCCGCGATCACGACGCGGCGCTCCCGGTTCAAGGCCTCGGCCAGACCGGGGCGGCGCAGCACCTCCGCGAACAGCCCTTCGGTGGGCAGAAACAGCACGGCGAAATCGGTGGTGTGGGGCGGCTCGATGTATTTTTCGCGCAGCGTGCGCGCCTCCGTGCGTACCCTCTGCTCCAGCGCCCGTCCGGCCTCTTCGGCGCCGGCCGCATCGGCCCGCTCCTGGGCCGCGAGCAGCCGTTCGTAGTCCTCGATCGGGAACTTGGCGTCGATCGGCAGCCACACGGTTGCATCGCCGTTGCGGCCCGGCATCCGGATCGCGAAATCGACCCGCTCGCCCGAGTCGGGGCGGGTGACGACGTTGGCCGCATACTGGTCGGGCAGCAGTACCTGCTCCAGTAGGGCCGCCAGCTGGACCTCGCCGAACACGCCGCGCGACTTCACGTTGCCCAGCACGCGCTTCAAATCGCCCACGCCCGCCGCCAGGGCCTGCATCTCCCCCAGCCCGCGGTGCACCTGTTCGAGCCGCTCGGAGACCAGCCGGAACGACTCGCCGAGCTTGCCTTCCAGCGTGGTCTGCAGTTTCTCCTCGACGGTGGCGCGCATCTGCTCGAGCCGCGTCTCGTTGCCCTGCTGCAGCGTCTGCAGGCGCGTCTCCAGCGTGGTGCGCATCTCGGTCAGGTGCCGCTGGATCGCAGCGGTCATTTCGCCCAGCTGCTGGTGTATCGCGCGCCCGTAAGCGCCGAGCTGTTCGGCCTGCACGCCCGTGATCTGGGTCACGTGCGCGGTGAGCGCGTCCTGCAGCTGCGCCACGCGGCTGCCGATCTGGATCAAGGCCCGATCGGCGCTGGCCTCGAGCGCCTGCCGAAGCTCGCGCCCGAGACGGTCGACCTCACCCTGCAGTGCGGCCGCGAACCAGGCCTGCATCGCACGCCGCGTGGCCCGCTGCACGATCCAGGCGCCCACGGCCGAAGCGATCAGCGCTGCGGCCACGACCAGGCCGAACTGCGTTGCGGTCATGCCGACGGCCGACACCGGTCAGATCTCGCGCAGGATCACCCAGGGCGGCGTGGCGATCACGCGCCGCAGCGCGAGCGAGCCGCCCGCCACCGCGCAAACCGCCCCGAGCACGATGCCGGCCGCGAACGGCCAGGGGCCGAACCGGTACTCGAAGTGCAGCACCTGGTGCGCGAGCGCCCAGCCGATCACGCTGGCGCCCAGGCCGGCCAGCAGGCCCGCGACCGCGCCCAGCGCCGACAGCTCCGCGAGCTGCGCCCGCCGCAGCTGACGGCGCGCCGCGCCGAAGGCGCGCACCAGGGCGGCTTCGCGGCCGCGCTCATCCTGCATCGACGACAGCGCCGCATACAGGACCAGGATACCGGCCGCCAGAGCGAACAGGAACACGAACTCCACCGCGCGGCTGACCTGGTCGAGAACGGACCGGATCTGCGCCAGCACGACCCCGGTGTCGATCACCGTCAGGTTGCGGAACTCGCGCACCAGTTGCGGCGTCGGATCGGCCCGCTCGGGCGGAACACGGATCGACGTGATGAATGTCTGCGGCAGGGCCTGCAGCGACGCCGGCGACATGATGATGAAAAAGTTCACCTTCATCGAATCCCAACTGAGTTCGCGCACGCTGGTCGCGGTGGCCTGCACGATCTGCCCGCCCACATCGAAGCTCAACTGATCCCCCAGGCGCACGCCCAGCGTCTGCGCGATGCCCCGTTCGATCGACAGTTCCGGGGCGCCCGGGTCGAACCAGCGGCCCTGCACGATCCGGTTGTAATCGGGCGGATCGGCTGCGTAGGACAGGTTGAACTCCCGCTCGATGAGGCCGCGCGCCCGCTCCGCAGCATAGCGTGTCGCATCGACCGGGTTCCGATTGATCGCGACCAGTCGCCCGCGCACCATCGGAAACAGGCGCGCGTCGGCCACGCCCATCTGCTTCAGTCGCTGCGCCACCGCTTCGACCTGGTCGGGCTGGATGTTGATGATGAAATGATTGGGCGCATCCGCCGGAATCTGCGCATGCCACTGGCGCAGCAGGTCGGTGCGGACGATGGCCATCACCAGCAGCGCGGTCAGTCCGAGCGCCAGAGCGACCACCTGGATGATCGTGGCCGAAGGCCGCCGCGCCAGCGCCGCCAGCACCAGGCTCGCGCCGGGGGGCAGCCAGGCGGCGGCGCGCCGAATCAGCCGGAGCAATCGCAGCCAGGCCCAGGCGGCCCCGGCAAACAGCACGACCGCGCCGGCAAATCCGCCCCCGGTGACCGCGGCCAGTCGCAGATCGCGCGACAGCCACAGCATCAAGCCGATGAACGACGCCAGGGCGACCGCATAAACGAACAGCGCCGGCTCGGCGGGCCAGGCCGCCAGATCCCGCCGCAACACCCGCAGCGGCGGCACGTTGCGCAGCCGCATCACCGGGGCCAGGGCAAATCCACCCAGCAACACCAGCCCGCAGGCAAAGGCCTGCAGTGCAGGTCCAATCGAGGCGGCCGGAAGCTGAACCGGCAACAGCCCGCCCAGCGCGCGGATGATGGCAACGTGCAGCACGCCGCCGGCCAGCACGCCGGCCAGCGATCCGATCACGCCGATCCAGGCAAACTGCAGCGCGAACAGCCCCAGCAGATCGCGCGGGCGCAGGCCCAGGCAACGCAGCACCGCGCAGCTGTCGATCCGACGCTGCGAAAAGCGTCGCGCCGCCGTGGCCACCGCGACCGCCGCCAGCATCGACGCGAGCAGCGCCACCAGCGTCAGGAACTGGCGCGCCCGCTCCAGCGCCGCGTGCAGATCCGGCCGGCCGTCCTGCAACGACTGAAGGCGCTGGCCGCGCTGCAGCAGCGGCCGCAACCAGCGGGCGAAGTCGCTCACCGCCGCCGGATCGCCGGCGATCAGCAGGTGGTACATCACGCGGCTGCCCGGCTGCACCAGCTCGGTGGCCGCCAGATCGTCCAGGCGGATCATCACGCGCGGGGCAAACGACAGGAACTGCGCACCGCGGTCGGGCTCCGAGGCGATCACGCCGGCCACGAGGAAGGTGGATTCTCCCAGTCGAATCGACTGGCCGGGCGTGGCCTCCAGCGCGTCCAGCAGCTGCGGGTCGACCCAGACCGAGCCGGCCGGCGGCGCGCCGGCGGCGCTGCCGTCGCCTCCCGGCGCGCGCAGCTTCAAGGCCCCGCGCAGCGGATAGGCCGCCGAGACCGCCTTCAGCGCCGCCAGCACGCTGCGATCGGGTCGAGCCGCGTTGACGGCCATGCTGGGAAACGTGACGGTGCGGGCGATCTGAAGTCCGAGCGCGGCGGCCCGGTCGGCGATCGAAGCGTCGATCGGCCGATCCGAGTCCAGCGCCAGGTCGCCCCCGATGAACATCGCCGCATCGCGCTCCAGCGCCCGCTGGGCGCGGTCGACGAAGAAGGCCACGCTGGAGAGCGCCGCAACCGCCACCGCCAGCGCCGCCACCAGCAGCCGGACTTCGCCCGAGCGCCAGTCGCGCGCGGTCATCCGGAACGACTGAGCCAGCAGACCACGACCCGTCATGGCGCCCCGTGCGCGCGCGCTGCCGCCGCGGCCGTCAACGCCGCCACCACCACAGCAGCAGCGTCAACACCACCGATACCACCAGGCTGGAACCCAGCAGAAGATAAAAGTCCCATCCTTCGCGGTGTATATGCAGGTCGCCGGGCAACCGCCCGAGCGGGATCCGGGACAGCCAGGGCCACAGCAGGCCAGCGAGAATCAGCGCGGCCCCAGCTCCCACCAGCCAGCGGTTCATCGAAGCTTCATCTCGCGCTCTGCCGTCGGCGTCCCATTTATACACCGACCGGCGCCGGCGCCAGTGCGCGCCAAAATCAAAACGCCGCCAGGCGGCGGCGTCTTGACGAGGCCAGCCTGCGTCAGAGGTTCTGCATGAACTCGCGCCAGCCGACCCGCCGAACGGTCGGATTGACCGCGTTGGTGTTCAGTCCAGTGGTGACCTTGGTACCGGACGACTCGGTCGAAATGATCTTGACCGACTGATTGGGCAGCTGGACCAGGACGTTGCCGACCGTCAACGCGCCCACGGTCTTGGTCGCGACGATGTTGTTGGCCACTCCACTGACGGCGCCGCCGGACGCGTAGTTGAACTGGTACAGCCAGCTGTCTCCGCCGGCAGCGCACGCGCTGGACGAAGGAACGTTGGTCGTCACCACCAGGGTTCCCAGCACCAGTTGCGGATCGACGTTGACCCGCTCGCCGGTGGTCGGAAAGTCGACCATCCACCCGATGTTGGTCGGGATGTTCACCGCCGTCATGCTGCCGGACAGCTGGGTCGAACTGTAGCTGGTGAAGGTCTGCTTGACGATGGTTGCGTTCGCACGCGGATTGCCCAGCGCTGTGCCGCTGTCGTACAACGCATACAAGGAGCTGACATACGACCAGTTGCAGCAGCCGGCCGGGACCAGCGTGGACGGGTCCTGCAGGTCCGACTGGCCCAGCAGGCGCCCGGTGCCGACAAAGACGACCGGGTAGTTGTTCACCTGGCCCAGCTCGGGACGCGTCGTGATCGGCTGCGGCTTGCCGGCCGCATCCTGCAGCGTTGCGAATGCCGAAACCGTCATGCTGGCCCCAGTCAAATCGAAGCGCCACAGGTTACCCTGCAGGTCGCCGCCGTAGATGAACCTGGCGGTGTTGTCCGTATCCGGGTTGGTGACCATCGCCGTGATCTTCGCCAGCCCGGACGGGCTTGTGGTCGAGCCCACGCCGGTCGAGGCCGTCTGAAGGATCGCACCGGTGAAGGGATCGAGCTCATACAGGCGCCCGACCCCGTCACCGTTGCCGACGTTGTTGTAGCCCGAGGCCACCAGCACGACCCATTTGCCGTCGTAGGCGCGCTTGGTCACGACCGGGTTGCCGAACGTCAGGCCCAGGTTGGCGTCGTGATTGGTGGTGCAGATGGTCGAGTCGTTGCAGAACTCCCACAGGAAGGTCGGCGAAGACGGATTGGTGACATCAAAGGCAACGTAGCCGCGGCCGCCGTCGTTCATGCCAGTGATCAGGATCGTGTGCCACGTGCCGTCGCTGGGCGAGAGCACATCGGCCACTTCGGGCGATCCGTCCACGAAAAACTGGTGCTGCACGGCGTAGTTCACGTCCGCGAGCACATACAGGCGCGACAGCAGAAAGCGGGGAATATAGGCCCACATCTCGTTGCCGTTGGTCGCATTGAAGGCGTGCAGCATTCCGTCGTTGCCACCGACGTAGATCACGGCCTGCCGGCTGGCGTTGTTCGAGGCGAACGTCGCGTAGCTTTGATTGCCGGGGGCTATCGACGCGTCCGCATAGTGGCGCCGCGGGTCGCGCACGACCGCCGGTCGCGAGTCCACCAGGTCGCCCAACACGTGAGCGCGGGTGCGGAAGTGGACCCCGTCGCCATATCCGCTCTGTCCGCGCAGGTAATTGATCAGATTGGTGCCGGAGTTCACGATCGTCTGATCTGCAGTCACCATGCCGACGCACTGCGACAGGTAAACACAATCGTTGTTGAACCAGTTTTGCGCCGTCGCGTCCAGGTTGGCATACAGAAAGTTGACCATGGCGCCGGTCGACTTCAAGGTATAGATGGTTCGGCTGTCGGAGCTTCCCGTGACGGTGCCGTCCAGGTTGGTCTGGGCCGACCAGGTGACGGCCGAACTGACGGTGCCATCGGCGGCGCTGACGGCCTGCGCGGTCATTTCGCCATCCCAGTACTGCGTGCGGAAGGTCGTACTGTAAATGGCGTTGTCCGTCAGGGTGATGTTTGGCGTGCTGGTTGCGGACGCGGCCGCTGCGCCGACCTGTGCCTTGATCAGCGCCAGGTCGTTGTTCAGCCCGCGCAGCAGGGCCTGGGGACTCCTGGCCGTCAGGTAGGCGCCTCTGCCATTGACGGCCGCATGCCACAGGTCGTCGTCCTTGGACGGATCGTCGCCAAAGCCGGTCCCCGCTGGAACCTGTGGCCAGTTGCAGGTCAGCCCCGGGGCCCAGACGCAGGCGCCGACCGTTCCATTGACGATGGCCGTGTAGTCCGGGCTCCCGTAGGTCTGGCCGACCGCGTCGTACGTCAGGTAGCCATCCACGCCCAGGCCGACCGTGAAGGTCACCATGTGTTGGGTGGGATTCTCGTCGACCTTCGGAACGGTCGGCACCCCGGCGGCGTTCGGATCGTCGGTGCTGACCGGGGCGCCCGTGTTGTAGTTGGTGCTGCCGGCCGGACGCAGGTCCGTCTTGTAGTAGTACATCGCCACGTCGGCCAGTGTGCCCTTGGAGGTGTACGTGTTGCCGCCGCCGCCGCCCCGGCTACCGCCGCCGCCACCGCTGCCGCCGCCGGTGGTGGAGTCGGCCAGGTTGCCGTCGAAATAGCCGCCCGGCCCATACACGCTGGGGCCGCGCTGCTCGTAGATGTTGGTCGAATCGTTGTCCTGCTGCGCGTACGACGTGTTGTACTCCATCGAGTTGCCATTCAGGTCCTGTCCCGGGTTGCCGTTCCAGTAGCCGTCCGTGGTCAGGATCGTGAAGTTCTGCTGGCAGGAGTACTGGACCGGGTCCGGGTTGGCCGCGGTCGATCCGGAGGCACTCGTGATCATGCCGGCCGACAGGCCGGTCGTCTTGCCGGCGTAGTACCAGCCCACGCGCGACAGCGCTTCGCGCAGCGGCGTGGAGTTGTTCGGGGACAATGCGTAAAAGGTGTTATAGAGCGTCTGGCGCTGGGTCGAACTAAAGTCGCCGATCGGAACGAACTTGCTCGTATCCAGCGAGCCACCGCCCCCACCACCGCCGGCGTACGCATTGATCGTGAGCAGGCCCACGCGGTAGTTGGTCGTCAAGCGGTTGAATGCGAGCCCGACGGCGGTCTTGGCCATCAGGATCCGGGTGTGGTAGTACGCGATCCAGTTCGCCCAATTGTTCATTTCCTCTGCGTACGTGCAGCTCGGAGCGGCCGCACAGTCGATGCGCGCCGAGATGCGCGTATACGTGCCGATCGACGGAATGATGTCGCGGCGCTTGAAGTACCCGTAGCGCGGCAGCGTGTAGCCGAGCGCCAGGTTGTATTTTTTCTGGCAACGGGGTGAGGCCGAACCGCCGGAGGTAAAGACCGTGGTGCCGCTCACCGCGGCAAGGCTGTTCTGATCGATCGGCGACACGCAGAACCGGACCGGCGCCGGGTTCTGGTAGGTCCCGCTGGGAGCCGTCATCAGCGCGCAGTTCACCAACTGTGCGTCGGAACAGTACTCGGCCGGCAGGATGTCGTAGTAGAACGGATTGCCGTTCAACGGCGCCGGATACTCGTAGGTCCCCAGGGTGACCGAAACGGTGGATCCGCTGACGGTCTGATAAGCGTCGGGGTAGCCGTTGGACGCGCTTCCCAGGTTGTAGAGGAAGGGCTGGGCGGTATCGAACCAGTTGCGCTTGCAGGTGGCCGCCGAGTACGACGCCGGTGCACCGCCGCCGCTGATGCTGGCGGTGGCGGTGGCCTGGGTGCCAATGAGCGGCGGGGCAATCGTCACGGTCGGCACGGTCGTGTACCCGGAGCCGGCATTGGTGATCGTGATGGAAGTGACCTTGCCGCCGCTGATCGTCGCGGTCGCGGTCGCCGTCACGAGCGGCGCGGGACCCGTCGGCGCCGAGATGGTCACGGTCGGCGGGAGGAGATAGCCGCTGCCGCCGCTGCCGCTGATTCTGATCCTGGAGACGGTGCCGCCGGTGGGCATGCAATAGGTCGCCTCCACGTAGCCGTTCGCCAGATCCATCGTGCCGCTGGTGGCCTGGTTGCCGCCCAGGCTGCCACCGCCGCCACCGCCGCCGCCGCCGCCTGAGCAGGGGTTGCTCACATATCCGTTGACCGGAATCTTCGACCAGTTGGCGCCCGAGCAGGACGCCGCGTTGTAGCTCGTCATCTGCGCGCCGGCGTAGGTCACGCCGGGCTGGTAGTACACGTTCGGGTTGTAGTAGATCTGATTGAACTGATAGGCGTAGTACATCGGATCGCCCTGCTGGCCGATGGTGGATGCCCCAGATGGAATCGGGCACGGACTGGATCCGCCGCCTCCGCCGCCTCCACCGCCTCCACCGCCGGACAGGTACGGCTTCTCGACGCAGGGCGTGGAAAAAATCCCCGACAGCCAGTCGGGCATGAAGTCCCAGGCCATACTGCCGGAATCGTCGAACAGCAGCATCACGTTGGGTTTGACCACCGAGCTGGCGCCGACCTCCATCGGAGTGGTCGAGATGTCCGTGGTCACGGCGCCCGCGATTGCGACGAGGCCGAACCCGGTCAGGGCGAGTGCGAGGCGAGTCACCGTCTTCATGGTTGAGGTCCGATCAAAGCGTCACAAAGGCCTGACTGAGCGTCGAGGAATTGCGCGTATCGACCACCTGGATGGTGATTCGATAGAAGTATTTCGGTGAACCGGTGAAGTTGATGGCGTCGCTCGAGTAACTGCCGCCATTGGAGGTGCTGCCGTTGAGGGAGGCGCAGAAGTTTCCGGAGTCGGTCGGGTTGCCGGTCAGCTTGCACATGCGGCTCACGCTCCAGGAAACCTGGTTGCGGGCCGCGTCGGTGAAGGTGCAGCCGGTACACGTGCTCCAGAACGTGCCCGAGGTCCAGGCCTGGTCGTCTCCGTGCGAGTAGTAGCCGCTGGCCGCGGCGTCTGCGTTCAGCGCGCCGGTGGTGGAATTGGCCTGGATCCAGTTGACTGCCGCCTGCACGCCGGCGTCGGCGCTGTTGACGGTGGCGTTGCGCGAGGCCAGGTTGCCGGCCACCAGTGTGTTGGTGTCCATCGAACGCACCAGCGCAATGCCCGAGACCATCATGGCCACCAGCGCAACCAGCACCAGCATGAGCATGTATCCGCGTTGGGCGCCAGGCGGCGCCGAGTGGAGCGATCTCATGAGGGGGTCCAGATCAGGTTGCGCAGGCTGCTGGTGACGTGAAAGACCCGATAGCGGTAGCACTTCCAGGACGGGCCGGTCGGCGTGGTGGCCGAGACATCGAGCGTGGTGGTGGTGTTGTCGTCCCAGGTAACGGAAGGGGCCGCTGTCGTGGTGGCGCAGTTGCCCGAGGTCGGGTCCGGCTTCTCCGGCTTTGCGTTGCGTGCCACCATCGCGATGCGTATGGCCAGCACGTTGCTCCAGTCGGTCGAGTTGGCCGGTGCGGTCGTGTTCCACGTGTCCACGATGCCGTTGCCCGTGGAGCTCTTGCCGTACAGCGCCCTGAGCTGCACCACGTTGGCGGCAACCGGCTGCGCCGGCCGATCGGCGATCAACTGATCGACCACCAGCGAATTGAAGTTGGGAAGCGCCGCGTTGTTCTGGATCCGGTAGGTGTTGGCCGTGGGCAGAGGACCCATGTCCATCACCACCGCGTTGGCGCTGTAGTTGGGGCCCAGCCCGCCGGCCGGGTTGTAGCGGGCCACCGCGTGCTTGATCGTGTTCTGATTGCTCGAGCCGTTCGTGGGCGTGTTGGTGGCCTCGACCAGGGTGCACGCCTGACCCGCTTCGGCCAGCAACAACACGTCGCCTTGCTTCACGCCGTAGGCATCGGTCACGACGTAGTTGTTCGTCGGCGAGGCCAGGGCCGTGGTGAAGTTGATGGCGCCCGGCATCATGCCGGTGTTGCTGGAGACGATCGTGATCGAATCCGGGTTGGTGCCGGTGCCCGGGGTGATCTGCACGGGTGCCAGCGTGAAATTGATGGCGGCGGTCGGCGTCACGCCCGAGTCGGACCCGGTAACGGCGCATCCCAGATAGGTGGCCGTGTTGATGCCGTAGCCAGCCATGCGCAGATCGCTGTCCAGCATGAACGTGCCGAGGGCTCCGGCGAAGGAGGCGTCCCCGCCGCTGGTCGCCGAGCGTCGATAGCCCTCGGACACGGCGAAGGACTGGAAAATGGCCAAAGTCGCGAACAGCGCCACGACCGTGGAGACCATGACCTCGACCAGCGTGAAGCCCCGCTGGCCACGGCTTGCTGGGGTGCGCGTTTTCATGGGTTCTGGATCGTCGCGATTTCGACGTGCGAGTGTGTCTGGCTGGCTGCGGCCGCGGTCGGGGGCTGCCACGTCACCGTGACCGTGACGGTCGTTCCGTTCACCACGACCGTGCCGGCGCCGTTGGGCAACGTGGACTGGACCTCCGACAGCCACGGCTGCACCGCCGAGGGAACCGTGCCGCTCGCGTAGGCGTAGCTGGCTATGTTGGTCCGGTTCACCCAGATGTCGTTGATCAGGCCGTCGGTCAGCAGCGCCGCGTCGGTGCGATACTTGGCGTCGGAAAAGCCGCTCAACGCCCGGGCGTGCATGCCGAGCAGGCCCAGGATGCCGAAGGCGAAAATCGTCATCGCGACCAGCACTTCGATCAGCGAGATGCCACGCATCGCCGCACGCATGCTCTGCCCTTTGCTCATGTGCAGCCCCGCGGATCGTTCGCCAGGCTCAGGTTGGGGTCACACATCCGGATCTGCCCCCCGCTGATCGTCACCCGCAGCGGACGCGCCGACGCGGTCGGAATGGACGGATCGGTGATGTCGATCTGGGTGATCGAGGCGCTGCCATCGGTGTTCGGCAGCACCATCCCGACCGAATTGAAGGTCACGTTGGTCGCCCCGGCGGGGGTGACGGTGATCTGCGGCAGCGCGGTCTGTTGATCCGCGGCGGCCTGCGATTGGATATAGTTGCCGGGCGTTGGAGTGGCGGTTGTCGGCGTGCCTGGGCAGTCGCCCGGCTGCTCCGGAACCGATCCCGCGCCGGCCGGGTTGGCGCATCCGACCACCCAGTCGGCCGTGGGCGGGGTGGCGTTCGAGGTCAGCCAGAACATCACGCTGCGGTTGCGCCGGATCGCCTCCGCACGCGCCAGTTGCAGCCCGTTCTGGACCGATTCGGTCGCGGTCCGGATCTGGACGTTATGGATCCAGGCCGCGAATGACGGCGCCGCCGTCGCAAACAGGATCGCGACCACGGCCAGCACGACTGCCAGCTCGATCAGGGTGACACCGCGCTGCAGGGTTCTCATGGTGGCTTGCCTCCGCACCTAGCGAACGATCCAGGCGGTGGTCGAGCTCAGGCCCCAGGAACCGGTCGAGGTCGTGGCCTGGTCGTTGGTCTCGTCGATCGTGTAGATGAAGTTGTTGAGCAGGGTGGTGCTCTTGCCGGTCGCAGTCGCCACGTAGGTCTGCCCTGCGTTGCCGGTCGCGCACGCCAGCGTGAAGTTAACCAGCGTCGGAATCGGAGCCCCGCAGTTGCCGCCATTGGCGTACGTGTTGTTGTCCTGGTAGTACTGCTCCATCTGGACGCGGTATTGGGCCAGCGCCTGCGTTCCCTCGACCACGTCACCGCGCTGGACGTAGCGCGTGTAGGCCGGCACCGCGATCGCGGCCAGGATCGCCACGATCGCGCACACCACCATGACCTCGATCAGCGTGAAGCCCGCTGCACGATTCGTCGTCTTAATAATTTGCGCCATTGCGTCCGCCATCCTTTGCGGCTTAAGTTCCACCGTGTTCGTATTCGGTATCGGTCGGCGAGCCCCTTCTCTTGAAGCCGGCCGGGCGTAGCGGCGGTTTTCGAGCGATCGGCGGTCGCGGCGCAGCGAATCTTTAGAAAGGGTGTAAGGCGCTCCCCGCCAATGCGACCAAACGACTCGTTTTGGGGGGAGATCTACTCGTGACGAACGTCGAACCATCGCCCGCTGAGGTCGCGGTCAGCCGCGACAGCCTGCCGGGTCAGATCGTTCTGGTGCTGCAGGGCGGCGGGGCCTTGGGCGCCTACCAGCTCGGCATCTACCAGGCTCTGCACGAGAGCGGGCTTCAGCCCGACTGGATCATCGGCACCTCGATCGGTGCGATCAACGGTGCCATCATCGCCGGCAATCCGGTCGAGCAGCGCTGGTCGCGGCTGCGGCAGTTCTGGGATCGGATGGCGGTGGCCGGCATTCCGCTGCAGGGCCCGGCCGCACGATTCTGGGAGGGCTTGAACAGCGTTCGAACGATGGCGTTCGGTATCCCCGGCTTCTTCGAGCCCAATCCGAGCGCGGCGTTCGGTCCGCTGGCGCAGGTCGGCATCGAGCAGGCCTCGTACTACCTGACCCGCGGGCTGCGCTCAACGCTGGGTGAGCTGGTGGACTTCGGCTGTCTGGCACATGCCCCGATGCGCCTGACGGTCGGAGCGGTCGGCGTGCGCGACGGGGCGATGCGTTACTTCGACACCCGCAAGGACACGCTGGGGCCCGATCACATCCTGGCTTCCGGCGCGCTGCCGCCGGCGTTTCCTGCGATCCGGATCGGCGACCAGGCCTATTGGGATGGAGGCATCTTCTCGAACACGCCGATCGAGGTCGTGCTGGACGACATGCCGCGGCGCGATTCGGTGATCTTCACGGTCAATCTGTGGAATCCGAGAGGCCCCGAACCGAAGTCGTTGTGGGACGTTCAGTCCCGTCAGAAGGAGATCCAGTACTCGAGCCGCTTCGACAGCCACCTGATGCGGCAGGCGCAGATACACCGCCTGCGGCACGTGGTCCGCGAGCTCGAGCGCCTGGTGCCGGCGCAGGACCGTGCGTCGGAGACCGGCCGCATGCTGGCGGCCTGGGGCTGCTCGACCGTGATGCACGTGGTGCGGCTGATTGCACCCCGCCTGCCCAATGACGACATCACGCGTGACATCGATTTCACCCGCGAGGGCATCGAACTGCGGCGCGAGGCCGGCCATCGCGACGGACTGAACGCGGTCAGGCGGCAGCCGTGGAAGGAGCGCGGCGATATCCTGGACGGCGTGATCGTCCACGAAATGGAGCCGCAGGGTCAATGAGCGCCGGTCGGGCAGCGTTTTCGGCGACCGCACCAGCACCTTGCCGCTGACATGGTCGCACGCGAGCCTCTTGTGGCAATCTGCTGAGCCATGAGGGCACGCGTATAAGGATTCGACTGTGGACACGACGACGATGGACCCCGTTCCGGCTCCCGGCACGGCGGCGTACGACGAATGGGTGCTGGACGAAGCGCTCGAAGAGACTTTCCCGGCGAGCGATCCGACTCTGCCGACGCGGCCCGGAAGCTCGCTCGGGAGGCGCAATTCAAATGGCGACCGAGCAAAGTCAAACGATCCAACCTCCAAGGGACGATCGGCATGAAGGCCCTCTGGAACGGCGCCGTGATCGCCGACAGCCCGGACACCGTGGTGGTCGAGGGCAACCACTATTTCCCGCTCGCCTCGGTCAAACGCGAATATCTGCGAGCGAGCTCGACCACCACCGTGTGCCCCTGGAAGGGTACCGCGAGCTACTACGACCTGGTGGTGGGCGACAGCGTCAATCCCGACGCGGTCTGGTATTACGCCGCCCCGAGCGAGGCGGCGAAACAGATCGAGGGGCGCTGCGCCTTCTGGCACGGAGTGCAGGTCGTGGCGTGAACCCGTCCCATCATTGCAGCCCAACGTGCGTGAAGCTTCCTTGCGCATTGAAGCCGTTGCCGATGAACAGATTATTGCCGGAGGCGATCTTGATGCTGCACGTCGGACCAAGGCAATGGGCACGCTGCTGCTGGCGCGCAACGGGATCGACGCTCGACCAGGAGCTCGCAAGTGACGCAAGAATCCATCGAGCGGCAGGCCTGGTCTGAGCTTCTGGAATGCCAGCGCCGGGTCCTCGAACGTGTTGCGAACAGGGCGTCCCTTGCCGAAATCTTCGAGACACTGGTCAAGCTGATCGAGGATCAGACTCCAGACATGCGCTGCGCAGTGTTGCTGGTGGATTCCGATGGGCACAATCTCCATTTTGTCGCAGCCCCGAACATTCCGGAAGATTACAAGCGGAACATCGAAGCGTTCCTTCGAATAGCGCCCAGCATGGCCTCGTGCGGCACGGCCGCTTTTCGCCGCGAGCCGGTATATACGCGAGACACCAAAAACGACCCGCTCTGGAAGGACGCTGGCCACATCGCCGTCCGCAATGGCCTGCGCGCGATCTGGTCCACGCCGATTTTATCGGACGATAACGCGGTTCTCGGAACCTTCGCCATGTATTACACCAAACCGCGCCTGCCGTCTGCACAGCATATTCAACTGATCGACATGGCAGTGCAGATGGCGCGCGTGGCGATCGAAGCCAAGCGCACTGAAGATGCACTTCGCAAGAGTGAGGACCGCCTTCGTCTTGTCATCAACACGATTCCCACGATGGCCTGGAGCGTTCTGCCTGACGGCACCGTCGATTTCCTGAACCAGCGCTGGTTGGACTATGCAGGCGTTTCTTTGCACCAGTATCTTGAGGCGCCGACGAGCGTGATCCATCCCGGCGACGCTCCAAGAGTCTTGGAGAAGTGGCGCGCAGCGATGCCGGCCGGGGAGCCGTACGAGGATGAAATGCGATTGCGCCGCGCTGACGGCCAATATCGCTGGTTCCTGATCCGGACCGTGCCGCTTCGCGATGAGCAGGGAAACATCGTCAAGTGGTACGGAACGAGCACCGACATTGAAGAGCGGAAACAGGCCGAAGACACGCTGCGGCGAAACCAGGCTTTCTTTGCGGCTGAGGCGCACCGCATTGATGGGCTGCTGAACACGGCGGCGCCCGGCGATGGGAACGAAGGTTCGGCAGGCGACGAGCTTGCAGCCGCAACGTGGAGGGGCGTGGCGGGGAAATCGCCGCCTGGCGAAGTTGTGGCCGAGAGGAGCATTCTTCAGAACCAAAGACTCATCGCTGAACGCCAGGCAATCGAATCGCTCACAGCCAACGAGCGCTCGATCATACGGTTGATCACCGCAGGCAAGTCGAACGTCGAGGTCGCGGCGCTGATGCATCTGTCGCCAAGAACCGTCGAGACGTATCGCTCCCGACTGATGGAGAAGCTGCAGCTCGAAGACCTGGTTGCGCTGGTCAAATTCGCGATTCGCAATGGAATGAGCTCGATCGATTAGCGCGCCTGCCGCCCGCTCTCACTACCGATGCCGAATCCTGCGGCGGCGTGCACCAACTGGGCGGCATTGCGCACGCCCAGTTTCTGTCGGATCAGCGTCTGGTAATTGGCCACCGTCTTTTCGCTCAAATTCATCGCCGAAGCGATTTCCACCAGTGAGGCTCCCCGAACGAGCTGACGCAGCACCTCCATCTCCCGCGCGCCGAGTGTGGCGAGTGCATTGCGCCGGCGTTTTTGCCAACCCGCCAGGGCTGCAGCAGCGTCCGGGCTCAGGTAACGTTGGCCTTGGCCCACTGCCCTGATTGCCGCTGCGAGCACCTCTGCGGCAGCTGCCTTCGTCACATAACCGCTGGCACCGTTATCCAGCGAGCGCTCTATGTAAATGGGGTCCTCGTACATGCTGCACACGACAATTCGGGCGGCAGCGTCGCGCGCCAGTATGCGGCGCATTGCATCCATGCCGCTGGCGCCCGGCATGGCGATATCCAGGACGACGACCTCGGGATGAAATTCGCAGAACGCTCGATAGGCCGAGGCCGCAGTGCCGGCCTCGGCGACGATCGATAACGACGTGTCGCGCTCGAGCAGGCGCCGGTAGCCTTCCCGCACAACCTTGTGATCGTCGACCAGCAGGACGGTCAGCGTCATCGGTTTCAGCTCTCGTCAGCGATCTTGCCGGGAACGCGCGGGATCGTTGCCCGCAGCCTGAAGCCTGCTCCGGGGCCGCTGTCGACCACGAACATGCCACCGAGTGACTGAACCCGTTCACGCATTCCGGCAAGGCCGAAACCGCGGCCATTCGGAGGCAACGTGGTCCCGCGGCCATCGTCCTCCGCGACAAACGTAATCGTCCCAACCCCGGCCGGTTCGTGATCCTCGCTGAGCACGATCCGCATCCGGGCGGCGGCGGCGTGACGGGAGGCATTGGTGAGCGACTCCTGCGTCAATCGGTATAACGCCAGGCTGATGTCCTCGCCGAGGTTGTCCAGTTCGCCCTGGACGAGAAACTCCACGTCGACCCCGGCCAGGCGCCGGCGCCATTCTTCGACGCAATTCTCCAGAGCTGCGGCCAGCCCGAGTTCGTCCAGGCCCGCTGGCCGAAGCCGTCCGATGATGTCTCGCACCGCCGATTGTGCATGGTCGACGTGGGCAACGATCATGGCGGCGGCGGCGCATACGTTTTCGCGATTCGAACCAGCACCATCGCGGATGGTGGTTGCGTCCATCCGAATGGCGACCAGATACTGGCCCAGCTCGTCGTGCATTTCACGCGCGAGGGCTCGACGCTCGGACTCCTGCAGCTCGACGGCTTGACGACCCAGGCGGCGGTTTTCCGCGAGCGCCGCGGCAAGCCCGGCTTCCGCCGTCGTGCGCCGGTCGAGTTCGTCCTTCAACTCCTGCATGCGCCGCCATGCGAACCAGAACAGAAGTCCCGCCAACACCAGCAGAATCTGTGGAAGCTCGTCGAGCTGCAGCCATTCACGGGCATGTGTCCATCGGAAGAGGCCTTCACTCAGATCGAGTTTCACCGACAGCAGCGCGAAGGCCGCAGTAAGTAGCCCGACGACCAGCAGATCCCGTTGCGCGCGGCTCACGGAACGATTCATTTCGAGGCCGTTAATCGATTTCGGGAAAAACTCCCGAGGCCCTGATGGGACACTTCGAGCGCCGCTGCGGTCCGGCCGGGGTTTTGCTTGCCTCCCAGAGCTCCGGACAGCGATGGCGCGTTACGGAGCATTGCTGGCGGCGCGCAAAGACGATAAGAACGAAAGAGCATCGCGGGAGAGGATTCCGTATGAAGGCCTCGAGAAGCGTTTGGAGCCATTTTCCACGTTTTTGCGCGGGCGCCTTCGCGGCCGGAGCGCTTTCGCTCACGGCCCACGCACAGGATACGACGCTTGCCGAGCAGACCGCTCAGCCGGTGACGAACGAGATCCCGACCCTGGAGGTGATCGCGCCGGCGCCGCTGCCCGGACTTGGAGTCAACATCAATCAGGTGCCTGCCAACATACAGACGATCGGCGCCAAGCAGATCGAGAAGTCGCATCCGATGGATTCGTCGGAGGCGCTGGAGCGCAACCTCGGCAGCGTGAACATCAACGACACACAGGGCGGTCCCCTGCAGGCCGACGTGAACTTCCGTGGCTTCACCGCCTCACCAATTTTGGGCACGCCTCAGGGCATTTCCGTCTTTGTGGATGGCGTGCGCGTGAACGAAGCCTTCGGCGATACCGTCAACTGGGACCTGATCCCGCCGGCTGCCATCTCCCGCATTACGGTCATCCCAGGATCGAATCCGGTGTTTGGCCTGAACACCCTTGGCGGCGCCCTCGCCGTGTCGACCAAGAGCGGCTTCGAATTTCCTGGTACGACCGCTTCGGTCGAGGACGGCTCCTGGAGTCGCAGGACGGCCGAAATTTCCTCGGGCGGGCACGGCACGCAGGCCGAGTACTTCGTTGCGGGCCGCGTCACCAACGACAATGGCTGGGCCCAGCACAATCCGTCGCGCCTGAGGCAGGTCTTCTCCAAGCTCGGCTACCAGACCGAGGACACCGACATCGACGGAAGCCTCACCTACGCCGACAACTACGCGGAAGGTAATCAGACCATTCCGCTGTCGTTTCTCGGCAACCCGCGCCAGATCTACTCGTATCCCGATTGGCAGCGGAACAAGCTGTGGTTCGCCAACCTGCAGGCCTCGCATGCGCTGACCGCGCGGCAGGTCTTGTCGGCCGATGTCTACTTCCGCTCCGTGCGCTCGTCGATATTCAACAACAACGTGAACAACAACTTCGATCCCACGCTGCCGCTCGCACCCGGCAATTTTCCGGCCAACAACATCACCAACGGCATCGACCAGGACCGCGACGGCCTGTCGCTGCAGTACAACGGAATTTCGGACCTTTTCGGGCATCGCAACAACGCAACGGTCGGGGCGGCGATCGACCACGGCACAATCGACTTCAGGCAATTCAATCAAGATGCGCCCGTCGCGCCCGACCGCAGCACCTTTTCGTCCCAGCCCATCCGGCTGCAAACCAGTCTACATTCGACCGACGACAGCCTGGGCCTGTACGCCACGGATCTGTTCGAAATCACCCAGTCGCTCGCCCTGACGCTGGCGGGCCGTTTCAACCGTGCGATCCTGCACCTGCGGGACCAGCTCGGTACCGCACTGAACGGCGATCACGGCTTCGGGAGGTTCAACCCTGCGGTCGGGCTGAATTTCACGCCGGTCCCTTCCGTAACGGCCTATGTGTCCTACAACGAAGGCATGCGAGTGCCGACGCCAGTGGAACTGACCTGCGCCGATCCGAGCGCTCCCTGCAGCCTCCCGAACGCGTTTACCGCCGACCCGGCGCTCAAGCCCGTGGTCTCAAAGACCGCGGAGTTCGGCGCGCGCGGAAGCCTAGGAAAGGTCTCCTGGTCTTCGGCGATCTACCGAAGCCTGCTGGACGACGATATCCAGTTCATCAGCAGCGGGGGTGGCGGCACGAGCACGGGATACTTCCAAAACGTCGGCCAGACACGCCGCCAGGGCATCGAGCTTGGGCTCAATGGTGTCCTGAAGCCGATCACCTGGCGCATCAACTACGCCTACATTCAGGCTACCTACCGGACCCCGCTGACTCTGAACAGCCCTGACAACTCGACCGCGCAGCCCCTGGCCTGCCAGACCTGCGCCGACATCCGGGTGCAGCCGGGAAACCGCCTGCCGGGAATCCCCCTTCAGGTCGCCAAACTCGATCTGGAGTACGCACCGAGCGCGCGCTGGAGCGCCAGCCTGAACGTAATCGCTCAGTCTTCGACTTTCCCGCGGGGTGACGAGAACAACGCGGATGTGCATGGCCCGGTGCCCGGCTTCGCTGTCGTGAATTTGAACGGGCAGGTCAAGCTAACCCAAAGGCTGGAACTCTTCGCGAAGGTCGATAACCTGTTCGACCGGCTCTACTCGTCGTACGGCGTTCTAAGCGCCAACGCGTTTCACCTGCCGGGCCACGCCTTCGATCCGAACCCTGCGAGGTGGACGCCGGAGCAGTTCAGGTCGATCGGAGCTCCAAGGGGAGCCTGGGTCGGGATCTCTTACCACTTTGCGGAGTGACGCGACGCCGGTGGTCGGTCCACGGCTTGTTGCGGAACTCGACGAAGGGTGAGGCACGACAGCTGATTGCGATGATCGAGAGGTACGGAGGCGGTCGATAACGCGCTACCCACTGGAAATCTTGCTCACCGCGGCGCCCGCACTTGTACGCTGGCCTCTGCCACCGCCGCCGGGAATTCGCGCAGTGTGGCGATCACATGGAAGGGACCGCTGCCGACGGTGGGCGCCTGATACTCCGCCGTGCAGCTGCCGTCGGCCTGGCGCTTGCTCGCCGGCACGATCGTTCCTCCGGCCGTGCCCTCACGGATCGACCAATTCACCGAAAATAGGATCGCCTCTCCACCAGACGCACGGGCAATGAACTGCACGCGCGAGCCAGGAGCGACTTCGATCGCAGCTGGCGCAAGCTCGATCCGCGGTTGCGCGACCCGCGGCCGTCGCGGCGGCGCCGGGCCCGGTTCCGATCCAGGCGGCTGATATTCGGCCGCGACCCCTGCCCTCAGCGGCAGCAGCGCGAGCAGCGAAGCACCGGCAGCCTGCACGACGAACTTGCGTCGCGCCGGCAGGCTGCCGAAGGGCATGACTCGATCTACTGCACGGTCAGGGTGACGTCATCGATCACGAACGATGTTGCGAGCGACGAATCCTCGTGGCCGAGGAACCTGATCTGAACCGTTTGCCCGATGTAAGCATTCATGTTCAGGCTCTTCAGCGAATAACCCGACGCGGCATTCACGTTGGAGTAAGTGGCCAGTGTCGCCAGTACGGTGCCGGAGCTGTTCAGCACCTGCACCCTCAACGTGTCGTAGGCGATCGTGCCGACTTCCTGCGTATCGATGTGCAGGTAGAAGGCCAGTGTGGCAGTCGTCTTGCCGGCCGGGATCGATACCTTTTGCGTGGCGGTGTCGGTATGCGTGAAGCCGTAGCCGTCCAGCCAGGCAAACCACGAACCGCTGTGCGCGGTCTCGCCCGCGCAGGAGCTGTTGCTGCACAGTACCCCCGCAGTCAGCGACCAGGGCGTCGCCATCCCGGTTTCGAAGCCACCGTTGACGATCAGCTGGGTGCTCGTGCTCGCGCTCACCGTGATACTCACGGTCTTGGTACTGGACACGTTGCTGACGCTGTCGGTGACCTTCTCGCTGACGCTGTAGGTGCCGGCGCTGGCATAGGTGTGGGCGGGGTTTGCCACGGCCGAAGTGCTTCCGTCGCCAAAGTTCCAGCTGTGCTGCCCGATCGAGCCGCCCGAGTCGGTGGACGTATCGGTGAAGTTAACCGTCAGCCCGCTGATCGTGTAAGTGAAGTTTGCAACGGGCGTGCCGCCGCTCGCGCTGACGGTGACGTCGCTGGTCTTGCGGCTGTTGGAGCCGTTGCCGCTGTCGGTGACGGTTTCGGTGACGGAATAGGTTCCGCCCGCCGTGTACGTGTGGGTTGGATTGACGGCGGTCGAGGTGCCGCCATCACCGAAGGTCCACGAATGGCTGCCGATGGTCCCGCCCGCATCCGTGGAGGTGTCGGTGAATGTGACGGTCAGGCCACTGGCACTGAAAGTGAAATTCGCCGTCGGCGTGCCGCCGCTGCCGCTCACGATGGGGTGCGAGATGTCGCAGCGATTGGTGTCATTCGACCAGGTGCTTTGCATCGCGAACGAACCGGTGGAGAAGGCCACCAATGCCGCGGCGCCTTGGCCGGAGCTGATCCAAGCGCATTCGTCCCCATTCTCCTGTCCGGTGAACGAAGAGCCGGTGTTGTTGACCCATCCGCCCGCCGGATTCTGGTCGGTGAGCGTTTCGGCGTATTCGTGGCCACCCACGATGGAGTAGCCATCGAGCGAGTTGCTGACGAAGTTCGCACCGCAACTGGCACCCAGGTCGGCCACATAGGGCATGTTGGTGAAGGCGATATCGCCGTAGGGTGAGGATGCCGCGCCGCCGCCGCTCAGCGTGGTGTCACCGTTGTAGTCATGCCAGGCGCAGAAACCGCCGTTCGGAGTGTTGAAGCCGTCGGGGTGGGTTCCGGTCGGCGACAGGATCACGTACTGCACATAGCGGTTCGAAGCTTGTGTCGTGTTGCCGAAATGTCCCGCCGCATTGACGGCTTCGACAGCCAGCTGGTTGCCCGAGGCCTGCGACGGCGCAGCGGACGAATTGTCATACCAGATGCCGGCCAGCACGCCGCTCGGATAGCCCACGTGCGGCGCCCCGCTCGGACAGGAGGTGGCGCCAACCGCAACCAGCGATCCATCGCAATACTGAGTCATCACTCCCGACCAAAGTTCGCTGTTGGTACCGAGACCCTTGATCCAGGCCTGGATGTAGGGTGCAGCGTTGCTCGGGTCGCCCGTGAATGTCGTGTAGCCGCTGCCGTTCGTACCCTCGCCGCCCCATTGCGTACCCCAAAACACCAGGTACACCTTGGGCGCGCCGCTGGTCACGCCGATCGAATCGACGCCGCCCCCGAAACTCAGGGTCTCCGGGCCAGTGGCAGCAGTGACAGCCGGCTGCGTCGCGCCACCATTGCCATGCTCTTTGTGGTCCGCATCGGCCGGCCGCACCACACCACGGTTGGCGGCTGCCCAGGCTTTCATTTTCTCGTGGGTTTCCAGCGTCGGGTGGACTCCATGTCGGTAGGGGTGACCGTAGCGGGGCGAATGCGGATTGATGGCATCCGTGGCATTACCGGCGTCCTTGGCCACAGCGTTACCGGCGAAGGCAAAAGAAGCAAGCGTTAGAAGGGCAAACCGACAGACATGCATGAGCGGCTCCTCTCCTGGTTCTAGGAATTTCCACTGGAAGGCTCGATAGATTTACCAAAACAAACCGGACGCGCCATACCCCGTCATGGGCAGTCCGTACGGCGTGAGACCATCATCCGGTGGTGGCCTCTCAATCCGGTCCCGATGTGCTGCGACGGAGCGCGTGCAAACGGGGACTGAGTCTTCGCCTCGTGGCCTTGACCCCAAATTTATGAAAGGGCAGCGTGAACCCCGACGAGAGTGCGGCAGCGGCAGGTCTGCAGAATTCCGTGCGAACCCTCGCGAGCGAGTCAGGAGCGTCGCGGAGGACTTGCTATGTGCGCAAAAGGCTCACGTAGTCCCGAGCCACGACGGTCGCTTGACCGCGCGAGCTCGACAACGGTCGATGTCGGGCCTAGTCGTCGGTCCCCTTGCCCTCGGAACGCATCTGGCCGCGAATCTCGCCAGCCTTGAAGTTCATCGTGTGGAGATTGGCGTAGGCGGTATTGGACTCGAGCGCCTCTACGAGCGCGTCAAAGTTGCCCGCCAACACGTTCTGACCCGGGATCGCCACGACGTTCGCCGCGGTCCACGTCCCCGTCACCGTCCCGCCACTTGCCGGGCAGGTCGGAGGGGTGGGCGTCCCAGCGGGCGGCGCCAGGGGAGGATTCGCGCAAAAATAAACCATGACGCCGCCAGCCACATGCACCTTCCCGAAATGAATATGCGATTGCAGGACCGGCGAGCTCAGGTTGGAATCATAGGTCAGCGTGTAAGTGGCAGTCTGGGCGCTTTTGTTGAGCTCCACATCGGCAGTGCCCGTGCCACTGGACAGGATG
>DASZFP010000015.1:0-18221 GCA_035939615.1 Burkholderiaceae bacterium | reverse complement strand
TGCCATTGTGCATCGCACCATTCACAAGCCGAAACGAGATCAGCACGCCGAACCACCACTCGATTCATCAAAACCTAACGAGGCCATCATGATCACCAACCCCACGGAATTCTTTGAACTGCAGCGCGTCCAGGTAAATGCACTGAACGCGATCGGCCACGCCCTGATCGAGGCGGCCACAAAGCTGGCCAGCCTTAACGCGGCCGCCGGCCGCAGCGCGTTCGACACCGCCACCGAAGCGGCCCAGTCGCTTTCCGGCATCAAAAGTCCCAAGGAACTGGTGGCGCTGTCCGGCGCATCCGCCCAGCCCGCCATGGAACGGGTGATGAGCTACACCCGCGAACTGGCGGCCATCAGCCAGGGCGTCAGCGCCGAAATCGGCAAGGTGGTCGAACGGCAGGTCGCCGACAGCAACCGGCGCGTGGCCGAGATGCTCGACTACGCCGCCAAGAACGCGCCGGCCGGCTCGGAGCAGACGCTGGCGCTGTTGCGCAACGCGGTGGCAGCCGGCAACACCGCATTCGACACGGTCTCGAAGGTGTCGCGGCAGGCCTCTGACTGGGCCGAGGCCAACTTCGCCGCAGCCGCCAAGGCAACGACGTCGGCGGTTGCCGCCGGCGCCGCGGTCGCCGGCAAGGCGCACTCCTAAAGGAACCGTCTTCAGGGCCGCCGCTCAGTCGGGCGGCGGCCTTTCCTTTTTATGGCGCGGGGCATCATCGCGGGCTTTGCGCGATGCGAAAGACCACTCCGACAAGATTGGTTCATGGTAATCCGTTCGTGCGACTGTCGCGGTGACGGGGTTGAAGGTAATAGGAGAGGTTGCCCAGCTGGTTCCCACCCGTCCGAATGAATCGCCCCGCCCGCCAGATCCATCGCCCGCCTCAGAAACCCGCCGCCAAGACCAAGGCGCCTGCCCTGGTTGGCTTCACCCAGCTCGATATCCCGCAGATCGAGTTGTACGAGACGGCCATTGCCTTCGAGCCGGATTGCAACCCGATTACGGCCCATGAACGGCTGCGTGAAGTGTTCGGCCAGAAGGCCGGCGCCGGCAATTTCCTGTTTCGCGCCGACAGCAGCGTGGCGGGCCGCTTCTGGGTCCGCTCTGCGGTGCCGTGGAGCGGCAAGCCCGAAGGCGCCGCAGCGCTGGAGCCGAAACGCGTCGTGATCCAGCTGGCCAGCGGGTTGATGTACCACTTCAGCCTGCCGGTGTGCGTTGGCCATGAGGTCTTTCAGGGCGAAGAAAAGGTGGTCCACCCGTTCCGCACCACGTCCGAGTTCGAGGCCTGGTTCGCCGCCGGGGCACCCAGCTTCGGCATCAAGCCGCTGCTGTTCAGCGCTTCGCTACGCAGCCTGCGCTTCCGCCACGACGGCGTTCCCTACCGGATCGATCATGCGATCCTGGAAGGAGCGCTGGAGGTGGCCGAGCCCGAGCGGATGAAGCGGTTCGTGCAGCGCGGCTTCGGCGCGCACCGGCGCGCCGGCCTGGGCATGCTGCATCTGTACAACTAGCCCGCCTTCGCCCGGCTATGCCGGGCGGAGGCGGGCGCAGCCCTGCGTAGCACGGCGCAGCCGGGCGAAGCAGGGCTACCCAGGGCTGCGCCGGCGCGAAGCAGGGCCATTGAACCCTGGCTCCCGGGCACCATCTAATCTGCCTGGAGGTACCCATGGTCGAGATCGGTCAAAGCGTATTCGAGCGCGAGGTCATCGAGGCATCGCGCGACGTTCCGGTGCTGGTGGATTTCTGGGCGCCGTGGTGCGGTCCGTGCCGGGTGCTGGGCCCGATGCTGGAGCGGCTCGAGCGTGACTACGCGGACCGGTTCCGGCTGGTGAAGATCAACTCCGACCAGAACGCCGAACTGGCCGCCCAGTTCCGTGTGCGCAGCATTCCCTACGTGGTGGCGTTTTTCGACGGTGAGCCGGTCGACGCGTTTGTGGGAGCGTTGCCGGAGTCGCAGCTGCGCGAGTTCATCGACCGGCTGCTGCCGAATCCGAGCGAAATCGAACGGCGCAAAGCGCGCCGGCTCAGCGCCAGCGGCCAGTTGGCCGAAGCGGTGGCGGCTCTGCGCGCCGCCGTCGCGCTGGACCCGAATGCGGCGCAGGCCCAGCTGGACCTGGCCGAGATACTGCTGGAGCGGCTGCCCGAACCGGTCGACCCGACGCGAATGGCCGAGGCCGAGCGCGCCTTGGCCGTGGCGCGCGCCACGCTGCGCACGGACGCGCGGCTGCAGGCCCTCGCAACGCGGCTTGCAAGCCTGCAAGGAGCCGCTTCCGGGCCGGAGCCGAGCCAGTTGCAAGCTCGCATCGAAGCCGATCCGGGTGACCTGCAGGCCCGCCTGGACCTGGCCCAGTGGCATATCGCCCGGCGCGAATTCGAGCTGGCGCTCGCCCAGCTGATCGAGGTGGTCCGACGCGACCGCGCGTTCGGCGACGATGTCGGCCGGCGCACGATGCTTGCCGTGTTCGAGCTGGCCGCGCAGCACCCGCACCTCGTCGCAGACTACCGCAAACGGCTGGCGGCGGCGTTGAACCGCTGAGCTTTTCCGGCCTCCGGCCGGAAATCAGTACCATCGACGCATGAGCTGGCTTGGTGCTGACGCACCCGAATCCCTTCGTTTGCTCTGCGCCGTCGCCGCAGCGGCCTGCCTGATCGCTCCAACCGGTGCCGGCGCCGAGCCAGCGGCTGCCCACGACCAAATTCCCCCTGCGGTCTCCGCCGCGCTGCACGAAGCGAAAATCCCCGCCTCGGCGATCGGCCTGGTCGTCGTCCCACTGGACTCCGGTCCGATCCAGCTCGCGGTGAACGAGTCCACGCCGATGAATCCGGCCTCGACCATGAAGCTGCTGACGACCTATGCCGCTTTGAACCTGCTGGGTCCCGCCTACCAGTGGAAAACCGAGGTCTATGCCTCCGCGCATCCCAGCGGCGGCCGCCTGGACGGCGACCTGATCGTCCGCGGCAGCGGCGACCCCAGCCTCGTGATCGAGCGCTTCTGGATGCTGGTGCATCGGTTGCGCGGTCTGGGTTTGCGTCAGATTCACGGCGACCTGGTGCTGGACAAGTCGGTCTTCGATCCGCGCGCAGCCGCGGGCGCTTCGCTCGACGGCAACGATCTGCGGCCGTACAACGTGGCGCCCGACGCGCTGCTGGTCAACTTCAAGACGCTGTCGCTGGAGTTCGTCCCCGATCCGGCCTCCTCGGTCGCCCGCATCATCGCCACGCCGTCCCTGGCCGGGATGCGGCTGCCGGCGAGCGTGCCGCTTGCCAATGGACCCTGCGGCGACTGGCGCGAGCGGCTGAAGGCCGACTTCAGCAATCCGTGGACGCCGCGATTTGCCGGGCGCTACCCGCTCGACTGCGCCGAGCAGAGCTGGCACGTGAGCCTGCTCGATCACACCCAGTACGTCGGCGCCGCGTTCCGCGCGCTGTGGGAAGCCGCCGGAGGCTCATGGAGCGGACATGTGCGGGAGGGCCGCACACCGGCGGGTGCGATCGAGCTGCTGGTGCACGAGTCACTGCCGCTGTCGGAAGTCGTGCACGACATCAACAAGTTCAGCAACAACGTGATGGCGCGCCAGGTGTTCCTGACGCTGGGCGCGCCGGGCCCGGACCAGGGCGAGAGCCCCGAGCGCTCGGCCCAGGCCGTGTCGGCCTGGCTGGCCCGCGCAGGCCTGGCCATGCCCGAGCTCGTGCTGGAGAACGGCTGCGGCCTGTCGCGGCGCGAGCGCATCTCGGCCGACAGCTTGGCGCGGCTGTTGCGGCACGCCTATGCGGGGCCTCGGATGCCCGAGTTCATCGCATCGCTGCCGGTCGCCGGGATGGACGGCACCATGAAGAATCGCGCCGCCGCCTCGGGCAGTGCGTACGTGAAGACCGGGCTGCTGGACGGCGTGCGCGCGCTGGCCGGTTATGTTCTAGCGGACAGCGGCCACCGCTACGTCGTGGTCGCGATCGTCAATCATGCGAACGCCGAGGTGGCAACCGGCGCGCTGGATGCGCTGCTCGACTGGGTGCAGCAGCAGGGCTGAGCCGCGCGTCACGGCCCGCCGATTGCCAGCGGCACCTCGATCGTCCCGATCCATCCGCCGCGCTCGTCCGAACCGCCGTCGGCGACCAGCACGCCGCTGAGGTGCAGGAAATCCGCCCCGATCGGCTGCGCTGCCGTCAACTGCAGCCGCACCGTGGTTGCGCTCGCCTGCAGCGTCTGCGGCGCCGACGCCTCGATGCGGCCAGGCTCCAAGGGGAAAAATTCGAGCCGGTGGGGCATGCCCGAGACCGACGCCTCGAACGTGAGCGTGATGCTGGAGCCCGAACGCGTCGCGCGGGCAGACGTCAGTTTCAGCTCGTGCGGAATGCGCCGGCGCCCGAGCTCGAAGGCCGGCGCCTCGGCGGTCGGGTGCGAGGCCTGCGGCGGCCGCACCGGCAGCGTGACCGACACGTCCCCGGAGCCCGGCACGCACACGTCGCGGCACATCAGCCACTGCGCGTGCGCTTCGATCCGGACTTCGCCTCCGATCGGCAGGTCCGCCGCCGGCTGCAGATCGGTCAGCAGCAGCGTGTCGCCTTCGTAGCCGTAGTCCACCAGCGGGCCGATCGCCAGGCGGCGCGGCGCCGGCCACTGGATCGGGCCGGCGCGGACGCCGGCCGGCAGGCGCCAGCTCACGCGCGTGGGCAGGCCGGAGTCGCCCGGCACGGTCCAATAGCTGTGCCAGCCCTGTGCGTGGACCAGGTGCAGGCCCAGCGTGAACGGCTGGCCTGGTGCAATGCCATCGCGTTCAGCCCACAGGCTGGCCGTCACCGGATGCGGTCCCAGGTCCAGGGCGAGCGCCGACGCGTTCGCGACGGTCAGCGCCAGCCACACCGAGGCCTTGGCCGCCCTGCGCCCGGCCGTGCCCAGGCGCTCAGCCCAGGGCATCGAACGCCTCGCCGGCGGCCGAGACGACCTCGGCGATCAGCGTTTCGTCATGCTGGATCGAAACGAAGCCAGCTTCGAAAGCGGAGGGGGCCAGGTAGATGCCGCGCTGCAGCATGGCGTGAAAGAACCGGTTGAAGCGCTCGCGATCGGACTGCATCACCTCGTGATAGCTCGCCGGGACCGTGGCGCAGAAGTAGATCCCGAACATCGAGCCGACCGCATCGGCGCTGAAGACAACGCCGCGCTCCCGCGCAGCTTGCGCCAGGCCATCGACCAGAGCGCGCGTGCGGCGGGCCAGCGTCGGGTAAAAGCCCGGCTGCTCGATCAGCTCCAGCGTGGCCAGACCACAGGCCACGGCAACCGGGTTCCCCGACAGCGTGCCGGCCTGGTAGACCGGGCCGAGCGGCGCGATGTGGCGCATCACGTCGCGCCGAGCGCCGAAGGCGGCCAGCGGCATGCCGCCGCCGATCACCTTGCCCAGCACCGTGATGTCCGCCGCCACCCCGGTGAGCTCCTGGGCGCCCCCCAGCGCGACCCGAAATCCGGACATCACCTCGTCGAAGATCAGCAGCGCGCCGTGCCGCGTGCACAGCTCGCGCGCGGTGCGCAGGAACTCGGCACTGCCCCGCACCAGGTTCATGTTGCCGGCGACCGGTTCCACGATGACCGCGGCAATCTGCGCCCCGTGCTGGCGGAACGCGTCCTGCAGCTGCTGGCAGTCGTTGTAACCGAGCACCATCGTCTGGCGGGTAACGTCGGCCGGCACGCCGGCCGAACTGGGGTGACCGAACGTGAGCGCGCCGGAGCCGGCCTTGACCAGCAAACCGTCGGCGTGCCCGTGGTAGCAGCCTTCGAATTTGACGATCCGGTCCCTCCCGGTGGCCCCGCGCGCCAGCCGGATGGCGCTCATGGCGGCCTCCGTGCCGGACGAGACCAGCCGCACCTGCTCTATGGACGGCACCCGCCGCACGATCCGCTCGGCCAGGTCGATCTCGGCCTCGGTCGGGGCGCCGAAGGACAGGCCGTCGGCGGCCGCCGCCTGGACGGCCTTGACCACGGCCGGGTGGGCGTGGCCCAGGATCATGGGCCCCCATGAGCCCACCAGGTCAATGTAACGGCGCCCGTCCGCATCCCACAGCAGCGCCCCCTGGGCCCGAGCGATAAACGGGGGCGTGCCGCCCACTGCCCGGAAAGCCCGGACCGGGGAATTAACGCCGCCCGGAATGGTGCGCTGGGCGCGTTCGAACAGCTGTTCGTTTCGAGTCACCAGAATCCGGGTCGTCCGGAAAACCTTGATTCGGCAGGTAAAGGGCCTTCTTTTGAACGTACAAGCTATGATGCTGTCGTCGGTATGTTAGCGAACTTGCCCCAAGATCCAGAACCATGACCACGACCATCGGGACCCGCACGTTCATGTGTCTTATCTGCGGGTGGATCTACGATGAGGCGAGCGGCGCACCGGAAGACGGGATCGCTCCCGGCACGCGGTGGGAGGAAATTCCCCCGAACTGGGTCTGCCCCGAATGCGGTGCTCGAAAGGAAGACTTCGAGATGATCGAGGTGTGAGCTCGATTGCCTCGGAATGGACATCCGACCAGGGTTTGCGATTACTAGGATGGCTGAAGACTTCAACGAGATCCGCGGCCGTAAGGTAATGGTGATCGATGACTCGAACACGATTCGGCGCAGCGCAGAAATTTTCCTGGTTCAGGCCGGCTGCCAGGTGATCCTGGCGCAGGACGGCTTTGAGGCGCTTGCAAAGATCAATGACCACGAGCCTAGCATCATCTTCTGCGACATCCTGATGCCGCGACTGGACGGTTACCAGACCTGCGCGCTGATCAAGCGCAGCCCGAGGTTTAACCGAACGCCGGTCGTGATGCTGTCGTCCAAGGACGGCTTGTTCGATCGTGCGCGCGGCCGGATGGTCGGATCGAGCGAATACCTGACAAAGCCATTTACGAAGGACAGTCTGCTCACCGCGGTTCGCCAGTACTCGATGAACTGACGCGGATCATCGGAACCGCGGACGCACACAGCGCAGGGGTGCCATGCCGATCAAATCGATTCTCATCGTCGACGACTCCCCCACCGAGCGCTACTTCCTGAACGAGCTGCTGCTCAAGCACGGCTTCACCGTAACCACCGCCGAAAACGCGGACGACGCGCTGACGAAGCTGAAAGCGTCCATGCCCGACCTGATCCTGATGGACGTGGTCATGCCCGGCATGAACGGTTTCCAGCTCACGCGGCGGCTGTCGAAGGACCCGGCCACCGAAGCGATCCCGATCATCATGTGTACCAGCAAGTCGCAGCAGACCGATCGCATCTGGGGCCTGCGCCAGGGGGCCCGGGACTACGTGGTCAAGCCCGTGAAGGCCGAGGATCTGCTCGAGAAGATCGCGGCGCTCGGATAATGCAGATCGACGACGAATCCATCGAGCTGGACCAGGGTCCGAAGTCCTCGCGCCTGCGGGACTTCTCGACTCAACTCGCGCAGCGCCTGCGGGCCCTGCCCAGCAAGGCGGCCGAGCCGGCCCGACTCGCGGTCCGACTGGCCGACACCGGCTACCTGCTCGATATGAGCACCAGCGGCGAGATCGTGGCGCTTCCGGAGATCGCACCGGTGCCCTGGACCAAGCCCTGGTTCCGAGGCCTGGCCAACGTGCGGGGCCGGCTGGTGGGCGTGATCGACTTGATGATGATGTCGGGCCGGCCGCCGATGACGCCGGAAGAATCGCTGCAGCTCGTCGTGATGGGCGACGTGTTGAAGGTCAACGCCGCCATCGTCGTCACTCGGGCTTTTGGTCTGCGCAATCTGAAGGACCTTCAGCCGCTCGGGCACCTGTCCGACCCGCAGCGGCCGTGGGAGCGCGAGCGTTTTCGCGAAGCGGACGGAACGACGCTGATCGAGCTGGACTTGCGCCGCCTGGTGGCGACCGAGCAGTTCTCGGCGATCGGAATCTGAACCACCTGCCGGACGCGGATTTACCCGCCCGGCTTGGAGATAGGATCGGCCCCTCGGATACGAGACCGCGCAGCGACAGCGCGGGAGACGACATGGCACTGGACCCTCCTCTGACCTCGGCCGCCAAGGGCGCGCCGGCGCGAACCACCGGAACGATTTCGGCCGATTCGGCATTCCTCGAGGCCGAATCGGTCCGGGTCGCGGCGGCCCGCCCCGCCGTGACGCGTCGGGTCGACCGGGCCCCGATTCCGCCCACGGTGGTGCAGCCGCTGAGCGATGCGCCGGAGGGGATGCAGGGTTGGCTGCGCCGGCCGCTGCCGCTGATCGGCCGGCGCCCGGTGCAGCAACAGATCCGGCTGCTCGGCGTGCTGATGGCGGTGTTCGTCGCGCTGACGGTGGCGATGATCTATCTGGATGCGAGCCAGTCGGCGCGGGGCGACGCCCAGATCGCGCGTGCCTTCGATATCCAGGTGCAGTCGCAACGGCTGGCCCGGGTCGCGCCGGCCAGCCTGCAGGGGGCCAACGAGGCGCTCAGGGATCTGGTCGAAAGCCGTGACCAGATCGACCAGGACCTGACCGCGCTCGTCGCCGGCGATTCGGCCGGCGGTGTGGCCGCGGCCGCAGCGGACGTTCAGCCGATGCTGCAGCAGCTGCAGGACCGCTGGAAGCCGACCCAGGCCGCCGCCTCGTTGATGATCGCGCAACGCAAGAACCTGTCGGCGTTCGGCGAGCTCGTAGTGCGGATCAACGAGGCCACGCCCAGGATGCAGGAGCTGGCCGAAGGCGTGCTCAATACGATGGTGCAGCGGGGCGGAACCACGCGCGAGGCGGCCGCGGCCGGGCAACTGCTGGCGCTCACCCAGGCGATCGGGCGCAGCGCCAATTCGATGGTGTCGGGACCGTCCAGCGGCGCCGATGCGGCCCTGGCGCTGGGGCACGACATCGCTCTGTTTCGCGACCTCGCAGCGGGGCTGTTTGCCGGCAGCGACTCGCTGCGGCTGGGCGCAGCCTCCGACGGTGAAACGCGCAGGAACCTCGCCGAACTGCTGAAGCTGCACCGCGACGTGCTCGGGCCGACCGGCGATGCGCTGGGCAACGCGAAGGCGATCGTCCAGGCCAAGGACGCGGAGCGCATCCTCGTGAACGGGATCGAGCCGATCCGACAGGCGATCGGTCAGGTGGTGGCGGCGCTGTCCGGCGAGCAGCGCGCCCGCAGCCTCAACTTCACGCTGATGGGCCTGTTCGGGCTGGGCGCGTTGCTGTGCGCGCTCGGGGTGGCCAAGGTGCTGCTGGAGGATTCGCGCCGGCGCGCGGGCGAGTCCGAGCAGCGCATGGTCGAGCTGCAACGCCTGGAGGAGCAGAGCAAGCGGCGCAACGAGCGCAACCAGGCCGCCATTTTGCGGCTGATGAACGAGCTGCAGGAGGTGGCCGACGGCAACCTGACGGTTCAGGCGACGGTGACCGAGGACATCACGGGCGCGATTGCCGACTCGGTCAACTACACCGTCGAGGAGCTGCGCGGACTGGTGGGCCGGATCAACAGCACCGCCGAACAGGTCAACAACGCGTCCACGCAGGCGCGCGACATCGCCACGCGTCTGCTGACCTCGTCCGAATCGCAAAGCCGCGAGATCCGCAGCACCGGCGAAAAAGTGCTGCAGATGGCGCAGCAGATCAACGAGGTGTCCAACAGCGCCGGCGAATCGGCCAAGGTCGCGCGCAACTCGCTGGAAGCGGCCGAGCGCGGTCAACGCGCCGCCTATAACCAGATCGCAGGCATGAACGAGATCCGCGAGCACATCCAGGAAACGGCCAAGCGGATCAAGCGCCTGGGCGAATCCTCGCAGGAGATCGGCGAGATCGTCGAGCTGATCACCGACATCACGGAACAGACCAATGTGCTGGCGCTGAACGCCGCCATCCAGGCCGCGTCGGCCGGCGAGGCCGGCCGGGGATTCTCGGTCGTGGCCGAGGAAGTGCAGCGCCTGGCCGATCGCTCGGCCGAGGCGGCCAAGCAGATCGGCGCGCTGGTGCGCACCATTCAGACCGACACGCAGGACGCGGTGACCGCGATGGAACGCAGCACCCAGGGCGTGGTGGAGGGCACCAAGCTGTCCGATGCGGCCGGCACCACGCTGGCCGACATCGGCCGCGTTTCGCGGCAGCTCGCCGAGCTGATCGAGCGCATCGCGCACACCACGTCCGAACAGGCCTCCTCGGCGGGCGGCGTGGCCGTATCGATCGAACGCATCCTGTCGGTGACGGAGCAGACGTCCCAGGGAACGCGCCAGACCGCTCAGTCGATCGGCCAGCTCGCCACGCTGGCACGCGAGCTCAAAGCGTCGGTGGCGCGCTTCCGGGTGGCCTGACGATGGAAATCCACGATCCGAACCAGCTGGTAGGCGCCTCCCAGGACGTGGCACCGCTCGCCTGGGTCATCGATGAAATCCGCAGCGCCTTCGGCCACGGGCTGGCCGGAATGCGCGCCTTTCTGGGCAACAAGCAGGACGTCGACAGCCTGCGCGATGCGCGCAACCAGATTCACCAGAGCAACGGCGCCCTGCAGCTGCTGGACCTGCGCGGCGTGGCGCTGGTGACCGAGGCGGTTGAGCAGCTGCTGGCCCGCTGGGAAACCGAGCCGGACGAGTGCCTGCCGTCGGCGATTCGCAGCGTCGAGTCGGCCCTGTCGGCGGTGCGCGCCTATCTCGAGTCGTTGCTGTCGGGCCGTCCGAACCAGCCAATCCGCCTGTACCCGTATTACCGCGAGCTGCTGGTGCTGAACAAGGCCCCGCGGGTGCACCCGGCCGACCTGGTCTTTCCCGACCTGACGCGCCGGCCGGCGCTGCACAACATCGATGCGCGCCCGTTCACCACCGATCAACTGCGGATCCGGCGCGTGCTGTACGAGGAAGGCCTGCTCGGATTTCTGCGCAACGTGGACGACGCGCGCGCCCGGCGCCAGATGCGCGACGCGCTGTGCGAGCTCGAGCATCTGCCGCAGCGCGGGCTGGCCCGCAGTTTCTGGTGGGTCGTGCGCGGGCTGCTCGACGCGCTCGACTCGCACCGGGTCGCGGTCGACCTGGATCTGAAAAGGCTGCTGGCGCGGCTGAATCTTCAGCTGCGCCGACTGGTCGAGGGCGGCCAGGTAGTGGCCGAGCGGCTGATGGTGGATGCGCTCTACTACGTCGGGCGGGCCGACGAAAAGGTCGCGCGCGTCGCCGAGATCAAGCGCCTTTATGGACTGGATGCGCTGATTCCGGCCGACTTCGAGGTCGCCACGCTCACCGCAGTGGATCCGGACGCGCTGAGCGCGCTGCGCGAGGCCCTGGCACAGTCCAAGACGCTGTGGGGGCAGCTGGTGACCAGCACGTCGCCCAACCCCACCCGCTACCGGCAGGAGATCGAAAACGCACGGGCGGCGGCGCAACGTCTGCAGGCGGCTCCGCTGGCCGACGTGCTGGCGCAGGTGGGACAGGTCACCGACGGTTTTGCCCACCTGCCTCCAGCCGTGCGCGAAGGCCTCGCCCTCGAGGTGGCCTCCGCGCTGCTGTTCGTGGAGACCGGTGCCGACGATCTGCCCCAGCTGGATCCGGAATTCGGCGAGCGCTCGCGCAAGATGATCGAGCGTCTCAAGGGCGCGGTCCAGGGGCGCGAGCTGCCCGAGGCCGGACCCTGGCTGTCGGAGCTTGCGCGTCGCGCGCAGGACCGCCTGTCGATGGGCACCGTGGTGGCCGAGACGCAGGCCACGCTGCGCGAAATCGAGCAACGGCTGGACCGCTTCTTCCGCAATCCGGCCTTGCGCGAGGAACTGGTCGGCGTCAGCCCCCTGGTCGACCAGGTGTGCGGCGTGATGTCGATCCTGGGCCACGAAGAGCCGGTGGCTGCGATGCGCAACGTGCAGCGCTCGGTCGGCCATTTCGTCGACGGATCGGCGCCGGCCACGCAGGATGAGTTTTCGCGGATCGCGCAGAACCTGGGCGCGATCGGGTTTTTTGTCGAAACACTGGCGCAGGACGCCGTGCGCCCGCGCGGCATGTTCCGCTACGACCCGGCGAGCGGGCTGTTCTCGGCCGACCTGGCCCAGTTCCCGGCGGCCGGAACCTCGGCGGCCGACGGCGCCGAGCTCGCCGCGCCGACCTACGCGCGGGACGACCGGGCTGCCGCGCCAGCGGCCTCGGACAACGTCGAGGCCGCCTCGCGGCAGCGCCTGGAACGGGCGCAAGCGCTGGCCGAGCGGCTCGCGGTGGTGCCAGAGGAACGCGCGCTGCAGCACCAGATCGGCGAGGTGCTCGCGCAACTGGCGCACGATGCCGATCTGCTCGACAGCGCACCGCTGCGCACGCTCACGGGCGACGCCCACCGGCTGCTCGCGTCGATCCAGCGGGGCGGCGGACGGGGGGCAGCGCTCGAGCTGATCGAACGCCTCACGCCGAGCCGGCCGGCCGTGCCCGAGCCGACCGCGCCGATGCCGGTCAGCCAGTCGGCGGCGGCACGCGAGCTGCACGAGATATTCGTGGGCGAAGGAACCGAGGTGCTCGATTCGATCGTCGAGCACCTGGAGCTGCTGCGGGCGCAGCCGCACGACCTGGGCCTGATGACGACGGTGCGCCGGGGCTTTCACACGCTGAAGGGCTCCGGGCGCATGGTGGGACTGAAGAATTTCGCGGACGCCGCCTGGGCCGTCGAGCAGTGCTTCAATCTGTGGCTGGCGCAGGAGCGACCCGCCAGCGATGAGCTGCTCGAGCTGGCGCGGCGCGCCTCCGACCAGATGCGCGGCTGGCTGCGGCTGGTGGCCAGCGATCCGAACACGCCGATCGATGCCGAACCGGTGATCCGGATGTCGCGCGCCGTACGCGAGCTGGGCTCCTTCGGCCAGGCCGTCGCCGACGAGGCGACAGGACTTGGACCCCCAAAAGATGACGGCGGCGCGGAGGCCCCCGGGTCGCCGACGCTGCCGACCCGGACGGCACTGAACGACGAGTTCGATGCGGCGCCCGCCGGCGAAGAGCCGCCAGCGCTTGCGCCGTTGCCCGAAGACGGGCTGAACGTAGCGTCCGATTGGGAAGAGGACGGACCGCAGACCGTATTGCCGGTCGAGCTGGCTGATTTCGGTCTGACCGGCATCGCGCCCGCGCCGCCGGCTTCGGACCAGACGCGGCGCATCGGCGCGATCGAAATCAGCCACGGCCTGTATTCGGTGTTCCTGAACGAGGCCGACGAAGCGATCCGCGCGCTGGCGCAGGACATCGGCGAATGGCGCTATGAGCCCAACCGGCCGGTGTCGGCCGCCACGGTGCGGCGCGCCCACTCGTTGGCCGGCATCACGGCCACCGTGGGCCTGCAGCCGGTCACCGCAATCGCCGATCCGCTCGAGCACCTGATGCACGAACTGGCCGGCGAGCACGGCTTGGCACCGGAGCTGACCGCACCCCAGTTCGACGTGCTGGATCGGGCCATCGAACGGATGCGGGGCATGCTGCATCAGTTCGCCGCGGGCGCCTATCCGGAGGAAGGCGATTTGGAGGCGGGCGCCGTGCTGGACCTGCTCAGCGTGGTGCGGGCCCAGATCGAGGACCGGCACGACCAGACACTGAAAGAGGCGCCCACCGCGGTCGAGCTGACCATGATGGCGGTGCCGCCGGTGGAAGCCGAGGTGGAGCCGCCGGCCGGATTGGAGCCTGCGGTCACGACGATGGAAGGGGCCGAGGTCGTGCCGATGCCGCCGGCGCCCGGGCAGCCTGGCGTGCCGTCCGCGATGGGAGCCGAACCGCTCGCCCCGCGCGAGCCGGCCCTGCCGGACGCGGCCGGCGCAGTCGCCCCCTCCAGCCAGCCGCTGGTGCCGCGAGCTGCCAGCGCGCTGCGCGATGAGCTGGACTCGGACCTGCTGCTGGTCTTCGTCACCGAAGCGCACGATCTGCTGCCGGCGATCGGCATCGGGCTGCGGTCGCTGGCGGCCAATCCGAACCAGCGCGAAGTCGCGCGCGAGCTGATGCGGCATCTGCACACCGTCAAGGGCAGCGCCCGCATGGCCGGCGCGATGCGCCTGGGCGAACTGGTGCACGAGATGGAGACCCGGATCGAGGCGGCCATGCAGCTGGTGAGCGTGCCCTCGGTCGTGATCGAGGACCTGCAGGGACAGTTCGACCAGGCGCTGACCTTGTTCGACGCGCTGCAGCCTCCCGTCGAGTCGGCGCGGGCCGCTTCGGACGCCGCCGTCCCGCAATCGCAGGCCGCGGCAGAGACCGAGGGCGTCGAGTCCTCGGCCGCCATCACGCAGATCATTGCGGGCCCGACCGAGGGCGAGGCCGAAGCCGAGCGAGCCCTGCCGGCCGCGCCCATCACCGCGGCTACCGCTCCGTTCATTCGGGTGCGGGCCGACGTGCTGGACCGGCTGGTCGACCACGCCGGCGAGGTATCGATCGCGCGCTCAAAGCTGGAAACCGAGGTGGGCACGCTGCGCGGGTCGCTGACGGACCTGACCGAGAACATCCAGCGCCTGCGGCACCAGTTGCGTGAAGTGGAAATCCAGGCCGAAGCGCAGATTCAGGCGCGCTCGGACCAGCTGGCGCGCGAATCGGCGACCTTCGATCCGCTCGAGTTCGACCGCTTCTCGCGCCTGCAGGAGCTGACGCGGATGCTGGCCGAGTCGGTCGAGGACGTGGCGATGGTCCAGAGCACGATGCTCAAGGGACTGCAGCTTGCCGACAACGACCTGAGCGCGCAGTCGCGGCTGACGCGGGAGCTGCAACAGCAACTGATGCGGGTGCGCCTGGTGCCGTTTTCGAACGTGTCCGAGCGCCTGTACCGGGTGGCCCGCCAGACCGGCAAGGAGGTCGGAAAGCGGGTCCACCTGGAGATCGTGGGCGGCACCACCGAGATCGATCGCGGCGTGCTCGAGCGGATGAGCGGTCCGTTCGAGCACCTGGTGCGCAACGCGATCGTTCACGGCATCGAAACACCCGAGAAGCGGCGCTCGCTCGGCAAGCCCGAAAGCGGAGAGCTGCGCATCGACGTCAAGCAGGAGGGCAACGAAATCATCGTGGTGTTCGCCGACGACGGCAGCGGCCTGGACCTGGAACGGATCCGGCAGCGCGCGATCGAGTTGAACCTGATCGACCCGAGCCGGCACGCGGGCGACCGCGAACTGGCCGAGCTCGTGTTTGCGCCGGGGTTTTCCACCGCGCGCGAGGTCACCGAGCTGGCCGGACGCGGCATCGGCATGGACGTGGTGCGCTCCGAGCTCGCCTCGTTCGGCGGGCGCGTGGTGGTCGGCACCGAGGCCGGCCGGGGCACCCGCTTTACCGCCTACCTGCCCTTGACGCTGGCGGTGACGCAGGTGGTGCTGGCCAGCGTGGGCGGGCGCCGGTTCGCGATTCCATCGGCGATGGTGCACCAGGTTCGCCGCTTCAAGCCGGCCGACGTGGAGGCGGGCCTGCGCGAGGGCAGCCTGGTGTTCGGAGCCATGGGATCGGTGGTGCTGCGCCCGCTGGCACAGCTGCTCGGCATCGACGCTCCTTTGGGGCTGACGCGCCAGACCCCGGTGGCCCTGCTGCGCTCCGGAGAGGATCGGCTGGGAATCGTCGTGGACGACCTGACATCCAACCAGGAAGTGGTCGTCAAGAACGTCGGCCCGCAGGTTGCGCGCATGACGGGCGTGCTGGGCGCGACGATCCTGGGTAGCGGCGAGATCGTGCTGATCATCAACCCCGTTCAGCTGATCGGCCGCGCCCCGGAGCCTGCCGCGCTTCCCGAGCCGGCTGCGGCCGACAGCGGCCCCGGCGTCGAAGCCGAAGTGCTCGGCGCCACCATCATGGTGGTGGACGACTCGCTGACGGTGCGGCGCGTCACCCAACGACTGCTCGAGCGCCAGGGTTTTCAGGTGATGCTGGCCAAGGACGGCGTGGACGCCCTGCGGCAGATCCAGGACGCTCTGCCCGACGTGCTGCTGGTGGATATCGAGATGCCCCGGATGGACGGCTACGATCTGACCCGAGCCGTACGGTCCAACCCCGAGACCCGCAACATCCCGATCCTGATGATCACGTCGCGCACCGCTGCCAAGCATCGCAGCCTGGCATTCGAGCTCGGCGTCAACGAATACCTGGGCAAGCCGTACCAGGAAGAGGAATTGCTGCGGCTGATCCGGCGGCACCTTGCCGCGCGCGCTTCGGCCTGAGGCCGCCGGAACTCTCGTTCTCCCAGCCGGCCTAAGCGTCTCCGGAGTGCTGAAAAGGGGATGCCGTGTTCGCGTCCAGGTGCGTGACCCTGCTGGCGTTGACCGCCAGCCTGTCGGGGGCCGGGTGCGCCGTCTTCGAGAAGTGTGAAACTGCGTGCGTGGAAGATGCACAGCTGCGTGATGAGGTCAGTAAGCAGATCAACGCGCACTCATCCCTCAGGATCTTCAACATCGACATCCAGACCCACCGTCACGCCGTCTACCTCGGAGGGCTGGTCGACACCGAGGTCGATCGCGGCATGGCCGGCGATATCGCCATGGCGGTACCCGGCGTGACGCGGGTTTACAACGGCCTGGCGCTGATGGGAAACGGGGTGCAGTAGTGGCGGGTCGGGCCGGCGGCGTGGCGCCGGACCCAGGCCGTGCTTACGACGCATTCAGAGGCTGCCCGGCCTTGGCGCGCGCCGGCAGCAGGACGGTGGCCAGGGAAAAGACGATCAGCGCCAGCGCCACGTAGTCCTGCCAGCGCGGGTGCTCGCCCAGCAGCCAGACGCTGGAGAACACGCCCAGCACCGGGATCATCATCATCGACAGTCCGCTTGCCGCCGGCGGCAGTCGACGCGCCAGGTGCAGCCAGACGACGTGGCAAAACGCGATCGAAAGGGTCATGTTGTATCCGATCGCGGCCCACTCGCCCGGATGCGGCATGCGCCACCGGCTGCGCTCGAATGCGATGCTCGCGGCCAGCAGCGCGATCAGCGCCAGCGACAGCATCCAGAACACCGCCGCCAGCGCCGGAAGATGGATCGCGCGCCGGCGCGCCTGGTTCGTTCCATAAGCCCACGATGCCGCGGCAAACAGCATCAGCAAGGTACCCAGGGGCCGGCCCGCCAGCGCGGTGAACTCCGAGGACAGCAGCAGGCCGGTGGCCAGCATCGCCGCCGCCACGCCCAGCCAGTGGCGCGCCGGCGGATGCTCGCCGTACCACAGCGCGCCGATCAGCGCGGCCCACAGCGGCATCGTGTAGCCGAGAATGGCGCTGCGCCCGGCCGGCAGCAGTGTCAACGCGACGATCACGGCCATGTGCCAGACCACCACGTTGGGCACCGCCAGCCGCACGATATCGGGCCAGTCGGAGCGGCTCACCGCCAGGGGGACCGACGTGGCGCGTGCCACCAGCGCCAGGATCGGCAGGGCGCCGCCGATGCACAGTGTGCGGAAGAACAGGGGCGGCAGTTCGCGCACGCCGTATTTCATCACGGGCCAGGTAAAACCCCAGGCCAGCGTCAGCAGCACCAACAGCAGCGCATCACGGCGCGATAGCCGGTTCATCGTTGTGACACCTTGCCCTCATTGTTTCAGCGGAACGGCGCAAAGCGCGGATCCTAACAACTCATTCCGTAAGAAAGACCCCTCACCCCCGCCCTCTCCCGCTGCGCGGGCGAGGGGCGATACAGCGCCACGCCGCATGCATTGACCCACAAGAGGTGACTCAACTCCCTCTCCCGCTTGGAGAGAGAGGGCGTGACTTAACTCCCCTCTCCCGCTTGCGGCAGAGGGGCCGGGGGTGAGGGTCGGCGGTCTTGTATCGCCGTCCAGATCGCCTCCAGCACCGCCTCGGTCCGAAGAAGAACGTCGTTGTCCCAGAAGCGCAGCACCAGGAAGCCCTGCGCGCGGAGCAGTTCGTCACGCCAGTGGTCGGCCCGAGCCGGCTCCTGATGCTGCCCGCCATCGAGCTCGACGATCAGGCGAGACTCGAAGCAAACGAAGTCGACGATGTATGGGCCGATCGGGTGTTGCCGGCGAAATTTTGCTCCCGTCATCCGACGCGAGCGCAGGCAATACCACAGACGATGCTCGGCGTCGGTCGAATCGGCTCGCAAGCCGCGGGCGAAGCGGAGCAAAGACTTCGGCGGGGGCATCGGTGTTCATCGTCGATTCGATGCCGTCGGCCAGCAACACCGCCCCTGGTCGTTCTGCACGGCCCTCACCCCCTTCCCCTCTCCCGCTGCGCGGGCGAGGGGCGATCGGTCGCCCCCAGTGCGTCGCTGTCCGCTGGGCTGCGCGCGCGGCCCTCACCCCCTCCCCCTCTCCCGCTGCGCGGGCGAGGGGCGATCGGTCGTCGCAAACACGTTGGCATTCGCACCGGCACACCGTATCGCCC
>DASZFP010000014.1:0-11232 GCA_035939615.1 Burkholderiaceae bacterium | reverse complement strand
TGGGGTATCCGCGACGAGGACGGCTACTACTTCATCCTCGGCCGCACCGACGACGTGATCAACGTGGCCGGGCACCGGCTGGGCACCCGCGAGATCGAGGAATCGATCTGCTCGCACCCGGCTGTGGCCGAGGTGGCGGTGGTCGGAGTCGCCGACGCCATCAAGGGTCAGGTCGCCGTCGCATTCGCCGTGGTGCGCGACGCGCGCCTGACCGAGTCGCTGCCGCAGCGCAGGGCGCTCGAAGCCGATCTGATGAAGGTGGTCGACTCGCAACTGGGGGCCCTGGCCCGGCCGGCCCGGGTCCACTTCGTCACCGCGCTGCCCAAAACGCGCTCGGGCAAGCTGCTGCGCCGTTCGCTGCAGGCCATCTGCGAAGGGCGCGACCCGGGAGACTTGACCACGATCGAGGACCCGACCGCGTTGGAACAGATCCGCGCCGCCCTGGCATCGCCCGAGCCCGCATGAAGGACCTCGATCGCATCGATCGCCAGATCCTGGGAATGCTCCAGCGCGACGGCCGGATGACCAATCAGGCCTTGTCCGAGAAAGTTGCGCTCAGTCCGCGCGCCTGCCTCGATCGGGTCCGGCGCCTGGAGCGCGCCGGCATCATCGCGGGCTACATGGCGCTGATCGAGCTGCGCAAGATCGGCAGCGCGCTGACGGTGTTCGTCGAGGTGTCGCTGCGCGACCAGTCGGCCGCCACCCACTCCCGCTTCGAAGCCCGGATGCGGGCCAGCGAAGAGGTGATCGAGTGCTTTCTGGTGTCGGGTCAGTCCGACTACGTGCTGCGCATCGCCTGCGACAGCCTGGATCACTACCGCGATCTGACCAACGCCTGGACCGACGATGCAACGCTGGGCATCGAGCGCATTTCGTCCAAGCCCGAGCTGCAGACGATCAAGCCGTTCCGCGGTTTTCCGCTGCCGTAGGAGGCCTCGGGGAGGAATAGCCTGCCTGCCTCCCCACCCTGCCGTTTCCGCGGCCACCGTCGCGCGGCGCTTCCAAGTCGGCGCCGCCGCACGCACCGAAGCGCCGCCCTTGTGCGGGCAGGTGCCTACACTGCCAGGTTGATCGCGACCCCCTTTTCGGAGATCTGAAATGCTGCCCCAAAGCGCCGCCACCGATCGGTCGATCGAGCTGGAGTCACAAGTCGCCGCACCCAACTACCTGCCGATCCCGGTGGTCGTGAACAGCGGGCGCGGCGAGTGGCTGTTCGACCTGGATGGTCGCCGCTACCTGGACCTGATGAGCGCCTACTCCGCCGTCAGCCACGGCCACGCCCACCCGCGCCTGGTCAAGGCGCTGACCGACCAGGCAGCCCGGGTCGCCGTGACGTCGCGCGCCTACTACTCCGCGGCGCTGGGCCCGTTCCTGGAGCATCTGACGCGCTTGTGCGGCCTGGATCAGGCGCTTCCGTCCAGCGGCGGCGCCGAAGCCGTCGAAACGGCGATCAAGGCGGCCCGGCGCTGGGGCTATCGGGTCAAGGGCATCGCGCCCGATACGGCCGAAATCGCCGTGGCCCGGGGCAACTTCCATGGGCGCTCGACCACGATCGTCGGGTTTTCCACCGAGCCGGCCTATCGCGCCGATTTCGGGCCGTTCGGTCCCGGCTTCCGGCACTTCGATTTCGGCGACATCGAATCGCTGAAAGCCGCCATCAACGAGAACACCTGCGCGGTGCTGCTCGAACCGATCCAGGGCGAAGCCGGCATCGTGGTCCCGCCGGACGGTTTCCTGCGCGAGGTGCGGGCCGTGTGCAACGCACGACGTGTGCTGCTGATCCTGGATGAAGTGCAGTCCGGACTGGGTCGCACGGGACGCTGGTTCGCGCACCAGCATGAGGGGATCCGTCCTGACGGGATGATCCTCGGCAAGGCGCTGGGGGGCGGGCTGCTGCCGGTGAGCTGCTTCGTGGCCACCCATGAAGTCATGGGCGTGTTCGAGCCCGGCAGCCACGGCTCCACGTTCGGAGGCAATCCGCTCGCCGCCGCGGTCGGTCTGGAGGCTTTGCGCGTGATCGAGGACGAAGGGCTGGTCGCGCGCAGCGCCGCGCTGGGGGCGCACCTGATCGCGCGGCTGGGGGCGATCGCGAGCCCGTTCATCCGCGGGGTGCGGGGCCGCGGGCTGTGGGTCGGGGTGGAGCTGGACGAGCGCATCAGCGCCCGCGAGGTGGTCGAGCGCCTGGCCGAGCGCGGCGTGCTGACCAAGGACACGCACGCAACGGTGATCCGGTTCGCACCGCCGCTCACCATTTCGCGCGACGCGCTCGACTGGGGCATCGACGTGTTCGCCGATACGCTGCGCCAGTTCGAGACGGCGCTGGCCGACCCGGTCGTGCGGGCACCGCGGCTGGCGGTCCACACCGTGGCAGCGCCGCAGGCTACCCAGGGGCCGCGCGCACGGCTGATGATGAGCGCGCCCGAGCACTTCGAGGTGAGCTACCGGATCAATCCGTGGATGGATCCGGTCCAATGGGAAAGCTCGGCCGGGCAACTGCGGCGCCAGGCCGAACAGGGCTGGAAGGCCCTGAAAGGTATGTACGAGCGCCTGGGCGCGCAGGTGGAAGTGCAGGCGGCGCAGCCCGGCCTGCCCGACCTGGTCTTCACCGCCAATGCGGCGCTGGTGCTGGACCGCACCGCTCTGTTGGCGCGGTTTCGCCATCCCGAGCGCAGGATGGAGCAGATTCAAAACCGAGCCTTCTTCGAGGCGCTGCGGGCGAAGGGCTTCATCGATTCGATCGTCGAGACCCCGGAGGACCTGCACTTCGAAGGGGCGGGCGATGCGATCTGGGATCCGACCCGCAAGCTGCTGTGGACCGGATGGGGTCAGCGCTCGAGCCGCCCGATGGCCGATGTGATCGCCCGGATCTTCTCGGTTCCGACGGTCGCCCTGGAGCTGGTCGATCCGCGCTTCTACCACCTGGATACCTGCCTGTGCGTTCTGTCCGGCGGCGAGGTCCTTTATTACCCGGCCGCCTTTTCGGCGCAGTCGTGCGACATGCTCCGGGACCTGGTCGACAAGGATCTGCTGATTGAGGCCAGCGCCGCGGACGCCGAGCACCTGGCCGTCAACTCGGTCTGCCTGGGTGAGAACGTGGTCGTGTGCCACGCGAGCGACGCGTTGCGCGAGACGCTGACCGCGCGTGGGTATCAGGTGCACGTGGTGCCGCTGGAGTCGTTCAATCGCTCGGGCGGCGCGGCTTACTGCCTGACGCTCAGGCTGGATCTGTCGAGCCGACCGGAGGCGGGAGACCCGCGGCCTGCCGCGCGGCGGCAACGGCCGCAGTTGCTCAAGGCGGCGTAAAACCTAAGTGGCCGATGGCCACTTAGGGGCGCGCTTGTTGATGAAGGCGTCCACGCCCTCCTGGGCCACCTCGTCGATCATGTTGCACGCCATCGTTTGCCCGGCCAGCTGGTAGGCGGCGTCGATCCCCATCTCGAGCTGCCGGTAGAACAGGTCCTTGCCCATCGCGACCGCCTTGGCCGGCTTGGCCAGGATCTGGTCGGCCAGGCGCGCGATGGCAGCGTCCAGCTCGGCGAGCGGCACCACCTGGTTGACCAGCCCGCGCCCCCGCGCCGTTTCGGCATCGATGAAGTCACCGGTGACCAGCATCTCGAAGGCGGCCTTGCGGCCGACGTTGCGCGACAGCGCGACCGCGGGCGACGAGCAGAAAAGACCTGCATTGATGCCGGAGACGGCGAAGCGCGCCTCGCTGGCCGCGACCGCCAGGTCGCACATCGCGACCAGCTGGCAGCCCGCCGCGGTCGCGATGCCGTGCACGCGGGCGATCACCGGCTGCGGCAGCGTCTGGATGCGCCGCATCACCCACGCGCAGTCCGCGAACAACCGCTGGTAGTACTCCAGGCTCGGGTTGGCCCGCATCTGTTTCAGGTCGTGGCCCGCGCAGAAGGCCTTGCCGGCGCCCGCGATCACGACCACCCGGGCCGTGCGGTCCTCGGCGATCCGATCCAGCTCGGCATGAAGCTGCGCCAGCAGCTGCTCGGACAGTGCGTTGAACTGCTGCGGGCGGTTCAGCGTCAGGCGCACGATGCCGGCGCCGGCGCGCGACAGCACGACCGGCTCGGCACTGGAGGGCGATTCGGGAGCATTCATGGTGAACTCCTATCCGGCAACCGCAGTCAGAGCCGCGCCAGCACTCGCAAGTGCGCCACCACGCTGCGGGCGAGCGCGCTCAGGTTGTAGCCGCCCTCCAGCGAACTGACGATGCGGCCCTGGCAGTGCTGCGTCGCCAACTCCATCATGCGCCCCGTGATATAGGCATAGTCGGACTCGACCAGGCTCATCTGACCCAGGTCGTCCTCTCGATGCGCATCGAACCCGGCCGAAATCACGATCAGCTGCGGTCCGAACCGGACCAGGCGCGGCATCCAGATCTCGTCGACCACCGCGCGCACTTTCACCCCGTTCGTTCCGGCCGGCAGCGGGACATTCACCATGTTATTCGCGGGATTTTCGGTGCCGGTATACGGATAGAACGGATGCTGGAAGAAACTGGCCATCAGCACCCGTTCATCACCGGCAAACATTTCCTCGGTTCCGTTGCCGTGGTGAACATCGAAGTCGATGATGGCAACACGCTCCAGACCATGGACCTCCAGAGCATGCAGCGCGCCGATCGCAACGTTGTTGAGCAGGCAGAAGCCCATCGCCGCATCCGGACGGGCGTGGTGCCCCGGCGGACGCACGGCGCAGAACGCGTTGGCAAGAGCGCCGTCGATCACCCGGTTGGTGGCCTCCACCACCGCGCCGGCCGCATGCAGAGCGGCCTGCCAGGTGGACGGGTTCATCGAGGTGTCCGGATCCAGGGCCACATACCCGCGTTCGGGCGCCCGGCTTCGCAAGCGCTCGACGTATTCCGGGGTGTGGGCACGGATAATGGCCTCCATCGGGGCCGCCGGGGCGTCAATGTACTCGAGGAACGGCAACAGCCCGGAGGCGATCAACTGGTCGTGGATCGCCGTCAGCCGGGCCGGACATTCGGGATGCCAGTCGCCCATCTCATGGGCCGCGCACAACGGATGAGACAACAACCCGGTCGGCACCTTCTGTCTCCTGGTGTCTTTAATGCTATAGAGGTTCCATGTTAGAGAAAATCCGTGATTGCGCCAGCCGGATCGCGACAATCATCGTCGGCAAGGAACTGCAGATCCGCCAGAGTCTGGCCTGCCTGCTGGCGGGCGGCCATCTGCTGATCGAGGACGCCCCGGGCGTGGGAAAGACCACGCTGGCGCACGCGATCTCGATGTCCCTGGGCCTGCCGTTTCGCCGGATCCAGTTCACCAGCGACCTGCTGCCGTCGGACGTGATCGGTGTGTCGGTCTACGACCGCAACAGCGGGCAATTCGTTTTTCATCCGGGACCAGTTTTCTCCGAGGTGCTGCTGGCCGATGAGATCAATCGGGCCAGCCCCAAGACCCAGAGCGCGCTGCTGGAAGCGATGGAGGAAAGCCAGGTGTCGGTCGACGGTCTGGCGCGCCCGCTGCCGCAGCCGTTCTTCGTGATCGCAACGCAAAATCCGCTGCACCAGGTCGGCACGTTTCCGCTGCCGGAGTCCCAGCTGGATCGCTTCCTGATGTGCATCTCGCTCGGCTACCCGGATCGCGCAGCCGAGCGCCAGCTGCTGGCCGGCGAATCGCGGCGCGACCTGTTGAAGTCGGTCTCCGCGGTCGCCCGCAGCACCGATCTGCTGGCGGCGCAGCAGGAGGTCAAGAAGGTGTTCTGCTCGGAGGCGCTGCTCGATTACGTGCAGGCGCTGCTGGCGCACACGCGCAACTCGAGCAAGTTCTCGGAGGGACTGAGCCCCCGCGCCGGGCTGGCGTTGCTGGCGGCCGCGCGCGCCTGGGCCTGGCTGGATGGGCGCGATCACGTGATCCCGGAAGACATCCAGAACGTCGTTCCGTCGGTCGCCAGCCACCGCCTGCGCGCCGCCAGCCGGGACGGCACCCGGGCCCTGCACGGGCGCGACCTGGCGGCGCAGTTGCTTGAAATCGTCGCCGTGCCATGAACGCCTTGCCCCAATCGCCCCTGCTGGCCGATTGGATCGAACGGTACCGCGGCACCGAGACGGGCGATGTGCTGCTGGACCGGCGCCGGATCTACATTCTGCCGACCCGCACCGGCCTGGTGTTCTGGCTGGTCGTGTTCGTACTGCTGATCGGCTCGATCAATTTCTCCTTGCAACTGGGGTATCTGCTGACCTTCACCGTCGTCAGCATGGCGCTGGTGGGCATGTACCACACGCACCGCAATCTTTCGGGACTGACGATTCGCGGCCAGCGCGCCGACCCGGTGCATGCCGGAGACGTCGCCTCGTTCGAGCTGACCGTCAGCAATCCATATCCAACCGAGCGCTATGCGCTGAACTTCAACTTCATGCTGCCAGCGCGACGCTGGCGCATTCCCGACAAGGCACTGGAGGAGCCGATGCCCGGTACCTGGGTCGACGTGCCTGCAGGCAACGTGCGGCGGGTCGGCGTCGGACTGCCCACGCGGCGGCGCGGCCGGCGCGATTGCCCCCGGATCCGACTGTCGACGCGCTTTCCCTTCGGCCTGTGGGAAGCCTGGTCGTACATCCGGCCCGACCTGTCGACGCTGGTCTACCCGTCGCCCGAGAGCGACGCGCCTGCGCTGCCGCCGGTCGGAACCGGACACGACGAGTCCAGCGGCATCACCGCCGGCGGGGACGAGTTCTCCGGCGTGCGTCCCTACCAGCCGGGCGACCCCCAGAAGATGATCGCCTGGCGGCTGGCAGCGCGCAGCGACGAGCTGTCGGTCAAATTCTTCGAGTCCACCGGCAGCGGCGATGTGTGGCTGGACTTCGATTTGCTCCCGCCGCACCTGGATGTCGAGCAACATCTGTCCAGGCTGGCCCGCTGGGTGCTGATGGCCGAAGCCGCAGGCCTGTCGTACGGGTTGCGGCTGCCGACATCGCAGGTCGAGATGGGACGCGGACACGAGCACCGCGAGCGCTGCCTGCAAGCGCTGGCGCTGTTCGAGGCCTGATCCATGGCGGCGATCCCGGCCCCGGCATCACGCCCGCCCCTGCGCTGGTCGGACAGGCTCAGACGGGGCCTGGCTTGGTGGCTGCAACCCCAGGTTTCCAGCGGCGCGCGCGATCGCCGCGACGTCGGGATCCTGCTGGTGGCCGTGCTGATCGCGGTGGCCCCTCACTTCCTGCACCTTCCATGGTGGTCGATCGCGCTGATCTGCCTGCTGTGGTTCTGGCGCGCCTGGTTGACGATCGCGCGGCGGCCGCCGCCCGGACGGATCGCGATGGTTCCGCTGCTGGCCACGGCCACCGTGCTGGTGTGGCTGCAGCACGGTTCGATCGTCGGGCACGAGGCCGGGGTCAATCTGCTGGTGCTGCTGATCGCGCTGAAACTGCTGGAGCTGCGCGGCCGGCGCGACCTGAACCTGGTCGTGTTCCTGACGTTTTTCGTGCAGATCACGCTGTTCCTGTATCAGCAGGACCTGCTGGTGGCGCTGCTGTCGATCTGCACGACGCTGCTGCTGTTCTTCATCCTGCTCAGCATCAACCTGGCCGATACGGATCTGACGGCGAAGCGCAAGTCCGCCCTGGTGCTGGGTATCTTCGTCAAGTCGCTGCCGCTGACCATCGCCCTGTTCGTGCTGTTTCCCCGGCTGCAAGTGCCACTGTTCGCGTTTGCCAGAGCCGACATGTCCTCCTCGACCGGACTGTCCGATTCGATGTCGCCCGGATCGATCAACCGGCTGATCGAGTCGGACGCAGTGGCCTTGCGCGCGAAGTTCAACGGTCAGCCGCCCAGCCCCGACCAGCTGTACTGGAGGGGCCCGGTATTCGGCGATTTCGACGGACGAACCTGGTCCGGCCAGAGCCGTCTGGCCCAGAACAGTATCGACAGGTCACGGTTAATTTTCGATCCAAAGAGGGGGGTCGATTACACGGTCACGATGGAGCCGACCAACCGCAACTGGGTGCTGGCGCTGGAACTGGCGAACTCGGTGACGAGCGATGACTTCGAATCCATTCTTTCCACCAATCTTCAGCAGGTATCGGGCAACAACTTCAGGGATCGCGTGCGCTACCGGGTACGCAGCTATCCCCAGTTCCGGGTCGGCCCGTTCAAGCCGGACCCCGAGCTGAAACAGTGGCTGCCGCTGCCGCCCGGCTACAACCCCAGGACGCGCCAGTTCGCCGTGGACCTGCGCAACCAGATCGTCGATCCGTCCGACCCCGATCCGCACGCGCGCGATGCCGCGGTGGTCGACGCCGTGCTCAATCACTTCCGGCGCGGGGGCTATCACTACACGCTGCGCCCGCCGCTGCTCGGGCGCGATTCGATCGACGACTTCCTGTTCGAGACCCGTTTAGGCTTCTGCGAGCACTACGCGGCCGCATTCGTGGTGCTGATGAGAGCGGCCGAAATTCCGGCCCGGGTCGTGACCGGCTATCAGGGCGGCGAGATCAATCCGGTCGACGGCAACCTGACAGTGCGCCAATCCGATGCGCACGCGTGGGCTGAGGTCTGGCTGCCAAGCCGCGGCTGGACGCGGGTCGATCCGACCGCCGTGGTGTCGCCGGTGCGGATCGAGCAGGGCGAAGCGGAGCTGGCGAGCCAGTACGGGCTTTCACGCTACCGCGGCGCAGGGGGCCTGTTCGGATGGATCGGGACGTTCCGGATGAACTGGGAGGCGATCGAGAACCTCTGGAACCAGGCGGTGCTGAGTTACTCTGCCGATCGGCAACGGTCGTTCATTTCGCAGCTGGGCATGGCCCCGTCCTGGCGCAACCTGTCGATCGCTTTCGCCGTGACCATTACCTCGCTGCTGCTGGTGCTGGCCGCGGTGACGCTGCGCCATCGCGAGGTGCGCGACCCGTTGTCGGAGCTGGTGGCTCAGTTCCGGATGCGTCTGGAACTGGCGGGGCTGAGCGCTCCGGCCTGCGAAGGCCTGTCGGACTTGAAGCGACGGCTTGCGCCCCGGTTGAGGCCGGCGCAGGCCGAAGAGGCCTGCGCGCTGCTGCAGGCGCTGGAGGATGCGCGTTACCGGCGCGCCAGCGCCTCGCTCAGGCCGGTCGAATTGCGCGCGCTGCGCGCGCGGGTGCGGCGTTTTCGGCCGGCGCTGAACGGGCTTTGAGCCGCACCGGCCAGCGCTTTACTCCGCATCCGGCTGGGCCGAGGGCTCGGCCCGTGCGAACGCGTCGAGCTGCATGCAACGGTCGGTGATCGCATTGAGCGTCGGGGCCTTGGCCAGATCGCAACCGAAGCGCCTCGCATTGAAGATCTGCGGCACAACCGTCGCGTCGGCGATCGTGACCTGATCGCCCAGCACGTAGCGCCCGCTGCGCCCGCTCGAATCCACGACCCGCTCGAGCTGCCCGAGACCCAGCTCGATCCAGTGCCGGTACCACGCGTCCTTCTTTTCATCGGGCAGGTCCAGCTCGCGCTTCAGGTAACGCAGCACGCGCAGGTTGTTCAGCGGATGAATGTCGCACGCGATCGACAGAGCGATCGCTCGCACATACGCCCTGGACAGCGGATCGGCCGGCAGCAGCGGCGGCTCGGGATATTGCTCGTCCAGGTATTCGATGATCGCCAGCGATTGCGTCAGCACCTGGCCGCCGTCATCGAGCGCCGGGATCAGCGACAGCGGGTTGGTGCGGGCGTAGACCTCGGCGAACTGCTCGCCGCCGTGCCGGAGCAGGTGCACCGGGACGATCTCGTAGGGCACGCCTTTCAGGTTCAAGGCGATCCGAACCCGGAACGCGGCCGAGGAGCGAAAGTAGCTGTACAGCTTCATCGCCGCGGCAGCACGGTGGCCTGGATCGTGCCGATCTCATCGATGCCGCCTTCGAGCCGATCGCCCGGCGCGAGCGGGCCGACGCCGGCCGGAGTGCCGGTGAAGATCAGATCGCCGGCGGCGAGCTCGAAAAATCCCGACAGCTCTGCAATCGTCTCTTCGACGCTCCAGATCATCTGCGACAGGACCCCCTGCTGCCGGCGCTGCCCGTTGACGTCCAGCCAGATGCGCTGCGGGCCCAGCGCTCCGACCTGCCCGGCAGGAACGATCGCGCCGATGGGCGCTGCGCCGTCAAAGCCCTTGCCGACCTCCCATGGACGGCCCAGGCGCTTCGCCTCTGCCTGCAGGTCGCGTCGCGTCAGGTCGAGGCCGACCGCGTAGCCCCAGACCAGGCCCCGCGCCTGCGCCATGGTGACGCGGTAGCCGGGCGCCCCGATGGCGACCACCAGCTCGATCTCGTGTTGCAGGTCTGCAGTGCGGTCGGGGTAGACGATGTCGATCGGCCCGGAGGCGGCATGCAGCACGGCATCGCCGGGCTTTGCAAAGAAGAACGGCGCCTCGCGGCCGCTGGCCCCCATCTCGCGTGCATGGTCCGCGTAATTGCGGCCGACGCAGTAGATCCGGTGCACCGGGAATGCATCCGCACTGCCGGCAATCGGAACGAACGGCTGGGGTGGCGCAGGAAGACGGAAGTTCACGGGGCGATCGATCCAGGAAAGACCGGCACGGGCAACAGTTTAGAGCGTCGGCGCTGCGGCGCGGGAGCCGAAGCGGCGCGGTTCGCGTAAAGTTCCATCATGGGAAACCAGCCCCCGGTGCAGGCCGTCGAGCGCCCACCCGCGCAGCAGCAGTTCGCAGCCGTGGCGCCGGCCGTTGCACCGACTCGCCCGCTTCAGCCCTCGCTGTCGTGCGTGGTACCCGCTCACGACGAGGCGGACAATCTGCCGATCCTGCTGGAACAGCTGACCCGGCAGCTTCAGGCCATGTCGCCGACCTGGGAGGTGGTGGTCGTCGACGACGGCAGCCGCGACAACACCGTAGCGGCGCTTGCGCCGTGGCTGACGCGGCCCGGCGTGGTGTGCCTGCAGCTTTCGCGCAACTTCGGCAAGGAAGCGGCGCTGGGCGCCGGCCTGGATCACGCCCGCGGCGACGTGGTGTTCACGCTGGACGCAGACCTGCAGCACCCGGTGGACCTCCTGCCGCAGATGCTGCAGGCCTGGCGCGAAGGCGCCGACATGGTGTACGCGGTGCGGCGCGACCGCCGCGGCGAGTCGGCGCTGAAGCGGGTCGGCACGCGGATGTTCTACGCGTTGATGAAAGTGGGCTCCTCGATCGAGATTCCGCCCAACGCGGGCGACTTCAGACTGCTCGACCGCTGCGTGGTCGAGGCAGTGTGCAGCCTGCCCGAGCGCACGCGCTTCATGAAGGGGT
>DASZFP010000013.1:0-17970 GCA_035939615.1 Burkholderiaceae bacterium | reverse complement strand
GCGCGTGCGTCAGCGCGCGCACCACGTGGTCCTGGCCGATCAGCGAGCTGAAATCGCGCGGCCGCCACTTGCGGGCGAGAACCTGGTAGCTCATGCCGATCCAGCCTGCCCGAGCCGGTCCAGCGCCTCGCCGGTGACGCGGCAGATGCGCCAGTCGGCCAGCAGCTCGGCGCCGAGCGAGCGGTAAAAGTCGATCGCGTGCTCGTTCCAGTCGAGCACGGCCCAGTCGAAGCGGCCGCACCGGCGCGCCACCGCAATCGATGCCACGTGCGCGATCAGGGCGCGTCCGACGCCGTGCCCGCGCGCGTGGGGCACCACGTACAGGTCCTCCAGGTACAGTCCGCGCCGCCCCAGGAAGGTCGAGAAGTTGTGGAAGTACAGCGCAAAGCCGACCGCCTCAGTGCCCTCCCACGCGATCGAGGCCTCGATGACCGGGCGCCTGGCGCCCAGCTCCTCGCTGAGCTGCTCTTCGGTCGCGACCACCTGGTGTTCCAGTTTCTCGAAGCGCGCCAGATCGCGCACCAGCGACAGGAGCACCGCCGCGTGCTGCGGGCGCGCCGGTTCGATGCGCAGCGAGCTGCTCATGTCCGCGTCCTTGGGCCGGTAGTTTCGGAAAAGGCGAGCCTGATCCTCGGCACTCGGGGAATTCCGCTATGGCTGCTTCGTTCCCGACCTGACCAGGTTTACGGCGCCTCGATGCGAGGGGGCCCGCCGCTGCTGATCTTATCAGCGCCCGGATCCGGGGTCCGTCTCCAGCAGCGAACCGTCGGACAGCACCAGCGCCGTGCGGACCGGCCGGCCCGGTCGCAACGACTCGATCGCGGCCGCATAGCGCGCGAGCTGTCGCCAGTAGGCTTCGCGTTCCGAATCCAGGCAGCGCCACTTGTAGTCCAGAATCCACACGGCCTCGTCGAGCTCGACCAGCCGGTCGATCCGCAGCGACTCACCGGACGCCTCGACCAGCTCCAGCTCGTTCCAGGCCGCAACCGATGGCCTGAAAAAGGGCGCCAGTTGCGCCGACCCGGTCACCCGCCGTGCGGCCTCCAACACCTGCTGGGCTTGGCCCGGGCTGAGCGCGAACTCGGCACCGATGTGCTGCACCTGCGGTTCGAAATCCTCCGGGGCGCGCTGCAGCAACGCGTGCCAGGCCTTGCCGATCCGGATCGCTTCGGTTTCGGCGTTGTTCAGGCGCCGCCCGGTCGGCAGCGGCTGCGGTTTGAATTCCACAAAGCTGCGCGGCTGGCCGGCTGCATCCGCGGCGAAAGCCGCGGATGCAGCCGGCCAGGCCTCCGTAGCCTTGGCGAAGGAGGCCGGGCTGGTAGCGAAGGAGGGAGCCTTGGCGAAGGAGGCCGGGCTGGTGGCAATGGCGCCCTGCAGGCGCTGATACCAGGTCTCAGTCGCGCCACCCTGCCCGCTTCCCGACACGATCAGCACCTGGCGCGCGCGCGTCATCGCCACGTACATCAGGTTCCAGTCTTCCTGCCGCCGCTGTTCGCCGTCCGCATCGAGCCAGCGCCGGCGGCCGGCGCCGCCCTGATGGGCGCGAGCGATCAGCGAGAAGTGCTCCGGCAGCGCCTGCTCGGGCGGCCAGTCCATCAGCACATCGTAGCGGTCGGGCGGACCGTCCTCGGCGCACGCATCGGCGATCGCCACGATCGGCGCCTCCAGGCCCTTGGCGCCGTGGATCGTCATCAGGCGCACCGCCTCGTCCGAAATGGCCACCCCTTCCTCGACCGTTTCTCCATCGCGGTCGCGGATCCACAGCACCTCGTCCAGGAAGCGCGTCAAGGTCGGAAAGCGGCCCGCATCGAGCGTCAGGGCGAGCTCGAGGAAGGCATCGAAGTTGGCCTGCACCTGGACGCCGCGTTCGCGCGGCACGCAGGCCGCGTAGCGGGCGCGCAGCTCGGCCTCATCGAAAATCCGGTCCAGCAGGTCGTGCACCGGCAGCACGCCGGCCGCCTGCAGCCAGCCAGCCAGCAGCCCGCGCGCCCGTTTCAGCACGGTGCTGGGGCCGGGCAAAGCGGCCAGGCGCGACCACCAGGTCGCGCCCTGACCGGAGGCGATCGCCTGCAGATCTTCGTCGCTGCAGCCAAACAGCGGCGCGCGCAGCGCGTGCGCCAGGCTCAGGTCGTCTTCGGAGCACAGGAATTCGAGCAGCGCCACCAGGTCGGCGATTTCGGCGTTCTCCAGCAGGCCGCCGCGCCGATCCGACAGCGTCGGCACGCCCGCCTCGCGCAAAGCGCGCTCGAGCGAGGCCATGTGGGTGCGCCGCCGCAGCAGCACGACCACATCGCTCCAGCGCGCCGGCCGCGGGCCCGCCTCGTCCGGCACCTGCAGGCAGTCCACCCAGTGGGCGATTTCGGCGGCCAGCAATCGCCCTTCCGATTCGTGGGAATCCGGGCGCGGCGCGGGCCGAGGCTCGCGCAGCACGTCGCGCAGGGCCTGTGGGGCCGCGCCGCGCCGGTGTGCCGCCGGCGGCGGATCGGGCAGCGGCAGCAGCACGAAGTGCCCGTCGTGGCGGGCATGCGAGCTTTGCGGCTGGTACAGCGGGTTGCGCTGGGCGAACACCGAATCGAGCATCGACACCAGCGCCGCCGGGTTGCGGCGGGTCACGTTGGTGCGCAGGTGGGCGGCCTGCAGGCGCTGCGCGAGGTAACGGCGCGCCGCCTCGAACACGCGCGGCTCGGCGCGCCGGAAGCGATAGATCGATTGCTTCGGGTCGCCCACGACGAAGACGGTCGGGCGGTCCACATCGCCCTCGTAGGCGTCGAGCCAGCATCGCAGCGCCCGCCACTGCAGCGTGCTGGTGTCCTGGAATTCGTCCACCAGCAGGTGGCGGTAACGCGCATCGAGGCTCGCCTGCATGTAGGCAGCCGTGGATTCGTCGCGCAGCAACCGGTCGGCATGCCACTCGATGTCGGTGAAGTCCAGCACGTTGGCGTCGCGCTTGCGCCGCTCGTAGGCCTGCAGCAGGCGCTCGCCGCAGCGCAGGCCGCACTCGTTCACGCGCAATGCCTGCCATTCGATCTCGGCCGCGCGCACGGCCTGCACGGTATCGATGGCCCCGGACCACAGGTCCCGGTAGAGCGGCTCGGACAGCGGCCCGCCCGGCGGCGTCGGGTCGAGCGCCTTTCTCGGCGTTGCGTGCCGGGTCGTCAACAGCAGTTCGGCAGCGCGCGCCAGGTCCTGCTGCGGATCGGCGGCCTCGCGCAGGAACCGTTGCGCCGCTTCGATCGCGGCAACCAGCAGCTTCGCCGGCCGCTCGACGCGCTGCCAGCACGCCATCAGCGCGCTGACGGTCTGAACAAAGAGCGGCTGGCGCAGCTTTTCGCCGGGGTGGCACGACGCCGAAAAGCCGCCCGCCCGCAGCGCCTCGCGCATCGGCTCGCACGCGCGCTCGATGGCCCGGCCGCCATCATCGCCGCCGAAGCTCCACCACTCGGCCCGCTTGGTCACGAAGTTGCGCAGCAGCCGGTCCGTATTGAAGCCGCCGAGCCGGGTCACCAGTTCTTCGTAATCGGCCAGCAGCGGGTCATCCGGCTCGAGCAGGCCGCCGGCGAACTCGCTCCAGGCCTCCTCCAGCAAGCGGCGCGGCGCCTCCACCAGGCTCGCCGTGTGCGCCACTCCGCTTCCGAGCGGCGCGCGGCGCAGCAGCCGCCAGAACCAGCCGTGAAACGTCTCGATGGAAACGCTCGGCTCGGCCGAGGCCACCCGCTCGTACAGGTCGCGCGCCGCCGGCCATGCCGCCAGCGCCTCGCCGGCCGCCAGGCCGCGCTCCTGCAGCAGCAGCACCGCCTCGCTGCGGTCCGAGCGCGCCAGCGCCGCCAGGTTTTCCAGCAGGCGCTGGCGCATTTCCTGCGCGGCCCGCCTCGTAAAGGTAATCGCCAGGATCTGCGCCGGCGGCACCTCGGCCAGCAGCAGGCGCACGATCCGCCCGACCAGGAGCCAGGTCTTGCCGCTGCCGGCACAGGCCTCGACCACGGCGCTCGCACCCGGGTCGAGCGCGCGCTGCACGAAGCGCTGATGCGTTACCGGCTGCCCGTCCCACAGGTACTCGCTCATCGCTCTTATCCGGGGCCCCATTCGGCGCGCCGGCACAGGCCACGCATCTCGCAATGCGAGCAGGTCGGCTCGGCGCCGAGCGCTTCCAGGCCCGCGCCTTGCGAGATCCGGGTCAGATCGACCAGCAGGCGGTCCCGCACCAGAGCGACCCAGCGGTCGAACGGTTCGGCCGCCGCAAACTGCCGCACGGCGCCCGCCGAACGCCGGTCCGCCTCGCCGGAGCGCTCGAAGCTCAAATAGCTCGCCTTGACGCAGGCCTCGGCCGCCGGGTTGGAGGCCTTGGCCGACGTAGCCGCGGCAGCAGCCGCGGCCTCCTCCGCCCCGGCTTCCGCCGGGGCTACGGAGGCCAGGGCGGAAGGCGCGGTGAAGCAGGCCAGTGCATACAGCGGCAGCTGGATGTTCTCGCCGGGATCGTCCGCGGCGTCGCGCACCTTTTCGCGCGAGCCCGTCTTGTAATCGATCAGCTCGATCTCGTCGGCCCCGCGTGCGTCGATCCGGTCGATCCGGCCCGAGAGCTCGACGCTGCGGAACAGGTCCAGGCGCAACGGCAGCCGGAACGCGGTTTCGACCGATTGCAGGCGCCAGCCGGCCGCAGTGCGCCGGCGCAGCCAGCGCACGTAGTCCGCCATCAGGTCGAGCAGCCGGCGCCGGTACGCGATCAAGGCGGGCCGCTCGCGCAGCTCGGCATCGAACACCTCGCGCACGATGTGCTCCAGCGCCTGCTGCACCTCGATATCGGTCATCCGCTCCAGGCGATCCGGATCGAAGTCGCAGTGCAGCCGATACAGGATCGTGTGCAGCGCGGTGCCCAGGTCGCGCTTGTCGGGCAGGTCGGAAGCCAGCTCGCGCCGGCGCAGGCCGAGCAGGTAGCGCGCATAGAACTGGTACGGGCAGTCCACCAGGCTCTGGCAGGCCCCCACGCTCAAGCGGTCCGGCAGCCGGTGCGCGGCGCCCGGGGCGGGCCGCCGCGACGGCCGGGCCGGCACGGTCCGGATCGGAGCCTCGAAGGCGGCGACCGGATCGGGCCAGCCCGCCCGCGCGGCCATCACGCGCAGCCGATCCAGCCAGGGCGACAGCGCGCGCGGCTCGTCGCGCTCGCGCATGCGCCAGGTGGCCGCGGCAGCCGGCACCGAGCACAGCAGCGTGGCCAGTTCAACGGCCTGCGCGCGATGCGCATCGGCCAGCGTCGCCAGGCCCAGGTCGCGCCGCACCCCCGCGGAAATCAGCACGCCCGGCTCGGTGCTGGAGGGCAGATGCTCGGCACCCACGCCGATCAGGATCGCGCAGTCGAATCCGCGCAGGCACGCCCCTGCCAGCGACGTCATCACGACCGCACTGTCCGCACCCGCCCCGCTCGCGTTGGTGCTTTCGAAGTGCTGCGCCAGCAGCTCGCGGAAAGCCGGCAGCGACATCCGCACGCGGCTGGCGGCCATGCTGTCGCGCAGGTGCCCGAGCTCGCGCAGCACGTCGCTGCCGACCGGGTCGCGCGCCAGGGCCTCGCGCATGCCCAGAGCGTCGAGCGAGGCATCCAGCCAGACGCTGAGCGCATCGAGCGTGTCGGCCGATCGCAGGTGGCGGGCCTGGGCGGCCAGCTGTGCCAGCACGGCACGCGCGTCGCTCACCGGTCCCGGCCGATCTTCGTGCAGACCGTGATGGCGGCTCAGCGCGCGATCGATCGCCCGCAGGCCGCCGGCCAGCGCGCTGGAGCGGGCCACCTGATCGATCTGCCATGCGGCGGCCAGCCGTTCGGGCCGGCCGCCCAGCACGAACGGCGAACGCAACCAGTCCAGCAGATCGCGGATGCGGAAATCGCCGCCCGCCAGCTCGAGCCAGCGCATCACGGCCGCCGCGGCGCTGGTGGTGGACAGCTTCCAGCCGGCCTGATCGGCCACCAGGATCCGGGCCCGCTCCAGCAGCGCGCGCACGCGCCGCGCGGTGAGCCGGTCCAGCGCGATCAGCGCGACGCGCCCGGCCCCGTCGCGCAGCCAGCTTTCGACCTGGTAGGCGGCGGCGCTGGCCTCCTGTTCGAGCGAGCGGGCGGGCAGGATTCTCAGCTGCGGCGGCGCCTGCGCGCGCGCTGCCTCGCAGCGCCAGGCCATGGGCGCCGGCGGCTGGTCCGGCGCAGCCAGCTCGGGCCAGGTGAGCTCGAGCCAGCCGTGCCGGGACAGCGCCGCGCGCAGGTCGCCCAGCACGGCACAGACGGGTTGCGCGCGGGCCAGGCCGTGCAGCAGCACCTGCTGCCAGGGCGGCAGCCCGAAGGGCGCCAGCAGCGCCAGGGGGCCGTGCGCGCGGGGCGCCCGGCGCGCCCAGTTCCTTAACAGCGCGCCGGCGCCGAACTGCGCGCTGGAATGCGCCTTCCACAGCTGAAGCACCAGCTGCGACTGCACGCTGGCGGCCCGCGCAGCGCGGCGCTGAAAATGGCGCGCGACGCTGTCGCGCCAGCGCCCTTCAAAGGCCGGGTCCGACCCGACCGCGGCCAGCGTGAGCTCGTCGGCCAACCCCGCCAGCTCCGCCGCCAGCGCCCACAACGCCGCCGGCCGCTCGCCGAAGGCCTCGCGGGCCCAGTCGCTGGCGCGCAGCGCCTCGTACAGCTCCACCAGCCGCTGCGTCTGCGCCCCCGGCGCTCCCACCCAGCGCTCCAGCGTCGCGATGCGCGGCGCCACCCAGCCGGCGCCCCCGCCCAACGCACGGTGCAGGGCGGCGCGCAGCCAGGGCGCATCCGACAGCCGCGGTACCAGCACGGTGAGCGCGCGCAGATCGTGGTCGGGCAAGCCGCAGCGGGCGGTGAATTCGAGCAGCCGCGAGGCCGCAACGTCCCACCAGCGCCCGTCCAGCGGTGCGCTGACCGTCTCCAGGTTCACGACGATCGGTCTTCCGGATTGGACCGCCAAAGTGTTACCATACGCGTTCAGCACACCGGTCGTGCGCAAGGACGAAATGCGGGGCCAAGTGTCAGCGGATGAAGCCGCCGGTGTTGTTGGCCCGGCACGCCCCTGAAATCGGCCCACCCTGTGCGCATCCCGCAAGCGGGAAACTGAAGCGTTCCGGCATTTCGCGTTACCGTGGATTTCCAATGAGTGATATCAAGTACGTCAGTGACGCATCATTCGATCTGGATGTTCTGAAAGCCTCGAGCCCGGTTCTGGTCGACTACTGGGCCGAGTGGTGCGGCCCGTGTCGGGCCATTGCGCCGCTGGTGGAGGAGATCGCGAAGGACTATGACGGGCGGCTGACGGTGGCCAAGGTCAATGTCGACGAGAACCAGGCCACGCCGGCCAAATACGGCATTCGCGGCATCCCGACCCTGATGCTGTTCAAGAACGGCACCGTGGTTGGGACGCGGGTGGGTCAACTGAAGAAACCGGAGCTGGTCGCCTTTATCGACAGCAACCTGTAGATGTCGGTCGCGGCGGGCGGCCAAAGGCCTCCCGCCGCATTCTCGCGGGCCCCGCGGGTCGTCGGGTCCGCTGCAAATCCGCGGCGCCCGTCACGTGCGCCCCATCCATCGCACCCTTCCTCGCACTGATCCCACTGCACTCTTCCCCCGCACTCTTCCCTGGTAGACCCCTCCATGCAACTCTCCGAACTCAAAGCACAACACGTGTCCGCGCTGCTCGAAATGGCCGGCGCTCTGGAAATCGACAATGCCAACCGGATGCGCAAACAGGAGCTGATGTTTGCGATCCTGAAGAAACGCGCGAAGTCGGGTGAGCCGATCTTCGGCGACGGCACGCTGGAGGTGCTGCCGGACGGCTTCGGCTTCCTGCGCTCGCCCGAGACCTCTTACCTCGCCAGTACCGACGACATCTACATCTCGCCGTCCCAGATCCGCCGCTTCACGCTGCACACCGGCGATTCGATCGAGGGCGAGGTGCGCACGCCCAAGGACGGGGAGCGCTATTTCGCGCTGGTAAAGGTCGACAAGGTCAACGGACAGACGCCCGATTCGACCAAGCACCGGATCCTGTTCGAGAACCTCACGCCGCTGTTTCCGGACAAGCCGCTGCAGCTGGAACGGGACTTGCGCGGCGACGAAAACATCACCGGACGCCTGATCGACATCATCGCGCCGATCGGCAAGGGACAGCGCGGACTGCTGGTGTCCAGCCCGAAGTCCGGCAAGACCGTGATGCTGCAGCACCTGGCGCACGCGATCGCGGCGAATCATCCGGACGTGATACTGATCGTGCTGCTGATCGACGAGCGGCCGGAGGAAGTCACCGAGATGCAGCGGTCGGTGCGCGGCGAGGTCGTGGCTTCGACCTTCGACGAGCCGGCCGCGCGCCACGTCCAGGTGGCCGAAATGGTGATCGAAAAGGCCAAGCGCCTGACCGAGTCCAAAAATGACGTGGTGATCCTGCTCGACTCGATCACGCGGCTGGCACGCGCCTACAACACGGTGGTGCCGGCCTCGGGCAAGGTGCTGACCGGCGGCGTCGACGCCAACGCCCTGCAGCGGCCCAAACGGTTTTTCGGCGCGGCGCGCAACATCGAGGAAGGCGGCTCGCTGACGATCATCGCCACGGCGCTGATCGACACCGGTTCGCGCATGGACGACGTGATCTACGAGGAGTTCAAGGGCACCGGCAACATGGAGATCCACATGGAACGGCGCCTGGCCGAGAAGCGCGTGTACCCGGCGCTCAACGTGAACCGGTCGGGCACGCGCCGCGAGGAGCTGCTGCTGAAACCCGATGTGCTGCAGAAGGTCTGGATCCTGCGCAAGCTGCTGTTCGGGATGGACGAGATCGAGGCGATGGAGTTCCTGCTCGACAAGATGAAGCAGACCAAGAACAACGCGGAATTCTTCGACATGATGCGACGGGGCGGTTAGCCCCGCGCAGCGGGGCCAACCGCCCCGTCGCCCTCCGAAGCCGGCGCAGCCGGCGAAGGAGGGCGGAGATGGTAGACTTTTCGGTCACCGAAAGAACTAATTCTCAGGTCAACACCATGAAATCCGGCATCCACCCCGAATACCGGGAAGTCGTGTTCCTGGACGTGTCCAACGACTTCTCGTTCGTGACCCGGTCCACCGTGCAGACGCGCGAGAAGACCACCTGGAAGGACGGCAAGGAGTACCCGCTGTACAAGCTGGATACGTCGTCCGAGTCGCACCCCTTCTACACCGGGGCGCAGACCCGCACCATCGAGGCGGGGCGGGTGGAGAAGTTCCGCCAGAAATTCGCGGCCAAGACGGAGGCCGTCAACGCCGCAGCCGCGCAGGCTTCGGCGGCCAAGGGCAGACGCCGCTAGGCCACTGCCGCAGTTGCTGCGGAAAACAGGGGCGGCCGCGGCTGCCTCTTTTTTTTACCCTCGATGAACTTCGACCGCGACCGCCCGACCCCCTCGCACCTTTCCGCTGAAGCGGCGGCGCCCCTGCCGCGCGCGGCGCTGCTGGCGCTGCTGCTCGCGTTCGTGCTGCCGGGCGTGTTCGGCCGCGACCTGTGGCCGGAGGACGCCTCGGCCTTCGGACGCATGTGGACCATGGCGCACGGCTCGGCCACCGACTGGTGGTTCACGAACGTGGCCGGCATGGCAACGCCCCAGGACGGGCCGTTTCCGTTCTGGCTGGGCGCGGCCGCCATCCGTGCACTCGGAAGCTGGCTGGGCGACACCGCCGCCAGCCGCCTGTCGGCGCTCTTCTGGTTCTCGGTGGCGGCGCTGTCGCTGTGGGCCGCGACGCGGCGCCTGGCCGTCAGCGAGCAGGCCCAGCCGATCGCGCCGGCCTTCCTGCGCGAGACCGACGCCCGCGATTACGCGCGGCTGCTGGCCGACATCGCGGTGCTGATGTTCGTCAGCACGCTGGGCATCCTGGTGACACTGCACGTGACCAGCGGCGACACGGTCTCGATCGCGATCGTGGCGGCGGCGCTGTATGGACTTTCGATCGCGCCCGAGCGGCCCGTCACCGGACCGGCGCTGGCCGGATTGTGCGTGGCTGCGCTGGCCCTGAGCCGCGGCCCGCTGCTGGCGGCTGGCCTGCTGGCCGGCTGCATCCTGGGGCTGGCCCTTTGCGTGAATTGCCGCCGCCGCTGGCTGACCGTGCTGGCGTGTACTTTGTGCGCGCTCGCCGTTGCGGCCGCTTGCGTGCTGTGGCAGCTGCCCCAGGGATCGGGCCCGCTGATGTCGCGCTGGCTGCACGCGGTGGCCTCGGCGTTCGGACTGCCCAGCCGCAGCGATGGCGTCTGGCTGCTGCGCAACGCCAGCTGGTACGTGTGGCCGCTGTGGCCGCTGGCGGGGTGGGCCCTGTACGCGTGGCGTCACCAGTTGCGCGCCGCGCACATCGTGCTGCCGGCTTCGATGCTGACGGGGCTGGCCCTGGCTCTGGTTTTCGCGGCGCCGCTGGACGAGACCAAGCTGGTGACGGCCATCGCGCCGCTGGCGGTGCTGGCCGCGTTCGGTTTTCCGACGCTGCGGCGTTCGCTCGAGCAGTGGTTCGACTGGTTCGCCATCGCCGTCTACACGCTGTTCATCCTGTTCGTGTGGGCCTATTTCCTGGCGCTGGTCACCGGCACGCCGCGCGCGATGGCCGCTTCGGTGCTGCGGCTGATCCCGGGCCACAATCCCGGAACGAGCCTCGTCCCGCTGGTGCTCGCGCTGACGGTCACCGGCTTGTGGATGGCGCTGATCATCTGGCGCGTGCGGCGCCGCCCGCGTGCGCTATGGCGTGGAGCCTTGCTGTCGGCCGCCGGCATGACCTCGCTGTGGTTGATCGCGGTCGCGCTGTTTCTGCCGGCAGCCGATTACAACCGCAGTTACCGGGTGCTGTCGCAGCAGATCGGACGCCGCGTGCCGCCCGGCGAGTGCGTGGTGGCGGTGGGTCTGTCCGCGCAGCTGCGCGCGGTGATCGCTTACTACGGGCATGTGCATTTCGCACCCGACGGAGCCGCCGCCGGCTGCCGCATGGCGCTGCAGCCGCTGTACCGCCGCTCCGGCGCAGCCGCGCTGCCGGTGGATTCGAACGGCTCGTGGGACCTGGTGTGGGAAGGCCGCCGGCCTGTGCGCGCGGACGAAACCTGGCGGCTGTGGCGGATGGCGCGGCGAGCCGGTTGAGCGTGACCGAGCCCGCGCAGACGCCGCCGTCGCGCCGCACGATCCTGGCGCAGGCCTGGCCGATGTTCGTGGCGCAGCTCGCGTTCGTCCTGAATATCACGATCGACACGGCGATGGCGGGACGGCTGTCGGCGGTACAGCTGGCCGGCGTCTCGCTGGGACTGAGTCTGTATGTGTCGATCGCGATCGCGCTGATCGGCGTGCTGTCCGCCCTCGGACCGATCGCGGCGCATCACTTCGGCGCAGGACGCGCCGGCGAGGTCGGCCGCGATGTGCGGCAGGCGATCTGGCTGGCGGCCTTCCTGTCGGTGCCGGGATGCGCGGCGCTGCTGTGGCACGGACCCTGGATCCGGCTGGCGCAGCCCGGCGCCGACGTGGCCGATGTGGCCAGCGCATACCTGACCGCCGCCGCCTTCGGACTTCCCGGCTCGCTCGGAACGCGCGTGTTCGTCAACCTGAATTCGGCGCTGTCGCGGCCCAAGTTCACGATGGCCATCAACCTGACCTCGCTGGCGCTGAAGATCCCCTTGAATGCCCTGTTCATCTGGGGCGCGGGTCCGGTGCCGGCACTGGGCGGAGCCGGATGCGCGGTGGCCACCGCCTGCCAGTCCTGGCTGACGTTCGCACTGGGCCTGGCGGTCTGGCGCCTGCACCCGTATTTCGAGTCGTTTCGCGCGAGCGCCGCCGCGCGCCTGGAGCTTCCGCAATGGCCGCGGCAGAAAGAGCTGCTCCGGATCGGCGTGCCGGCCGGACTGTCGCTGCTGTTCGAGGTGACCTCGTTCACGCTGATGGCAGTCGCGATCGCGCGCCTGGGCGCGGCCACGCTGTCCGGTCATCAGATCGTCGGCAACATCGCAGCGATCCTGTACATGCTGCCGCTGTCGATGGGTTTCGCTTCCAGCGCGCTGGTGGCGCAGGCGCTGGGCGCCCGCGATCCGCGCCGCGCGCGCGCGCTCAGCGTGCACGGTCTGCAGATCGCCGCGGCCTTCGGTGCCGCGCTGGCGCTGCTGACCTGGCTGGCGCGCGCGCCGATCATCGCCGCCTACACGTCCGATCCGCAGGTGGCCGCTGCGGCGTACCGGCTGATCGCGCTGGCGGCGGCGTTTCACTTCTTCGACGCCCTGCAAGGCGTCAGCGTGTTCGTGCTGCGCGGCTACCGGGTGACGCTGGGTCCGATGCTGATCTACGGACTGTGTCTGTGGGGAATCGGGCTGACGGGCGGCTACCGCCTGGCCTTTTGGGGAATCGGATCGGTGCCGGCGCTGGGCGCCGCCGGAATGTGGACGGCCGCGCTCACGGGCCTGAGCGTGGCCTCCACGTGCCTGGTGCTGCTGACGCTGTACGTGTCGCGCCGGCAGGTGGACGCGGACGCCGCGCGCCCGCGTCCGACCTGATCAGTGGGCCGCCGCGCGCAACGCCGCGATCCGCTCTTCGATCGGCGGATGGCTGGCGAACAGCTGCCCCAGGCCGCCCGGGCCGCCCGTGATTCCGAAGGCGTTGAGCTGGCGCGGCAGCGCGCCCGGCTCCATTCCGCCCAGGCGTTGCAACGCGCTGATCATCGGTCGGGGCGAGCCCAGGATCTGAGCCGAGCCGGCATCCGCACGGAACTCCCGGCGCCGCGAGAACCAGGCCACGATGATTCCAGCCAGCAGACCGAACACGATGTTCAGCACCAGCGAGGTGGCAAAGTAGCCGATGCCCGGCCCGTCGTTCTCGTTGCGCAAGATCATCCGGTCGATCACGTACGCGAGCGCCCTGGACAGGAATATGACGAACGTATTCAGCACCCCCTGCAGCAGCGTCATCGTCACCATGTCGCCATTGGCGATGTGCGTGACCTCGTGGCCGAGCACCGCATCGACCTCTTCCTTGCTCATCGTCTGCAGCAATCCGGTCGACACCGCCACCAGTGCGCTGTTGCGAAACGCGCCCGTGGCGAAGGCATTGGGCTCGCCTTCGTAGATCGCCACCTCGGGCATCGCCAACCCGGCCTTTTCTGCATGATGCCGGACCGTGTCGAGCAACCAGGCTTCCATGGCATTGGCCGGTTGTCCGATCGTGCGTGCGCCGGTGCTGAACTTGGCCACCGGCTTGCTGATCAGCAGCGAGAAAAACGCCCCGCCAAAGCCGAATACCGCAGCAAAGCCTAGCAACATCGGCAGATTCAGACCTTGCGCGGTCAGAAACCGGTCGACTCCCAGCACGCTCGTCACGACGCCGAGCATCACGATGATCGCAAGGTTCGTCAGTACGAACAGAGCGACACGTTTCATCTCATCTCACCTTTGATCTTCAGAAAACACACCGCAGTCTACTTCAGCCGAGTGACACGCCGCGGTGTAGGGCGCGCTCGCGCCGCGGGGTGCACAAACACCCTGCGACCGCCTGCAATTGGGGGTGAAACCGCCCGTTTCAAGCGGCGCGAGCGTCCGGTCGCCGGCTCGCTAGAATGTCCTTCGAACGGAGTGCACCATGGCCACGATACGCAAGGACGATCTGGTTGAAAGCGTTGCAGCGGCGCTGCAGTTCATCAGCTACTTCCACCCGGTCGATTACGTCCGCTCGCTGGGACGCGCCTACCAGGCCGAGGCCTCGCCCGCGGCGAGGGACGCGATCGCCCAGATCCTGACCAACTCGCGCATGTGCGCGCAGGGGCGGCGCCCGATCTGCCAGGACACCGGCATCGTGAACGTGTTTCTGAAAGTCGGCATGGATGTGCGCTGGGAAGGCTTCCAGGGCGGACTGGACGATGCGGTCAACGAGGGCGTGCGGCGCGCCTACCTGGACGCCGACAACAAGCTGCGCGCCTCCATCGTCGATCCGCCCGAAGGGGCGCGCCGCAACACCCGCGACAACACCCCGGCCGTGATCCAGGTCGAGCTGGTGCCGGGAGGCGAAGTCGAGGTCGACGTGGCCGCCAAGGGCGGCGGCTCGGAGAACAAGTCGAAACTGGCGATGCTCAATCCGGGCGATTCGATCGTCGAGTGGGTGCTCGAGACCGTGCCGACCATGGGTGCCGGCTGGTGCCCGCCGGGCATGCTGGGAATCGGCATCGGTGGGACCGCGGAGAAGGCGGCGTTGCTGGCCAAGCAATCGCTGATGGAGCCGATCGACATGGCCGAGCTCCTCGCGCGCGGCGCGCGCAGCGAGGTGGAGAAACTGCGCGTTGAACTGTACGAGAAGGTCAATGCGCTGGGCATCGGCGCGCAGGGCCTGGGGGGACTCACGACGGTGCTGGATGTGAAGATCCGCATGCATCCGACCCACGCCGCCGGCAAGCCGGTGGCGATGATCCCCAACTGCGCGGCCACGCGGCATGCGCACTTCGTGCTGGACGGCTCAGGTCCCGCCTACCTGGATCCGCCGTCGCTGTCGGAGTGGCCGGACGTGCAGTGGGCGCCGGACACCGAGCGGTCGCGCCGCGTCGATCTGGACGCGCTCAGCCAGGACGAGGTGGCCTCGTGGGCGCCGGGCCAGACGCTGCTGCTGTCCGGGCGCATGTTGACCGGCCGCGATGCCGCCCACAAGCGCATCCAGGACCTGCTCGCGCGGGGCGAGCAGCTGCCGGTGGATTTCGGCCGGCGCGTGATCTACTACGTGGGTCCGGTCGATCCGGTGCGCGACGAAGTGGTCGGCCCGGCCGGACCCACCACCGCGACCCGGATGGATTCGTTCACCGAGATGATGCTGTCGCGCACCGGGCTGCTGGCCATGATCGGCAAGGCCGAGCGCGGCCCGGTCGCGATCGAGGCGATCCGCAAGCACCGCTCGGCCTACCTGATGGCGGTCGGCGGCGCGGCCTACCTGGTGGCCAAGGCGATCCGGTCGGCGCGCGTGGTCGCCTTCGAGGACCTGGGCATGGAAGCGATCTACGAGTTCGAAGTGCGCGACATGCCGGTCACGGTGGCGGTCGACAGTCGCGGCACGTCCGTACACGACACCGGACCACGCGAATGGAGGGCCCGAATTGGCAAGATCCCGCTCGCCGTGGCTTGAACGGCTCTCCGGCCTGGTGCGGCGTCACCGGCCGGTGAAGATGACGCTGATTCCGAACGGACCGGTGAAGCTGATCGGTCCGATCGAAATCGTCTCCGCCACCGGAGAAACCGTGGAGCGCTGCACCGAGGTGTTCCTGTGCCGCTGCGGCGGCTCAGCGCGCAAGCCGTACTGCGACGGCACCCACAAGAGGATCGGGTTCAGGTCCGGCTGAGGGCGCCTTACGACGACGCCGCGCTGCGCTCGGCCAGCTGCGCTTCCAGTTCGGCCAGCCGCTTGCGCAGGGCGCGCTCTTCGCTGAAGCGGGCGGTCTCGTCCCGGATCACGGCCGCGATGGCGGTGGGTTGGCCGTCTGGCGCCGGCAGCAGGGCCACCGTGAATGCGATGGACAAGGTGCGCCCACCCTTGTTCACCGCCGGCACGCGCAGCAGGTCGGTACCGTACTTCGTCTGCCCGGTCAGCATGGTCTTGTGAAAACCCTCCCAATGCCGCTGGCGCAGCCGCTCGGGAATGATCAGGTCGAGCGACTGGCCGAGGGCCTCGGATGCCGCAAAGCCGAACATGCGCTCGGCCGCGGCGTTCCACAAAGCGATGGCGCCGCTCGCGTCGGTCACGACGACGGCATCGGCCACGGCAGCCACCAGCTGGTTCAGGTCGACGGGTGCGGGCACGGCGTTTCTGCGTCGATGGGCCGCGCCGTCAGACCGCCTGGGCAGCCCGCAACGAGTCGATCTCGGCCTTGCTGTAACCCAGGATAGCGAGAACCTCGTCGGTGTGTTCTCCGAGCAGGGGCGAGGCGGTGATTTCGGGCTTCAGGTCCGAAAACTTGATCGGGCTGCCCACGGTCAGGTATTTGCCCCGTTCCTTGTGGTCGACCTCGACGATGGTACCGCTGGCGCGCAGCGACGGGTCGTTGGCGAGCTCCTTCATCGTGAGCACCGGCGCGCAGGGAATGTCGAACTTGCGCAGTATATCGACCGCCTCGAACTTGGTCTTGTCGGCGAGCCACTCCTCGATCGCGGCGAAGATCCGGTCGATGTGGGGCTGGCGCGCCTGGGCCGTGTTGTACTTCGGATCGCTGATCCATTCGGGCTTGCCGATGGCGCGGCAGATCGGCTCCCAGGCGTGGCCCTGGATCGTGAAATAGATGTAGGCGTTCGGGTCGGTTTCCCAGCCCTTGCACTTCAGGACCCAGCCGGGCTGACCTCCGCCGCCCGCATTGCCTCCGCGCGGCACCACGTCGGTGAAGGTGCCGTGGGGATATTGCGGATACTCTTCCAGGTACCCGACCCGCTCGAGGCGTTGCTGGTCGCGCAGCTTGACGCGGCACAGGTTCAGCACGCTGTCCTGCATGGAAACCGCCACCTTCTGGCCTTTGCCGGTCTTGTCGCGGCCAATCAGTGCCGTCAGGATGCCGATCGCCAGGTGCATGCCGGTGTTGGAGTCGCCCAGGGCCGCGGCGCTGACCGTGGGCGGGCCGTCCCAGAAGCCGGTGGTCGAGGCGGCGCCGCCCGCGCACTGGGCGACGTTTTCGTAGACCTTCAGGTCGTCGTAGTGATGGCCGTCGCTGAACCCCTTGACGGAGGCGACGATCATCTTCGGATTGAGTTCCTTGATCCGCTCCCAGGTAAAGCCCATCCGGTCGAGCGCGCCCGGGCCGAAGTTCTCGACCAGGACATCGGAGCGCTCGATCAGCTGTTCCAGCACCTTTTTGCCTTCGGGCTTCTTGGTGTCCAGCGTGAGCGACTTCTTGTTGCTGTTGAGCATCGTGAAGTACAGCGCATCCGCATCCGGAATATCACGCAGCTGGTTTCGCGTGACGTCGCCCGAACCCGGCCGCTCCACCTTGATCACGTCGGCGCCAAACCAGGCCAGCAGCTGCGTGCAGGCCGGGCCCGCCTGCACGTGGGTGAAGTCGATGATGCGAATGCCCTCAAGCGGTTTACTCATGATCGTAATCTCCATCGTCGTGACCTACTTGTACATCGTCTGTGCTTTGGTGCCCGGCGCGTACTCGCGCGGGTCGACCCAGATGTTGATCACCGCGCTGCGGCCCGACTTGGCCACCGACTCGCGGCCGCGCCGGAGCGCCGCCGCGATCTGCGCCGGATCGCGCACCTCTTCGCCGTAGCCCCCCAGCATCTCGGCGAACTTGCCGAACGGCACATCGCCGAGCAGATTGCCGACATTGCCGCGTTCTTCTCCATACTTCGTCAGCTGCCCATACCGGATCTGGTTCATCGCCGAGTTGTTGCCGATGACCGCGAGGTAAGGCACACCGAAGCGGTTCGCCGTCTCCATGTCGAACGCGGTCATGCCGAAGGATCCGTCCCCGTAATAGCAAAGGACTTCCTTGCCGGGATTGGCGAGACCCGCCGCGATCGCGAAGCCGGTGCCGACGCCAAGGCTGCCCAGCGCGCCAGGATCCATCCACTGGCCCGGTTTGCGCGGACGCACCGCCTGCGCCGAGATCGTGACGACGTCACCGCCGTCGCCGATGTAGATCGTGTCGTCGGACAGGAACTCGTTGAGCTCGTAGGCGACGCGGTAGGGGTGAATCGGGGTGCTGTTCGACTTAAACAGCGGCATCAGCTTCTCGGTCGCCACTTCCTCGGCAGCCGTCAGTTCCTTCATCCACCGGCGGCGCGCTTGGCGCTTGTCGTTCTTGATCCGGCCCGATGCCGCTTGCAGTACCGCGGCCAGGACCGCGCCCGGATCGCCGGCGATGCCCAGCGTGACGTCGCGGTTCTTCCCGACGGTGCGGTAGTCCTGGTCGATCTGCACCAGCGCCGGCGCCGAGATGCGCTTGCCGTAGCCCATCCGGAAATCAAACGGCGTGCCCACGATCACGATCACGTC
>DASZFP010000012.1:0-25989 GCA_035939615.1 Burkholderiaceae bacterium | reverse complement strand
TTCACAAAGACTCACACCGGCATGTACGTCGACTCCCACTGTCACCTGTCGTTTCCCGAGCTGGTCGCGGATCGGGCAGGGGTTCTCGATCGGATGCGGCATGCCGGCGTCAGCACGGCGCTGAACGTGTGCGTGAGAATGGACGAGTTCGCCTCCGTGCTGGCGCTGGCCGAATCGGAGCCGGACATCTTCGCCACCGTGGGCGTGCATCCGGACAGCGAGTCGACCGAACCGACCATCGAGCAGCTGGTGGCAAGCGCCGCGCATCCGAAGGTGCTCGCGATCGGCGAGACCGGCCTCGACTACTACCGGCTTAAGGAACCGCTCGACTGGCAGCGCGACCGCTTCCGGGTGCACATCCGAGCAGCGCGCGAGACCGGCAAGCCCCTGGTCATTCACACCCGGTCCGCGCCGGAAGATACGCTGGCGATCCTGAGACAGGAAAACGCAGCGCAGGTCGGCGGCGTGATGCACTGCTTCACCGAATCGCTTCAGTTCGCCCTGGAGGCGCTGGAGCTGGGCTTCTACATCTCATATTCCGGAATCGTGACGTTTCGTAATGCGGTATCGCTCCAGCAGACCGTCGCGCAGATTCCGCTGGACCGGCTGCTGATCGAAACCGATGCGCCCTACCTGTCGCCGGTGCCTTATCGTGGCAAGGTCAACGAACCGGCGCGCGTGGTGGTGGTGGCGGAGAAGCTGGCCGAGCTGACCTCGCAGTCGCCATCGACGATTGCGGCGGCGACGCGCGAGAATTTTCTTAGGCTTTTCAAACCGCCGGTCGAGTCCGCGACCGGCGCGCTGTTTGCCGCACAAAGCGGAACCCGGATAATGTGATCAGAAGAACCGAGCACCAACAACGTTACATCGAGCGGGGGGAGCGGACCGAATGCTGAGCGATATCGAGATTGCGCAACAGGCCAAGCTGAAGCGCATTGCCGAGGTGGCGCAGGAACGGCTCGGCATCGGTGCCGAGCACCTGCAGCCGTACGGGCATTACAAGGCCAAGCTGTCGCTCGATTACCTGGATTCGATTCAGGGCCACGCCGACGGCAAGCTCGTGCTGGTGACCGCGATGTCGCCCACCCCGGCAGGCGAGGGCAAGACGACCACGACGGTGGGGCTCGGCGACGCGCTGAACCGCATCGGCAAGAAGGCGATGATCTGCCTGCGCGAGCCCTCGATGGGGCCGGTGTTCGGGATGAAGGGCGGCGCGGCCGGCGGCGGTTATGCGCAGGTCGTCCCGATGGAAGACATCAACCTGCACTTCACCGGCGATTTCGCCGCGATCGCGGCCGCCAACAACCTGCTGTCGGCCCTGATCGACAACCACGTTCACCACGGCAACAGCCTCGGCATTGACGTGCGGCGGATCGCCTGGCGTCGCGTGGTCGACATGAACGACCGCGCCCTGCGCGACATCACGGTCGGACTGGGCGGCCCCGGCAACGGCTTTCCGCGCCAGGACGGCTTCGACATCGTGGTGGCCTCGGAGGTGATGGCGATCTTCTGCCTGGCCACCGGCCTGCGCGACCTGAAGGAGCGGCTGGGGCGGATCGTGGTCGCGTACACCGCGGACCGCACGCCCATCATGGCGCGCGATCTGCATGCGGCCGGCGCCATGACGGTGCTGCTGAAGGACGCGCTGGCGCCGAACCTGGTGCAGACGCTCGAGAACAATCCCGCGCTGATTCACGGGGGTCCCTTCGCCAACATCGCGCATGGCTGCAATTCGGTGCTGGCCACTGCCAGCGCGCTGAAGCTGACCGACTATGTCGTCACCGAGGCCGGGTTCGGGGCCGATCTGGGGGCCGAGAAGTTCATCGACATCAAGTGCCGCAAGTCCGGCCTGCGTCCGTCGGCCGTGGTGCTGGTGGCCACGCTGCGAGCCTTGAAGTTTCACGGCGGGGTCGAGGTGGCGGCGGTGTCCAAGGAGAACCTGCCGGCGCTGGAGCGGGGCCTTGCAAACGTGGAGCGACATATCGACAACGTGCGCAATGTCTACGGACTGCCGTGCGTGGTCGCGATCAACCATCGCAGCCACGATACCGAGGCCGAGCTCGCGCTGGTGACCGAGCGCGTGACGAAGAAGGGGTGCCGTGCCGTCATCGCCCGCCACTGGGCCCACGGCGGGCTCGGCGCCGAAGAGCTCGCCCATGAGGTGGTCCGCCTCAGCGAGCAGCCCAGCCAGATGAAGTTCGTGTACGACGAGCGCGCGTCGCTGTGGGACAAGATGCGCACCATCGCGACTCGGGTGTACGGCGCTTCGGACATCGCGGCCGACAGCAAGGTGCGGGCCGAGATCGAGCGGCTGCAGCAAGCCGGCTTCGGTCACTATCCGGTGTGCGTGGCCAAGACACAGTTCTCGTTCACGACCGACCCGTCGGTGCGCGGCGCGCCCACCGGTCACGTGGTCGACATCCGCGAGGTGCGGCTGGCGGCCGGAGCCGAGTTCATCGTGATGATCTGCGGCGACATCATGACGATGCCGGGCCTGCCGAAAGTGCCGTCGTCCCACGCCATCGACATCGACGACAAGGGCAGGGTGGTCGGGCTGTTCTGAGGGTCCGCGCCGAGGCCTATCGCACCAGGATCGCGCGGAAGTCGTTAACGTTCGTCAGCGTCGGCCCGGTGACCACCAGATCGCCGAGCCGCTCGAAGAACGTGTAGCCGTCGTTATCGGCCAGAAAATCCTTGGCGCGCAGTCCGAGCGCGGCCGCGCGCGCCAGCGAATCCGGGCCGGCGATTGCACCGGCATTGTCCTCGGTACCGTCGATTCCGTCGGTGTCGCACGCGATCGCGTGGACCCGCGCGTGGCCCTCCAGCGCGATCGTCAGCGCCAGCAGGAACTCCGCATTGCGCCCGCCGCGCCCCTTGCCGCGCACGGTGACCGTCGTCTCACCCCCGGACAGCAGCACGCACGGCGCGCGGGCGGGCTGTCCGTGGGTAGCGATCTGACGCGCAATGGCGGCGTGCACCAGCGCCACATCGCGCGCCTCCCCTTCGATCGCATCGCTCAGGATCAGCGGGGGCACGCCCGCCGCCCGCGCCACGGCAGCGGCCGCCTCCAGCGAGGCCTGCGGGGCGCCGACCAGGATCGCTTCGGCTCGGGACAGACGCGGGTCGCCGGGCTTGGGTGTCTCGTCGCGACCGCGCCGCAGGTGATCGAGCGCTGCGGCAGGTTCGCTGATCGCGTATTTGCGCAGGATCGCCAGCGCATCGGCGCCGGTGGTCGGATCCGGCACGGTCGGACCGGAGGCGATCACCGACGGATCGTCGCCCGGGACATCTGAGATCAGCAGCGTGACCACGCGCGCGGGCGCACACGCCGCGGCCAGCCGCCCGCCCTTGATGGCCGACAGGTGCTTGCGAACGCAATTGATCTCGGAGATGGTGGCTCCCGAGCGCAGCAGGGCCCGGTTCACCCGCTGCTTGTCCTCGAGCGTCAGGCCGTCGGCCGGCAGCGGCAGCAGCGAGGAGCCGCCACCGGAAATCAGGCACAGAACCAGGTCGTCCTCGGTCAGCCCGCGCACGAGCTGCAGAATCCTGCCGGCGGCGTCCAGTCCGGCCTGATCGGGGACCGGGTGGGCGGCCTCGACGATCTCGATGCGCTCGGTGGGGACCTTGTAGCCGTAGCGCGTCACGACCAGCCCGTCTAGAGGCCCCGGCCAGTTCAGCTCGACCGCACGGGCCATCTGGGCCGAGGCCTTGCCGGCTCCGATCACCCGCACGCGTCCACGAGGCGGTGCGGGCAGGTGCGGCGGCACGATCCGCATCGGGTCGGCCGCTTCGACCGCGGCGCGGAACAGCGAGAACAGCAAATCACGATCGCTGGATGGGCTCATCGCTCGGCCATGGCTTGAATCGCGTGATTCTGCGGCCAGACAGCCTGGCGCCAAATATGTTTCGCTTTTCTTATTTGGATTGACGAATCAATAAGGTAGCCTGATGGGAATCTAAAAAAGCTTTGACTATTCCTGCATTTAGTCTGCTTCTAAGCTGCGCGCTCACAATAGCGGCTCCCCGATGCAAACCCGGGGGCCCACCTGGCCCAAGGAGGAGATGTGTTCGATGCCAAACGCCTGATTGCGCAGACCGATCCACAGCTGTGGAGCGCAATCCAGCAGGAGCTGCAGCGGCAGGAAGACCACATCGAGCTGATCGCCTCGGAAAACTACGCGAGCCCCGCGGTGCTGCAGGCACAGGGCTCCGTGCTGACCAACAAGTACGCCGAGGGCTACCCGGGCAAGCGCTATTACGGAGGCTGCGAGTACGTGGACGTGGCCGAGCAGCTCGCCATCGATCGGGCCAAGGAGCTGTTCAAGGCCGAGTACGCCAACGTGCAGCCGCATTCGGGCTCGCAGGCCAACGCGGCCGTCTACATGGCGATGCTGTCTCCGGGCGACACCATCCTGGGCATGTCGCTGGCGCACGGCGGCCACCTGACGCACGGCGCGTCGGTGAACTTCAGCGGGAAAATGTACCGCGCGATCGCCTACGGATTGCACCCCGAAACCGAGCGGATCGACTACGACCAGGTCGAGCGGCTGGCGCAGGAGCACCGCCCGAAGATGATCGTGGCGGGCGCCTCGGCCTATTCCCTCGAGATCGACTGGCGCCGCTTCCGCGCGATCGCCGACCGGGTCGGTGCGTACCTGTTCGTCGACATGGCGCACTACGCGGGGCTGATCGCGGCGGGCGAATATCCGACTCCGATCGGCATCGCGCATTTCGTCACCTCGACCACGCACAAGACGCTGCGCGGGCCGCGCGGAGGCATCATCCTGTCGAGCGCCGAATTCGAAAAGCCCCTCGCCTCGATGATCTTTCCCGGCATCCAGGGCGGCCCGCTGATGCACGTGATCGCAGCCAAGGCGGTGGCGTTCAAGGAGGCCCTCGGCCCCGAGTTCAAGACCTACCAGCAGCGCGTAAAGGCCAACGCGCGCGCCATGGCGGCCACGCTGACCGAGCGCGGCCTGCGGGTCGTTTCTGGCGGCACCGAGAGCCACCTGTTCCTGCTCGATCTGCGCGCCAAGCGGATCACCGGCAAGGACGCCGAGGCCGCGCTGGGGCGCGCGCACATCACCGTCAACAAGAATGCGATTCCGAACGATCCTGAAAAGCCGTTCGTCACATCCGGAATCCGGATCGGGGCCCCGGCCATGACGACGCGTGGCTTCGATGTGCAGGAGGCGACCCAGGTGGCGCACCTGATCGCCGACGTGCTGGAGGCGCCGCAGGATCAGGGCGTGCTATCGCGCGTGGCGGCCGATGTACAGCGGATCTGCTCGAAGCTGCCGGTGTACGGCTGAGGCGCAACTCGAACCAATTCCATCATCAAGGAGGCATGGATGGCTGGCCGAAATTTCCTTTTCGTCCCGGGTCCCACCAACGTTCCGGACCGGGTTCAACGGGCGATGGTGGTGGCGATGGAGGACCACCGTTCCTCCAAATTTCCGGAGCTGACGCACGGTCTGCTGAGGGACTTGAAGAAAGTCTTCAAGACGACCACTGGCACGCCGATCATCTTCCCGTCGTCCGGAACCGGCTGCTGGGAGGCTGCGCTGACCAACTGCCTGAGCCCGGGCGACAAGGTGCTGGCGTCGCGCTTCGGGCAGTTCAGCCATCTGTGGATCGACATGTGCCAGCGGCTCGGATTCGAGGTCGAGGCGCTCGATTGCGAGTGGGGCACCGGCGTGCCGGTCGAGCGCTACCAGGCGGTGCTGGAAGGTGACAAAGCGCACAAGATCAAGGCGGTGCTCGCCTGCCACAACGAGACCGCCACCGGCGTCACCAGCGATATCGCCGCGGTGCGGCGCGCCATCGATGCGGCCCGGCACCCGGCGCTGCTGTTCGTCGATGCGGTCAGCTCCCTGGCCAGCATCGATTTCCGGATGGACGAGTGGGGCGTGGACGTGTGCATCACGGGCTCGCAGAAAGGCTTGATGCTGCCGGCCGGCCTGGGCGTGAGCTGCGTCGGGCCCAGGGCGCTGGCCGCGCGCCAGTCGGCCCGGCAGCCGCGCTGCTACTTCGACTACGGCGACATGATCAAGGCCAACGAGACGGGCTACTTCCCGTACACGCCGGCGCTGCCGATGCTGTACGGCCTGAAGGAATCGCTGCAGATCCTGCTGGAGGAAGAGGGCCTGGAGAACGTCTTCGCCCGGCACGCTTACCTCGCCAACGGTGTGCGGGCCGCGATCCAGGAAGGCTGGAAGCTGAAACTGTGCGCCAAAGAGCCCAAGTGGTATTCGGACACGGTCTCGGCGGTCGTGGTGCCGGAGGCGATCAACGCCGCGCACGTGATCGACGTCGCCTTCCGCCGCTATAACCTGGCGCTGGGAGCCGGCCTGAGCAAGGTCGCCGGCAAAGTGTTCCGGATCGGACATCTGGGGGATCTGAACGAGCTGATGCTGCTGGGCGCGCTGGGTGGCGCCGAAATGGCGATGCTGGACGTGGGAATCCGGATCGAGCCGGGCAGCGGAATAGGGGCGGCGCAGCGCTACTGGCGCGCCAACGATCTGATCGCGAAGAAAAAGGTGGCGCGCAGCGAAGTGATCTACGCCTCGCACTCGACCGGCTCGACCGAGGGCGTGCGTACATGACCGGCCAGCACGTCGTGTTCCTGGAGCGCCAGTCGGTCAAGGCGAACGTCCGGCGTCCCGGCTGCGCAACGACCTACACGGAATACGACAAGACTACGCCCGAGCAGGTGGTCGAGCGGCTGCGCGACGCGACCGTCGCCATCGTCAACAAGGTCGTGTTGCGCGACGCGACGCTGGCGCAGCTTCCGAAGCTGAAGCTGATCGCGATGGCGGCCACCGGATACGACTGCATCGAAGTCGACGCGTGCCGCCGGCGCGGCATCGCGCTGGCCAACATCCGCAACTACGCCGTGCATACGGTTCCCGAGCACGTATTCGCGATGGTGCTGGCGCTGCGGCGCAACCTGCTGGCGTACCGGCACGATGTCGAGCAGGGCGTGTGGCAGCGTTCCGAGCAGTTCTGCTTCCTGACCCACCCGATCGGGGACCTGTTCGGCGCCACCATCGGCATCTTCGGGGAAGGCGCGATCGGCCAGGGAACGGCCGCCATCGCGCGCGGCTTCGGCATGAAAGTGCTGTTTGCCGATCACGAGCCTCCCAAGGCGCCGGGCGTGGAGTTCACGCCGATGCAGCAGGTGCTGGAGACTTCGGATGTGATCTCGCTGCATGCCCCGTTGACCGCGGGCACGCGCAACATGATCGGCATCGAGCAGTTCCGGCGCATGAAGCGCAACGCGCTGCTGGTCAACACGGCCCGCGGTGGACTGGTCGACGAGCGGGCCCTGGTTCAGGCGCTCGACGAGGGCCTGATCGCCGGGGCCGGCTTCGACGTGCTGACGGTGGAGCCGCCGCGCGAGGGCAATCCCCTGCTCGACGTGCGGCGTCACAACTTCATCCTGACGCCGCACGTCGCCTGGGCCTCCGATGGCGCCATGCAGTTCCTGGCCGATCAACTGATCGACAACATCGACGCGTGGGCCGCCGGCAAGCCCCAGAACGTGGTCGTCTGAGGAGGCCGGAATGAAAAAGCTCCTGTACCAGTTCGACACCGACCCGATGCCGTCGGTGTTCGACAACGTGGTGGCGCACGACGGCGGCGCCGACCAGGTCACCCCGTACGGCGCGGTCGATCCGCGCAACGTGGGTGCGCTGGTGGACGGCACCATTTTCACGCGGGCGCCGAAGGACAAGAAATTCACGGCCATTTTCATCGGCGGCAGCGACATGGCCGCGGGCGAAGCGCTGCTGCAGGCCGTGCGCAAGAAATTCTTCGCCAGCTTTCGCGTGTCCGTGATGCTCGACAGCAACGGCTCGAACACGACGGCAGCCGCCGCGGTCGCGTGCCTCGCCCATTCGGCCCCGCTCGCCGGCAAGCGGGCGGTGATACTGGCCGGCACCGGACCGGTCGGCATGCGGGCGGCTTTCCTGCTGAGCCGCGAAGGCGTCCAGGTGAGCGTGTCGTCGCGCACGCTGGCCCGCGCCCAGGCGGCCGGCCAGGCGATCAAGGCGCGCTTCGGCGTCGACGTCACCGCAGTAGAGGGTGCCGATCCGGAGTCGCGGGCGCAGAGCGTGCGCAACGCCCACATCGTGCTGTCGACCGGCGCGGCCGGCGTTCAGATGCTGGCCGAGCGCCACTGGAAGGACAACGCCACGCTCGAGTTGCTGAGCGACGCCAACGCGACGCCTCCGGCCGGTATCGAGGGCATCGACGTGATGGACAAGGGCGCGGTCAAGCACGGCAAGACCGTGTTCGGGGCCATCGGATTCGGGGCGCTGAAGATCGCATTGCACCGGGCCTGCATCGGGCGGCTGTTCGAGGCCAATGACCTGGTGCTGGATGCCGAGGAAATCTACGCAATCGCCAAGACGATGGTCGGCAAGAGCTGAGGTCCGTGGGAGCGGCCGATGATCCTGGACCAGTCGGTGCACCGCTTCCTGGACGAGCTGGCCAGCTCCGCGCCCACGCCGGGCGGGGGCAGCGCCGCTGCGGTGATGGGCGCCATGGGCGTGGCGCTGCTGTCGATGGTGTGCCGCCTGACGGTCGGCAAGAAGGACTACGAGAGCGTGGAAGCGTCGATGCGCGAGGCGCTGGCGCGCTCCGAGTCGCTGCGCGAGCAGCTGACCGCGATGGTCGCCGCCGACGTGCAGGTGTTCGAGGCGCTGATGGCGGCCTACAAGCTGCCGCGATCGACGGACCCGGAAAAGCTCGCCCGCGGGCAGGCCATTCAGGAGGCGTTGAAACAGGCCACCGACGTGCCGCTCGAGTGCGCGGCCGCCTGCGCCGAGGTGCTCGGTCTGTCGCGGCAAGTGGCGCTGCAGGGCCATCGCAGCGTGATATCGGATGCCGGAGTGGCCGCGCTGGTGGCCCATGCCGCGCTGCGCAGCGCGGCGCTGAACGTGTTCATCAACGTACCGTCGATCCAGGATGCCGAATTCGTCCGCTCGCGCGGTGCCCGGCTGGATGCGCTGCTCGCGCAGTGCTCCGAGGCCAGCGAGCAGGTGTACCAGACCGTTCTGAAGCGCCTGGCCTAGCCGGGCGCACACCGCTTCACCGAATTGGGAGTCCGCCGATGGATGTCCACGAGTATCAGGCCAAGGAACTACTGTCCGGGTTCGGCGTGCCGGTGCCGCGCGGCAGCGTCGCTTACAGCCCGGACCAGGCGGCGTTCGTCGCGACCGAGCTGGGCGGCTGGCACTGGGCGGTCAAGGCGCAGGTGCACGCCGGCGGCCGCGGCAAGGCGGGCGGCGTCAAGCTGTGCCGCACCTACCACGAAGTTTCCGAAGCCGCCAAGGAGATGCTGGGCAAGCGCCTCGTGACCCATCAGACCGGCCCGGAAGGCAAGGTGTGCCAGCGGGTCTACGTCGAGGTGGCCGAGCCCTTCGACCGCGAGCTGTACCTCGGCCTAGTGCTGGACCGCAAGCTGCAGCGCATACGCGTGTTCGCGTCCAGCGAGGGCGGCATCGAGATCGAGGAGGTCGCCCGCAACAACCCGGACTCGATCCGCCAGATCCAGGTCGAGCCGGCCGTGGGTCTGCAGCCGTTCCAGGCCCGCGAGATCGCCTTCGGGCTGGGGCTGAACATCAAGCAGGTCAGCCGCGCCGTCAGCACGATCCTCGGTTGCTATCGAGCGTTCCGCGACCTGGATGCGACGATGGTCGAGATCAACCCGCTGGTGGTGACCAAGGACAACCGGCTGCTGGCGCTGGACGCCAAGATGTCGTTCGACGACAACGCGCTGTTTCGCCGCCCGGCGGTGGCCGAGATGCGCGACCCCGCGCAGGAGGACCCGCGCGAGGCGCAGGCCTGCCAGCACGGCCTCAATTACGTGGGCCTGAACGGCGACATCGGATGCATCATCAACGGGGCCGGGCTGGCGATGGCCACGATGGACATGATCAAGCACGCCGGCGGCGAACCGGCCAACTTCCTGGACGTGGGGGGCGGCGCCTCGCCCGAGCGCGTGGCCGAGGCCTTCCGGCTGGTGCTGTCGGACCGCAACGTCAAGGCGATCCTGGTCAACATCTTCGCAGGCATCAATCGCTGCGACTGGGTCGCGCAGGGCGTGGTGCAGGCGGCCGCCGGCCTGAAGGTGCCGCTGATCGTCCGGCTGGCCGGCACCAATGCGGAGGAGGGTAACCGCATCATCGGCGCGAGCGGGCTGCCGATCGTGCGCGCCCACGATCTGGCCGATGCCGCCCGCAAAGCCGTGGCGGCCGCACGCGGCTGAGCCGGCCCACAGGGGAGTCGCAGTCATGAGCATTCTGATCGACGAGAACACGCGCGTGATCGTGCAGGGTTTCACGGGCGACAAGGCCACCTTCCACGCCAAGGAGATGATGGCGTACGGCACCCGCGTGGTCGGCGGGGTCACGCCCGGCAAGGGCGGCCAGCAGCACCTCGGTCGGCCGGTGTTCGACACCGTGAAGGACGCGGTCAAGGCGACCGGCGCCGAGGCCAGTCTCGCCTTCGTTCCGCCGCCCTATGCGGGCGATGCGCTGATGGAAGCGGCCGACGCCGGCCTGCGGCTGGTGTGCATCATCACCGATGGCATTCCGGCGCAGGACATGATGCGCGTGAAGCGCTACCTGATGCGCTATCCGCGCGAGAGCCGCACGATGGTGGTCGGCCCGAACTGCGCCGGCATCATCAGCGCCGGCCGCGCCATGCTGGGCATCATGCCGGGCAGCATCTACGTGCGCGGAAACGTGGGCATCGTTTCGCGCTCGGGCACGCTCGGCTACGAGGCCGCCGCGCAGATGAAGGCGCTCGGCATCGGGGTGACCACCAGCGTGGGCATCGGCGGCGATCCGATCAACGGCAGCTCCTTCCTGGACCACCTGGCGCTGTTCGAAAAGGACGCGGACACAAAGGCGGTGGTGATGATCGGAGAGATCGGCGGCCCGCAGGAGGCCGAAGCGTCGGCCTGGATCAAGGCCAACATGGGCAAGCCCGTGGTCGGCTACGTGGCGGGGTTGACGGCGCCCAAGGGGCGTCGGATGGGGCACGCCGGAGCGATCATCTCCGCCGAAGGCGACACGGCCGCCGAGAAGACCGACATCATGCGCTCCTTCGGTTTGCACGTGGCTCCGAGCGCGGCCGAATTGGGATCGGCGGTCGCCAAGGCGCTCGCCAAGGTCGCATGAGGGCGGCGCCGATCCGACCCGCTCGAGCGCGAACCCGATGAGCCAGGCCTCCTTCGCCAAGGCTTCGGAGGCCTCGCCCGTTTCCGCCGCGCCGAACGGCCCGGCCGAAACGGGCGAGGAGCTGCTGTTGCAGCTGCTGACCGAGGTGGTCGAGCGCCACGAGCCGCTGGCGGCGCGGGTGCTGCGCGGGCAGGCCACGACCGACAGCCTGGCTCCGCGCGTGCTGGTCCGCGCGCTTCAGGCGCAGGGGATCCTGTTCCAGCTGCTGGCGATCGCCGAGCAGAATCGCGACATGCGCAACCGGCGCGAGGTGGAGCGCGCACGGGGACGCGCCGCGGTGAAGGGAACCTTCGCCGCGGTGCTCGAACAGGCGGCCGCCGACGGCATACCGGGCGAGACGATTCGGGAGCTGCTGCAATCGATCCGGATCCGGCCGGTGATCACGGCGCATCCGACCGAAGCCAAGCGCGTCACCGTGCTGGAGCACCACCGGCGCATCTACCGCAGCCTGTTCGAGCTGGAGTCGCCGCGCTGGACGCAGCGCGAGCGCGAGGACCTGATCGATGCGCTGCGCAACGAGATCGAGCTGCTGTGGCTGACCGGGGAGCTGAAACTGGAGAAGCCCTCGGTCGCGCAGGAGGCCGCCTGGGGGCTGTATTTCTTCAACGAGAACCTGTTCGACGTGGTGCCGCGACTGCTGGCCAAGGCCGAAGCTGCGATCCAGCGCAGCTACCCGCAGCTCGCTTTCGAGGTGCCGCTGTTCTTCCAGTTCGGATCGTGGATTGGAGGCGACCGCGACGGCAATCCGTACGTCACCAGCGAGGTCACACGCGAGACCCTCTGGTCGAACCGCCTCGCCAGCCTGAACCGCTACCGCCAGCGCGTGTCCGAACTGATCCGCAGCCTGAGCATCGCCGAACACGCGTTGCCGCTGCCGCAGGCGTTCCAGCAGGCGCTGCACGAGCGACTGGCCGGTCTGGCCGACAGCCCGGCGCTGGCGGCGCGCAACGCGGGAGAGCCGTTTCGGCAGTACCTGGCCGCCATGCTCAGCCGGCTGGAGCAGAGCGCAAACGATTGCCGCCAGCACAGAGCCTCGCAGGAGGCGAGCGGGTACCGCAACGCCGACGAGATGATCGCCGACCTGGACCGGATGATCCGGGCGCTGACCGAAGCCGGCGCTGGACCTCTCGCCCGCTCGCAGCTGGTGCCGCTGCGACGCGAAGCCGGGGTGTTCCGTTTCAGCACCGTGCGTCTGGATGTGCGCGAAAACACCCAGAGGATGAACCAGGCGCTGGGGGCGATCTACCAGCTGCTGCACGGGGGGCGTGCAGCGCCCGGCACCGAGACGGCCGAGTGGAAGCAATGGCTGCTGGCCGAACTGGCGGCGCCGCGTGAGACCCCGCTGCAGGTCGAGGGGCTCGGTGCCGAAGCGCGCGAGACGCTGCAGACGTTCCGGACCATCGCCGAGCTGCGCCGCGAGGTCGACCGCGAAGCGTTCGGTGCACTGATCCTGAGCATGACGCACCACGCGGTCGACGTGCTGGGCGTCTATCTGATGGCCAAGTGGTCGGGATTGTTCGCGGACCTGCGGGCGGTGGAGCGCTGCACGCTGCCGATCGTGCCGCTGCTGGAAACGATCGGTGACCTCAGACGCGCGCCCGCGATCATGAAGGAATTGCTGGCGGTTCCGCTGGTACAGCGCAGCCTGCACGGGCAGGGCGGCCTGCAGGAAGTGATGATCGGGTACTCCGACTCGAACAAGGACGGCGGTTACTTCGCGGCCAATTGGGAACTCGCCAAGGCGCAGACCGCGCTGACCCGGCTGGGCCAGGAGCACGGAATCACCATCACATTCTTTCATGGCCGCGGGGGCTCGGTCAGCCGCGGCGGGGCGCCCACGGGACGCGCGATCGCGGCGGCGCCGGCCGGCTCGATCAAGAAACAGTTCCGCGTGACCGAGCAGGGTGAGGTCGTTTCGTTCAAGTATGCCAACCGGGGCACCGCGGCCTACCAGGCGGAGCTGCTGGCCGCTTCCGTAATCGAGCATGCGCTGGTGTCGGAGCGCGAGCGGGCGCTGATACCGGTTCACGAGTTCGACGAGGCGATGGAGTCGCTGTCCGGACTGTCGCGGACCGCCTACCACGACCTGATGAGCAACGAGCGGATGCTGGAGTACCTGACTGCGGCCAGCCCGCTCGAGGAACTGGCGCTGCTGAACATCGGGTCGCGCCCGGCGCGGCGCACCCAGGCCAAAACGCTGGCGGATCTGCGTGCCATACCGTGGGTATTCGCGTGGACGCAGAACCGCCACATGGTCACCGGCTGGTACGGCGTGGGCAGTGCGTTGAAGGCATTCCTGGAGGTGCGGCGCGAGGCCGGCCTGGATCTGCTGCAGCGGATGTTCCGCGATGCGCGGCTGTTCCGCATCATCCTGGACGAGGTCGAAAAGACGCTGCTGGCGGTGGACCTGGACATCGCGCGGTCCTACGCCGAACTGCTCGACGATGCGACGCTGCGCGATTCGATCTTCGGTCGCATCGAGCGCGAATACCGCCTGACCTGCGAGATGGTGCTGCGCGTCTCCGGCGCCTCCGGGATCGCGGAGCGATTTCCCCAGTTCCGACGCCGCCTGCTGCGTCGCCTGGAGACGCTGAACCGGGTCAGCCGCGAGCAGATCGGCCTGCTGCGGCAGTTCCGCTGCGGCGGCGACGAGGAAGTGCGCAACGCGCTGCTGTTGACGATCAACTGTGCCGCCGCCGGATTCGGCGCCACCGGTTGACGCGTCCTTGCCCGGCGGCAGCGGGAACCATTCCATCCTAGGAGATGACAGCGTGAGTTTCACCCTGATCGAGCAAGCTACGCCGCGCCTGCACCGCTCCGAGCTGGCCGTGCCCGGATCCAATCCGGGCCTGTTCGAAAAGGCCGCGCGCAGCGCCGCCGACATCGTGTTCCTCGACCTGGAGGACGCGGTTGCCCCGGACGACAAGGAAGCGGCCCGCCGCAACATCATCCGGGGCCTGAACGAGATCGACTGGGGCGCCAGGACGATGATGATCCGGATCAACGGGCTGGACACGCACTATATGTACCGGGACGTGGTCGACATCGTCGAGTCCTGCCCGCGGCTGGACATGATCCTGATTCCGAAGGTCGGCGTGCCGCCGGACGTCTACGCGGTCGATGTCCTGGTCACGCAGATCGAGGCGGCCAGGAAGCGCACCAAGCGGATCGGCTTCGAGGTGCTGATCGAGACCGCGCTGGGCATGGCCAACGTGGAGGCGATCGCGCAGTCGAGCCGTCGCCTGGAGGCGATGAGCTTCGGAGTGGCCGACTACGCGGCCTCGACCCGTGCCCGCACCACCGTGATCGGCGGTGTTCACCGCGACAGCGGCGTGCTGACCGACAAGGACGAACAGGGCAACCGTCAGTACTTCTGGACCGATCCGTGGCACGCTGCGCAGACCCGGATGATGGTTGCCTGCCGCGCCTACGGCTTGCGGCCGATCGACGGCCCATTCGGCGATTTCGGTGACCCGGACGGATTCGTCGCCGCGGCCAATCGCGCCGCCGTGCTGGGTTACGAGGGAAAATGGGCCATTCACCCGTCGCAGATCGAGCTGGCCAACCGCGTCTTCACGCCATCGGCCGCCGAGGTCGCCAAGGCCCGCCGCATCGTCGAGGCGATGGCCCAGGCCGCGCGCGAGGGCAAAGGGGCCGTGTCGCTGGATGGGCGCTTGATCGATATCGCGAGCATCCGGATGGCGGAGGCGCTGCTGGCCAAGGCGGAGTCGATCTCGTCGACGGCGGGCAGTTGAGCCCTCACCCCCGCCCCTCTCCCGCTGGCGCGGGCGAGGGGCGACCCATCGCCGCAAGCGCGTAGACAATTTGCACGGGCGCGCCGGATCGCCCCTCGCCCGCGTCAGCGGGAGAGGGGCGGGGGTGAGGGCCGTCGTAGCCCCTAGTGAAGATCAGTGTCCCGCTCCGGGCACGTCGGCGTCCACGCCGATGAAGCCGTCGCGGTTGGGCATCCGGATGCGTGGCAGGCTGTCGGCATCGAGCTGCTCTTCGACCCCGACGATCCGGTTCAGGTAGAGCAGATAGGCGCTGACCGCGTAGACCTCATCATCGCTCAAGGTCGCGGGCGCATCCATCGGCATCGCCCGCCGGATGAAATCGAACAGCGTCGTGGCGTACGGCCAGTAGTTGCCCACCGTCTGATCCGGATCCGGGTCGGTCAGCGAACCGCGGCCGACCAGCGTTCCTCCCGAGGCGCCTTCGCCTTCGGCGCCGTGACACTTGGCGCAGCGCGCCTGGTAGATCGGGCGGCCTTGCGCGGCGGTGCCCTGGCCCGCCGGCAGCCCCCGGCCGTCCGGGTAAACGCTCAGGTTCCAGCGCGCCACCAGGTCGGGGCCGGCGGGTTGTCCCAGATGCGGGGTCGGTGTTTCGGTCGCCTTCGCTGCCGGGGCAGTTCCGGCGGCCAGGGCCGCGCCGGCCACAGCGACCAGCGTCACCAGCACGAAGTGCCGCGCCTCAACGATAGACGTGGGAAACCTCGCCATCCTCATCGACCTGCCAGCACACGATCGCGTTGTAGTGAAAATATCCGTGGCGGCCGCGCTCGGCGATCAGCGCGGCCCGCTCGGGCTGAACGGCTCCGGTTTCATCGGTGGCACGGCTCTTCAGGACCGCGGGCGCGCCCGACCAGTCCCACAGCGCACGAAAGCGCGTGAACGCCATCGGCAGCACCGGCTCCTGCAACTGCGCCGGGCCCCAGTGCGCGCCGCCATCGGTGGAGAGATCGACCGAGCGGATGCGGCCGAGGCCGGACCACGCCAGCCCCCGAATCTCGTAGACACCCCGCCCATCCAGCCGGTGCCCGGGCGAGGGCCAGGTGATCAGCGACTTGGCCTGCATCACGAACGTGAACATGCGCGCCTTGCCCGACGGCTGCAACTCCGTGTAGCGGGCCGTTTCGTTGCGCGCCATCACCGGCTCGCGCGCCACCTCCAGGCGGCGCAGCCACTTGATGTTCAGCACGCCTTCCCAGCCCGGCACGATCAGCCGCAGCGGATAGCCGTTTTCGGGACGGATCCGCTCGCCGTTCTGGTACAGGGCCAGCAGGCAGTCCTTGCGCGCCTTCGCCATCGGCAGGCTGATCTGCACGGCGGCCGCGTCCGCTCCCTCGGCGAGCAGCCACGAGGCGGCCGGATCGGCGCCGGCCTCGTCCAGCAGCAGGGCGAGTGGCACCCCCGCCCACTCGCTGCAAGAGGCGAGCCCATGCAGGTAACCGGCGCGCGTCTGCTGCGGCAGCCGGTGCCAGCCGGCGTTGCTGTTGCCGCCGCACTCGATGAACAGGATCTGCGAGCGCAACGGATAGCGCGCCAGGTCGGCCATCGAGAAGGTCAGCGCGCGCTTCACCTCGCCGTGCACCAGCAGCCGGTGCTGGTCGATCGGAATCTGCGGCACGCCGTTGTGGTGCCGTTCGAAGTGCAGCCCGCTGGGCGTGACGATGCCCTCCAGCTCGTGCAGCGGGGTCCACGACACGCCGTTGCCCGGCACGTCGTGGTTGGCCGAGATCCAGCGCACCACGCCGCGCTGTTGGGCGGAGGGCTGGCCGTAATTCGAAAACGGCTGGCCCGGCGTCTTCATCCACGCCGGGCGCGAGTCGTCCTGAGCGGGCAGGGCAGCGTCGACCCCGCCCGCCCCGACGCCTGTGGTCAAGCCGGCACCGTACAGCGCGAGGCCGCGACCCAGGAAGCGGCGTCGGTCCGTCAGGGCTACTCCCGCACCAGGTCTCCGAGACCTGCGCGCAGTTCGCCCAGAAACGGGTCGAAATCCTGCCACTGATCGACTCCGTCCCGAAAAATCGGGCGGCGCACCTGTTCCGAACTGGCCGTCTGGACCGCACGGTCCGTTTCCCAGAAGCGCAGGCAAGCCGGTTCGAACGGCAGGCCCAGCGCTTCCAGCAGCAGGCGTACCTGAGCATCCGTATCCGCCACCATGGCCTCGTGCCTCACCCGATGGACAGCGCCGGGCAGCACCTGATCGATGTGCGACATGAAGCGGACGTAGGCCCTGTAGTAGCGCGCCAGGTGATCGAGGCGGTAGCTGAACGCCTGGCCGCGCGCGAAATGCTGCTTGAAGTTCGAAAAGCAGCAGGCCATCGCGCCGCGTCGCGCATCGACGATCTTCGCGTTCGGCAGGATCAGGCGGATCATCGGCACGAAGACCCAGTTGTTGGGCATCTTGTCGATGAACAGCGGCCGGCTGGTCTTGCGGTAGACGCGAGTTGCCTTCAGGTATTGAGCGCCGAGCATCGCCAGCCGGCGTGGCTCGCACCGGGCCAATGCGTCGACGAAGCCGGCATTGAGGTAGCCGGAGTCATCGGGCCCGAGGCTGCGCGCCAGCATCTCCAGGTCCGGCAGCTCGTGCGTACCTTCCACCATCGAATGGCTGGCGAGGATCTGCTCCACCAGCGTCGAGCCTGAGCGCGGCATGCCGACGATGAAGATCGGGTCCGGCGCGCGATCGCCCTGCTGGCGTCGCGCGGCGAAGAAAGCGGCATCGAATCTTTCGATGGCGGCATCCACCAGCGCCTCTGCCAGTTTCGGGTCGTAGTGCAGTTGTCTCGCGCGGATCGCGTTGCCGGCCGCATAGTGGCCGAACGCGGACTGCGGCGCCTTCGCGTCTTCATGCGCCTTGCCCAGCGCGAAATGCAGGTGCAGGCGGTCCTCGTCGGACATCCGGACGCCGTCCTGCAAGGCTCGTTCCATCGCGTCGATGTCGCAGGCCTCGAAGCGGATCGACTTCAGATTGGCCAGGCTCCACCAAGCCTCGCCCAGCGTCGGCTGCAGCTCGATCGCGCGGCGGTAGGCACCCACGCTCTCGGTGCTGCGTCCGACCGTCTTCAAGGAATGCCCGTAGCTCAGCCAGATGCGTGCATTTTTCGGACGTCGCTTCAGGACGGCTTCGAACCGGAGTGTGGCATCCGCGTAGTCCCCGAGCTTCGCCAGGGCCACGCCCTCCAGGTTGATGAAGGCCGGATTGTCCGGCTCATGCTCCAGCAGTCCCTGGGCTTCGGCCAGCGCTTCGGGAACCCGGTGCGTGCGCAGCAGCAGCATCGCCATGTTCTGGCGCGCCGCGAGGAATCCCGGTGCGAGCTCGATGGCCCGCATCAGCAGCGCTTCGGCGTCTTCGAGCCGACCGATCCGGGCAGCAAGCTCGGCCAGCATGCGTATCGCCGCGACGTCGGTCGGGTGGGCTTTAAGATGCGGTTTGATCAGCCGCTCGGCAATGTCGAGCCGATTGGACGCGAGCGCCAGCGCCGCTTCGCGCAGCACCGGATCATTCACCGACACCAGCGTCGCGCGCTGGTAGGCCGCATCGGCTTCAACCGAAAGGCCCGCGCGGAAACAGGCATCCGCCAGCGCGCGCCACCGGTTGGGGTCGGCGCGCTCGTCGCGGGTAGCCTCCCGAAGGGCCTCGATCAACTCGCCTGGGTTGGCGGAATCTGTGCCCGCCGCCTCGATGCCCATGGGTCGATAATACTGCCGGCTCGCCGCGAGGCCCCAGCGCGTTGCTCGAATCCTACAGCACGCAGGCCGGGATTTGAAACCATTCCCGCCGCAACCTAAACTCCCTGTAACCGCCCGGCGTGCAGGCATTCGAACCGGGCGGATGACAAAAGAAAAGAAATAGCGAGAGGGGATTCGATGTACAAGCACCTATGCGACGTTCGGCGCCGGGAACGGGTCGAGCGAATCGCGCGCCGTATTGCCGCCACGCTGGTCGCGATGCCGGTCGCGCCCTACGCCATTTCACCGGCGCTGGCCCAACAGGCGGCGACGCAGGCTGAGGGCACCCCCGAGTCGATCGTCATCACCGCCAGCAAGCGGTCCGAGAGCCTGCAAAGCGCGCCTTTGAGCGTGACCGCGCTGACCGGTGACGTGCTGAGCGAGCGTCAGGTTACGTCGCTCGACGACTACGTCAAGTTGCTGCCCTCGGTCAGTTACCAGTCATTCGGTCCGGGGCAGTCGCAGATCAACTTCCGCGGCATCACCACCGGCGGCGACGGCATCGTCACGGGCCCGTTGCCGACGGCGGGCGTCTATGTCGACGAGACGCCGGTCACGACGATCGCCAACGCCCTCGATATTCACACCTATGACATGGCGCGGGTGGAGGCGCTTTCCGGCCCGCAGGGCACGCTGTATGGTGCCAGCTCGCTGTCCGGCACGCTGCGGCTGATCACGAACCAGCCCGTGATCGGCAAGTGGGACGGCGGTGTCGACGTCGGCGGCAGCAAATACGTTGCTGGGGCCGGCGGAGGCAGCTTCGAAGGCTTCGCCAACATCCCGATCAACGACCGGATGGCTCTGCGGGTCGTCGGCTTCGCCGAGCACGACGGCGGCTACATCAGCAATACGTTTACGAACCGCACCTACCAGCGGCCGGTTTGGGGCAATCTCAGCGATCCGACTTCCGTCGTCGATTCGCCGCTGACGGTCAACAACGCCCGGTACGCGGAGAAGTACGCCAATTCGGTCGACTCGTCCGGCGGGCGCGCCGCGCTCAGGATCAACCTCGACGAGAACTGGACCCTGACGCCGGCCCTGTTCGCGCAGAACCAGACCGCGTACGGATCCTTCCTGGAAGATCCCCGGCTCGGCGACCTGCAGGTGCACGACTTCGCCAGGGACTTCAACAAGGACGACTGGGAGCTGGCTTCCCTTACCCTGCGGGGCAAGGTGTCCGATTGGGACCTGACCTACAACGGCGCCTACCTGAGCCGCCGGGTCGACAACGTCTCCGACTACTCGTACTTCACGGTCGCCTACGACAAGCTCGCGCAGACCGTGGCTTCGGACTCCGGTTATACGTACCTGAAGGATTCGCTGGGGCACGACATCGATCCGACGCAGATCGTTCATACGTCCGACCATTACCTCAAGCAGAGCCACGAGCTGCGCATCAGTTCGTCGGCCAGCGCCCGGTTGCGGGGGACGGTCGGCGCGTTCTATCAACGCCAGACCGACTCGCATATCGCCGACTACCGCGTTAACGGCTTGAGCTCGGCCGTCAATGCCTTTTCGCCGTCGTTCGCCGGCGCGCCGCCCGACGACGCCTTCTACACGGATCTGTATCGCGTCGACCGCGACTACGCGATCTTCACCGAGGGCGCCTTCGATCTCACCAAGGAGCTCACGCTGATTGCCGGTGTCCGGGGTTTCCACGCCGACAACACGCTGGTCGGCTTCTCGGGCGGCGCCGGCTCCCTGAACAATTCCGTTGCCGTGAACCACTGTGCGATCGCGGCCGCCACGGCCTGTCCCAACACCAACAAGGCCTACAGCGAATCGGGCGAGACGCACAAGGTCGAGGTCAAATGGCAGCTCGACCCGTCGAAGATGACGTACTTCACCTACTCGACCGGATTCCGCCCGGGGGGCAACAACCGCCCGGCGTACGTCACAACCGCCACCGGCGCCCTGAAGCAGGACCTTCCGCCCTTCAAGGCCGACACGCTGACCAACTACGAAATCGGCTGGAAGACCAGCTGGCTCGACCGCAAGCTTTACGTCAACGGCGCGCTCTTCTGGGAGGTGTGGAACAAGGTCCAGTACAGCGAGCCCGGGATCCTCGGTATCTACTACACGGTGAACGCCGGCGATGCCCGCTCCCGCGGCTTCGAGACGCAGATGCTCTGGAAAGCCACGCCCGCGACCACGCTGGCGTTCAACGGCACCTACGCCGATCCGCGCCTGACGACGTCGTTCTGCAACCAGCAATTCGGCTGCAATCCGGCCAATGGCGGACAGTTGCTCGCGCCGTCCGGGACCCGGCTGCCGGTCACGCCCAAGATCAAACTGAACGGAACGGCCAAGTACAACTTCGAGCTCGGCAAGTACGACGCGTATGTGCTGGCGGGCGTCAACTACCAGAGCGATACCACCTCGTTTCTGCGCACCGACTTCGAGGCGGCCGCCGGGCCGACCGGCGGTTTCACCACCTTCGACCTGTCGGCGGGAGTGTCGCTGGACAAGACGACGGTCACCGCGTATGTCAATAACATCCTCGACAAGCGCGGTGTCCTTAGCAAGAACTCGGCCTGTGTGCCCAGCACTTGCGGACCTTACGAGCGCGACTACATCATCAAGCCGGCGCTGTTCGGGCTGAAGATCGGCTACAAGTTCTGAGCACGCGGTCGCCCGCGCTGCAGGCGTCACGAACGGCGCAGTACCAGCACGTTGCCGGCTACGCACATCGCGATGCCAGCGACCATCGGGGCGTTCCAGTGCAGATCCTCGAAGAACGTCGACAGGGCCACCGCGACGACGGGAATCGCCACCGCCGTGTAGCCGGCGCGATCGGCGCCGATACGGCCAAGCAGCGTGAGGTAGGCGACAAATGCGATCACCGAGCCGAACACCGCCAGGTACAGCAACGAAACGACATACGCGATGGAGCCGTCGAACACGAAGCGCTCACCGTCCAGGGCGGCGTAGACCGCCACGAAGAGGGCGCCGTACAGCATGGCCCAGGCATTGCCCTGGACCACAGGCAGCTCGATCCGATGGCTGCGCGTGGCGGCCATGTTGCCGAGCGAGGCGAACACGGTTGCGATCAGCGCCAGGATGACTCCGGTGCGCCGCCCCGGCGACACCGAAAAATTCACCAGCTCGGGCCAGAACACCAGCGCCACGCCGATCACGCCCAGCACCGCGCCGCCCAGCGCGGCCCGCTTGACCGGCACCGAAAAGAACAGGCGCAGGCCGACGATGTTGAAAAACGTGATCAGGGAAAAGATCAGCGCGACCAGCCCTGAGGCCAGGGTCTGCTCCGACAGGTACACCAGCACGTAGTTGATGCCGAACAGCAGCAGTCCCTGCACCGCCAGCCACAGGTGGGTGCGCGCATCGAAGCGCAGCGTCAGGCGCCGCAGCCCGGCATAGGCCATCAGAATCAGCGCGGCGGCCGCGAACCGCCACGCCACCGACACCGCCGGCGGGACCACGCCGAGCTGGAACTTGATCGCCAGCCAGGTCGATCCCCAGATCAGCACCGCGCACGCGTACAACGCCAGATCATTCATTACTCGAAGCGACGGAACGAAGCTACGGCGCCGGCTGGTCAGCGCGGCGCCACTTGATGCCGCATCCGATACTGGGCTTCTGGTCGGCCGGCACCGGGCGGCCGCCGAGCACCGCTTCGGCCGCAGCGCGCAGCTCGGCGCCCGTGACCGGGGTCGGGCTGTTGGGCCGGCTGCCGTCGAAGCGGCCGCGATAGACCAGGTGCTGGGCCGCGTCGAACAGGTAGAACTCGGGCGTGCAGGCCGCGTGGTATGCACGGGCCGTCTGCTGGCTTCGGTCGAACAGGTACGGAAAGCTGAATCCGGCTCTTTTCGCTTCGAGCGTCATCTGCTCCGGACCGTCCTGCGGGTAGGTCTCCGGGTCGTTCGCGCTGATGGCCGCCACCGCCAGGCCGCGCGGCTGGAATTCGCGCGCGAATTCGACGAACGCCGCGCGAACGTGAAGCACATAGGGGCAGTGATTGCAGATGAAAGCGACCAGCAGCGCCGGTGAGGCGGCGTAATCGGCCAGTCGTATCGTGCGCCCGGACACGGTGTCGGGCAGCGCGAAGTCCGGGGCCCGCGTTCCGAGCGGCAATTCCGTATTGCTTTCAACGGCCATGGTTCGTTTCCCGATTATCGAGCGCACATCATAGTGCCGGCACCGCCTGCAGTTCCCGTCCGCAAAGGGACGGAATCAGGGCGAACCTTGCGCGATTCTGCTGACCAGCGCACTCGTGAACTGTGAGGTCGACGCCGTCCCGCCCAGATCGCCGGTTCGCACCTTGTCCACGTTCAAGGTCTGGGTGATGGCCGTGCGCAGACGTGTCGCGAGCTCCCCCAGCTTGCAATGGTCCAGCATCATCGCGGCCGCCAGCATCAGGGCCGTCGGGTTGGCCAGACTGCGGCCGGCGATGTCCGGCGCCGATCCGTGAACCGCCTCGAAAATGGCCGCGTCGGTTCCGATGTTGGCCCCCGGCGCCATGCCCAGGCCCCCGACCAGACCCGCGACCAGGTCGGACAGGATGTCGCCGAACAGGTTGGTGGTCACAAGCGTGTCAAATCGCCACGGATCGAGCACCAGCCGCATCGCGCAGGCATCGATGATGGCGGTGTCCATCTCGATGCGGCCCTTGTACTTGCGTTCGTAGACCTGCTGAGCCGTCTCCAGGAAAATCCCGGTCAGCGCCTTCATGATGTTGGCCTTGTGCACGATGGTCACCTTGCGGCGCCCCACCGCGATCGCGTGCTCGAACGCGAACTCCAGCAGGCGCCGGCTGCCCTGACGCGTGTTCACGCCGGTGGCCATCGCAACGGCGTGCGGATCGTCGTCGATCTGGATGAAGTGCTCGTAGCCCAGGTACAGGCCCTCGACGTTCTCGCGCACCACGATCAGGTCGATGTCGTCGTAACGCCCGCCCGGGACCAGCGTCTTGACCGGACGCAGGTTGGCGTACAGCTTGAACTCCTCGCGCAGGCGCACATTGGAGGATCGGTAGCCGCCGCCCGAAGGCGTCTCCAGCGGACCCTTCAGTGCCAGCCGGGTGCGGCGGACGCTGTCCAGCGTGGCCTGCGGCAGCGGATCGCCGGCCACCTTGACGCCTTGCAGCCCTGCGATCTGACGGTCCCATTGAAAGGGCGCCTGCAGCGCGTCGAGCGCCGCCAGCGTCGCATCGACGATCTCGGGCCCGATGCCGTCTCCGGGGATCAGCGTGGCGGGAATCTTCTGCGTCATCGGAGCGTCTCCTGTCAGGCTTGCGCCGTGGCCGGCGCGTTCCCCGCGAATCGGCTTTCCGGCTGCATCCGGAATGCCAGCACAATGCCCAGGCCCATCAGCACCATGCTGCCGACGAAGGGCAGGTCCCAGCTGCCGAATCGATCGATCAGGTAGCCCGACGCGACCGGGCTGATGATCGCGGCAAGGGCCGAGCCCGTGTTCATCATCCCGCTGGCGGTGCCCGAGTAGGCCGGAGCGATGTCCATCGGGATCGCCCACATCGGGCCGATGGTCAGCTCGGCGAAAAAGAAGCCGGCCGAAAGGCAGGCCACGGACGCGTACAGGTTGTGCACGAACAGCAACGGCAGCAGGGACAGCAGCGACAGCAGCATGCACGCTGCCACCATCGCGCTGCGCGCCCGGGTCAGGCTCCCGGTGCGCCGGTACAGGCGGTCGGTGACCAAGCCTCCCAGCGTATCGCCGATCACGCCCGCGCCGAACACGGCCGACGAAAAAATCGCCGAGTTCTTCAGATTCAGGTTGTAGCTGTGCAGAAAATACTGCGGAATCCAGCTCAGGAACAGCCACAGGGTCCAGCCGTAGCAGAAGTAGACGACCGTCACGGGCATCATCCGCTTGAAGAGCGGCCCCCACGGAACCTGCGGGCGCGTCGGATTCGGCGCCGGCAGCGCGGCGAGCTCGGCCGGTGTGATGCGCGGGTGATCGGCGGGGTGTTCCGTGAAGGCCAGGGCCCACAGGCCGACCCACACGAAACTGATCGCCGCACAGGCGTAGAACGAAGCGCGCCACCCGTACGCCGTCATCACCGCGAACACGATCGAGGGCGCGGCCGTGTTGCCCACGCGCGCGGCCGCATGCGTGATGCCCTGCGCGTAGCCACGTTCGCCCTTGGCGACCCAACGCGACATCGCGCAGGTCGCCGCCGGAAAGGTCGCTCCTTCCCCCAGTCCGAGCAGCACCCGCGCCATCAAAAGTGACGCCAGGCCCGTTGCGAGCCCCGTCAAGGCGGTGGCGGCAGCCCACAGCGCGCCGCAGGCGATCAGCGTTCGGCGGGCCCCGAAGCGGTCGCTCACCCAACCGCCGATGATCTGGAACACCAGGTAGGGGTAGGCGAACGCCGAGAAGACCAGTCCGACCTCGGTTTTGTTCAGGTTGAACTGCGGGCCGAAACCCACCGATGCCGCGCTCACGTTGACCCGGTCCAGGTAGGTGATGAAGTACATCCCGCACAGCAGAGCCAGAACGATATTGCTGGCGCGAAACAGCTTCATGGTCCTGGCTCCACAGCGCGGGCGATCGAATGCCACATAATATCCACCCGGTGAGCGTCGCGCGCTGATCGCGCCGCTACGGCGTCGTTGCGCGCCGGGCTTTAACCTGACGGTGGCGGAGGCATTGCATGCGCTACAACGCGATCAATTTCGGGCAGAAACTCGCACTGATCGGCGAGCGGTGGCAGCCCAAGGTCATCGCCGAAATGAACGACTACCAGTTCAAGCTGGTCAAGCTGCAGGGCGATTTCGTCTGGCACGACCACAAGGATACGGACGAAACCTTCATCGTTCTGGACGGGGAGCTTCGCATCGATTTTCGCGACGGAGCCGTCCAGGTGGCGGCGGGCGAAATGTTCGTCGTTCCCAGAGGCCTCGAGCACAAGCCGTATGCCGAAGGCGAAGTCAGGCTGCTGCTGATCGAGCCGCGCGGCGTTCGCAATACCGGCGATCAGGGCGGCGATCGCACCGCCCCCAACGATGTATGGGTCTGAGGTGCCGGCGGCGGCCGACGTTGGCGAGCCACTGGCGCGACGCTTGCGGGCCGAGACCGCAGGCGAGGTGCTGTTCGATCCGGCCTCCCGCGGCCGCTATGCGACGGACGCTTCGATCTACCAGATCATGCCGGTCGGCGTGCTGGTGCCCAGGACGGATAGCGACGTCGCGCTGGCCATCGAGATTGCGCGCGACCTGAAAGTGCCGGTGCTGCCGCGCGGCGCCGGC
>DASZFP010000011.1:0-11616 GCA_035939615.1 Burkholderiaceae bacterium | reverse complement strand
GAAGGGCCGCCGGGTCGCGATCGTCGGCTACGGATCCCAGGGGCACGCGCACGCGCTGAACCTGAAGGACTCCGGGGTGCGCGTGACCGTGGCGCTGCGGCGCGACGGCGTATCCTGGCACAAGGCGGTCAAGGCCGGCCTGGACGTGAAGGACATCGCCGAGGCGGTGCGCGACGCCGACCTCGTGATGATCCTGCTGCCCGACGAGAACCACGGGCAGGTCTACCAGGAGGCGATCGAGCCGAACATCCGCAAGGGAGCGGCGCTCGCGTTCGCGCACGGATTCAACATTCACTACGGACAGATCCGGCCGCGCGCGGACCTGGACGTGCTGATGGTCGCGCCCAAGGCCCCCGGGCACACGTTGCGCGCAACCTACACGCAGGGCGGGGGCGTGCCGTCGCTGATCGCAGTCCAGCAGGACGCCTCCGGCGCGGCGCGCGATCTGGCGCTGTCCTACGCCAGCGCGATCGGCAGCGGCAAGGCCGGCATCATCGAAACGACGTTCCGGGAAGAAACGGAAACGGACCTGTTCGGAGAGCAAACGGTGCTGTGCGGCGGATGCGTCGAGCTGGTCAAGGCCGGCTTCGAGACGCTGGTCGAGGCCGGCTACGCACCGGAGATGGCCTACTTCGAGTGCCTGCACGAACTGAAACTGATCGTCGACCTGATGTACGAGGGCGGCATCGGCACCATGAACTATTCGATCTCGAACAATGCCGAGTACGGCGAATACGTGACCGGGCCCGAGGTGATCAACGAGCAATCGCGCCTGGCGATGCGGCGCGCGCTGGAGCGGATCCAGAACGGCGAGTACGCCAAGAGCTTCCTGCTGGAAAACCGCGTCGGCGCCCCCACGCTGCTGGCGCGCCGCCGGCTCACAGCCCAGCATCCGATCGAGCAGATCGGCGAGAAGCTGCGTTCGATGATGCCCTGGATCAAGAAGAACCGTTTGGTCGATACGTCGCGCAACTGAGTTGAACCAGCCCGCCCACCCGTGGCTGGCCCGCGAGGGCTGGCCGTTCATCGGCGCCGCGGTCGCAGCCGCCGCCGTGGCTTTGTGGCTGGCCGGACTGGCATGGTCGCTGCCGCTGTGGCTGCTGGCCGTCTTCATGGTGCAGTTCTTCCGCGACCCGCCGCGCCAGGTGCGCGCCGCGGCGGGCGCCATCGTGTCGGCCGCCGACGGCCGCGTGGTGCGGGTGGCCGCCGTGCGGGATCCGTACACCGAGGGCGACGCGCTGGTGATCAGCGTGTTCATGAACGTGTTCAACGTCCACAGCAACCGTGCGCCGGTCGACGGCGTGGTCGAAAAGGTCCAGTATCGCCCCGGGGCTTTCGTGCACGCCGACCTGGACAAGGCCTCGGAAAGCAACGAATCCAATGCGATCGTGCTGCGCACGCAAGCGGGGCAACGCGTCTCGGTGGTCCAGGTGGCCGGGCTGATCGCGCGCCGGATCCTGTGCTACGTACAGGCGGGCGACCGCCTGGCGCGCGGCCAGCGCTTCGGCTTCATCCGCTTCGGCTCGCGCGTGGACCTGTACCTGCCGCGATCGGCTCGGCCGCTGGTGGCGGTCGGTGATTTCGTGTACGCGGGCGCCTCGGTGCTGGCCGAATTCTGATGAAGATGCCGATGCGCTTTCGCCGACGCAAGCTGCGCCCGCTGGCAGGCTCGGGCAGCGCGCTGGCCGAAGACTTCAAGGGGCCGCCCCGCCACCGGCGCGGCATCTACCTGCTGCCGAACCTGTTCACGACAGCGGCCCTGTTCGCGGGTTTCTATGCGACCGTGCAGGCGATGAATCAGCGCTTCGAGTGGGCCGCGCTCGCCATTCTGGCGGCGATGGTGCTGGACGGCATGGACGGCCGCGTGGCGCGGCTCACCAATACGCAAAGCGCGTTCGGCGCTCACTACGACTCGCTGTCCGACATGGCCTCGTTCGGGGTCGCGCCGGCGATCGTGATGTATGAGTGGGCGCTGCGCGGGCTGGGGCGATGGGGCTGGGCCGCGGCCTTCGTCTACTGCGCCGGCGCCGCGCTGCGGCTGGCGCGCTTCAACGCCAACCTCGGGGTGGTGGACCGGCGCTTTTTCCAGGGCCTGCCGAGTCCCGCTGCGGCGGCGCTGGTGGCCGGCTTCGTCTGGCTGTCGGTCGACAACCGCTTCCAGATCGAGGACGTGTGGCTGCCGTGGGTCGCCTTCGGCGTGACCGTGTACGCCGGGCTGACGATGGTTTCCAGCGTGCCGTTTTACAGCGGCAAGACATTTCACCCCGGTGTCAGCGTGCCGTTCTGGGTGATGGTGGCGATCGTGGTGGCGATCTTCTTCGTCTCCCTGGGACCGCCGATCGTGCTCTTTGGCCTGTTGAGCTGCTACTCGGTGTCCGGCTACCTCTACTGGGCCTGGCGGCGCTGGCGCGGCGAGTCCAATCCGGCCCGGCCGGCGCCACGCGGCTCCGATACGACAGGTCCGCATTGAGTGGTTGTTAAAGCGGGCCAATCCGCTTATAGTCAAACGGTGCGCTCACCTGCCGCCACCTTGATAGCCTGCGATGCCGTCGCCGCCGCGCGACTGCATCTCGTTCTGCTGCTGCGCCCCGCGCGCAGCTAACCCCCAACCCACAATTCGCGAAGTGACCGGCCCGAGGATCTCCCGGGCCAGATAACCACGCCCTGACGGAGAGCTCCATGGACCGACTGATCATCTTCGATACCACGCTGCGAGACGGCGAGCAGAGCCCGGGTGCCGCCATGACGCGGGAGGAAAAGCTGCGCATCGCCAAGCAGCTGGAGCGCCTGCGCGTGGACGTGATCGAAGCGGGCTTTGCCGCCTCTTCCAAAGGCGACTTCGAAGCCGTCCGTTCGGTCGCAGCCGCCGTGCGCGACAGTATCGTGTGCTCGCTGGCGCGCGCCAACGAGCGCGACATCGGACTGGCGGCCGAGGCGCTGGCCGGGGCGCGCCGCAAGCGCATCCACACGTTCATCGCGACGTCCGCGCTGCACATGGAAAAGAAGCTGCGCATGTCGCCCGACCAGGTGCTGGAGCAGGCCCGCTCGGCGGTGCGCCTGGCGCGCCGCTACGCCGACGATGTGGAGTTCTCAACCGAGGACGGCAGCCGTTCGGAGCTCGACTTCCTGTGCCGCGTGATCGAAGCGGCCATTGCCGAGGGAGCCACCACGATCAACATCCCCGACACGGTCGGCTACGCGGTGCCCGAACAGTACGGCTGGCTGCTGCGGACGCTGCGCGAACGCGTGCCCAACTCCGACCGCGCGATCTGGTCGGTCCACTGCCACAACGACCTGGGCATGGCGGTGGCCAATTCGCTGGCCGGCGTCGCCAACGGCGTGCGGCAGGTCGAGTGCACGATCAACGGCCTGGGGGAGCGCGCCGGCAACACCTCGCTGGAGGAGGTCGTGATGGCGGTGAAGACGCGCCGCGACGTGTTCGGGCTGGAGGTCGGGATCGACACCACCCAGATCGTGCCCAGTTCGAAGCTGGTGTCCAACATCACCGGATTTCCGGTGCAGCCGAACAAGGCGGTGGTCGGCGCCAATGCCTTCGCACACGCCTCGGGGATCCACCAGGACGGCGTGCTCAAAGCGCGCCAGACCTACGAGATCATGCGAGCCGAGGATGTGGGCTGGAGCACCAACCGCATCGTGCTCGGCAAGCTGTCGGGGCGCAACGCATTCCGTCAGCGGGTGCAGGAACTGGGCATTCCGATCGAAAACGATGAGGAACTGGTGGCCGCCTTCGCGCGCTTCAAGGACCTGGCCGACCGCAAGGCCGAGATCTTCGACGAGGACATCCAGGCGCTGTTTTCCGACGAGGCGGTCGTTCCGCACCACGAGCACTTCCGGCTCATTTCGCTGTCGCAGCGGTCGGAAACCGGCCAGCGGCCGCACGCCCGGGTGGTGTTCCGGATCGGCGACCAGGAGGTACAGGCCGAGTGCGACGGCAACGGGCCGGTGGACGCGTCGCTGAAAGCGATCGAAAGCCGCGTCGCGAGCGGCTCCGAGCTGCTGCTGTACTCGGTCAACGCGATCACGACCGGCACCGAGGCCCAGGGTGAAGTGACGGTGCGGCTGTCCCGCGCCGGCCGCATCGTCAACGGCATCGGCGCCGATCCGGATATCGTCGCCGCCTCGGCCAAGGCTTACATCAACGCGCTGAACAAGCTGTACACGACCGCCGAGCGGCTCAATCCGCAGATGTCGATGACGCCGTAACGGCCCCCAGCCAATGTAGAAGGGCGCGGGCGAGGGGCCCCGGCGTCTGGCATATAATCGCCGGTTTCACGGCGCGGAGGCCCTTCCGTGACCGCATGTTGTTTGGCTCAAGGGGACCCTGATGTCGGTTGCAGATATCAAAAAGGGCGACATCGTCGCCAAGTTTCAGCGCGCGGTTAACGATACCGGTTCGCCCGAGGTTCAGGTCGCGTTGCTGACGGCTCGCATCAACGAGCTCACCGAGCATTTCAAGACGCACGTCAAGGATCACCACTCGCGGCGTGGCCTGCTGAAAATGGTCAGCCGGCGCCGCAAACTGCTCGATTATCTGAAGGGCAAGAAGCCGGATGCCTACAAGGGTCTGATCGAAAGCCTGGGCCTTCGTAAGTAAGCCGCGGTCGCAGACGCTGACCGGTCGTCGGATGACTCGGGTATTGAGCCAATCTCCGCGGTGGGATCGTTGCCGGTCTGTGTGTCGCCTCGGCTGGGCATGAAAGGAAATCGAAGTGTTCGACAAAGTGACGAAGACATTTCAGTACGGGGAGCACACGGTGCACCTCGAAACGGGAGAAGTGGCACGCCAGGCGAGCGGCAGCGTGCTGGTTTCGATGGACGACACCGTGGTGCTGGCCACGGTCGTGGCAGCGCCCAACGCCAGGCCGGGCCAGGAGTTTTTCCCGCTGACGGTCGATTACGTCGAGAAAACCTATGCGGCCGGGCGCATTCCGGGCGGCTTTTTCAAGCGGGAAGGGCGTCCCTCCGAGAAGGAGGTGCTGACCTCGCGCCTGATCGATCGGCCGATCCGGCCGCTGTTTCCGGACGGCTTCTTCAACGAAGTGCAGGTGGTGCTGCACGTGATGTCGATCAATCCGGAAATCGACCCCGATATTGCGGCCTTGATCGGCGCCTCGGCGGCGCTGGCGCTTTCGGGCATTCCGTTCAAGGGACCGATCGGGGCGGCTCGCGTCGGCTACGTGGACGGCCAGCTGGTGGTGAACCCGACCGCCTCGCAGTTGAAGAATTCGAAGCTGAACCTGGTCGTGGCCGGCACCGAGCGGGCCGTGCTGATGGTCGAGTCGGAAGCCGATCAGCTGCCCGAGGACGTGATGCTGAGCGCGGTCGTCTTCGGGCATCAGCAGATGCAGGTGGCGATCGACGCGATTCATGAACTGGTGCGCGGGGCCGGCAAGCCGCTGTGGGACTGGCAGCCACCCGCCAAGAACGAACCCCTGCTGGCGCGCATCGTGAACCTGGCCGGCTCGGACCTTCGTGCGGCCTACCAGATCCGCAGCAAGCAGGAGCGCTCCAAGCGCATCAGCGAGATCGAAGCGCAGACCGAAGCGACGCTGGTGACCGAAGCGGCCGAGACGGGCAATGCGGCGCCGGACCCGCACGAGGTGGCCAGCATTCTGTTCGACCTGCAGGCCAAGATCGTGCGAAGCCAGATCCTGGACCAGGAGCCGCGCATCGACGGGCGCGACACGCGCACGGTGCGCCCGATCGAAATCCGGCTGGGCATGCTGCCGCGAACCCACGGGTCGGCGCTGTTCACGCGGGGCGAAACCCAGGCCCTGGTGACCGCCACGCTGGGCACCAAGCAGGACGAACAGATCATCGATGCGCTGCAGGGCGAGTATCGCGAGCGCTTCATGCTCCACTACAACATGCCCCCGTTTGCGACCGGCGAAACCGGTCGCATGGGCGCGCCCAAGCGGCGCGAGGTCGGGCACGGACGCCTGGCCAAGCGCGCGCTGGCCGCGGTTCTGCCGCCGGTCGAGGAATTCCAGTATTCGATCCGGGTCGTCTCGGAGATCACCGAGTCCAACGGCTCCTCGTCGATGGCGTCGGTGTGCGGCGGCTGCCTGGCCCTGATGGACGCGGGGGTTCCGGTCAAGGCGCACGTGGCCGGCATCGCGATGGGCCTGATCAAGGAAGGCAACCGGTTCGCCGTGTTGACCGACATCCTGGGCGACGAGGATCACCTGGGCGACATGGACTTCAAGGTCGCGGGCACTTCCAGCGGCGTCACCGCGCTGCAGATGGACATCAAGATCGAGGGCATCACCAAAGAGATCATGCAGGTCGCGCTGGCGCAGGCGCGCGAAGCGCGCATGACCATCCTGCAGAAGATGCAGGATTCGATCGCGGCCTCGCGCGGCGAGCTGTCGGCCTATGCGCCGCGGATGATCCGCATGAAGATCAATCCGGAGAAGATCCGCGACGTGATCGGCAAGGGCGGCGCGGTCATTCGCGCGCTGACCGAGGAGACCGGAACGCAGATCGACATCGAGGACGACGGCACCGTGATCATCGCCAGCGTCGACCAGGAAAAGGGGCGCGAGGCGCAGCGGCGCATCCTGGAGCTGACTGCCGACGTGGAGGTCGGCAAGGTCTACGACGGCACCGTGCTGCGACTGCTCGATTTCGGCGCGATCGTCCAGATCCTGCCGGGGCGCGACGGCCTGCTGCACATCTCGCAGATCGCCAATGAGCGGGTGAACCAGGTGTCGGATTTCCTCAAAGAGGGCCAGCAGGTCAAGGTCAAGGTGATCGAAGCGGACGAGAAAGGGCGCGTGCGGCTGTCGATGAAGGCCCTGGCTGCGGACCCGGTCACTCCAGTGACCCAATCCTGAGCGGGAACCGCTCGTCGGCACCGCTGTCCAACGACCCTCACTGGCCGCAGGCTGCCGATGCGCTCCAAGCTGGTCGCCGCCAACTGGAAGATGAACGGCTCGTTCGCGTCCAATCGCGAATGGCTGCAGGCCTTTGCAGCGGCCAGCGTGTCGTCCGAGGTGACCGTATGCGCCCCCTACGTGTACCTGACGCAGGTGGCTGACGCGCTGCGCGACACCGGAGCGTGCGCCGGGGCGCAGAACCTGAGCGCCGAAGCGCCTGGGGCCTTCACCGGGGAAATCGCGGGCGAGATGCTGATCGACTGCGGCGTTCGATGGGTGATCGTCGGCCATTCGGAACGGCGCAGCCGCTACAGCGAAACCAGCGGCATGGTCGCCGCCAAGGCGGCGCGCGCGGTTGCGCACGGACTCAAACCGATCATCTGCGTGGGCGAGACGCTGCACGAGCGCGAGCAGGGCCGCACCCTGGCCGTGATCACGGCGCAGCTCGCACCGGTGTTCGACGCCTGCGCGGCCGACGAGCTGGCGTCGTGCGCGATCGCCTATGAACCGGTCTGGGCGATCGGAACCGGTCAGACCGCCACGCCGGGGCAGGCGCAGGAGGTGCACGCGGCGATCCGGGCGCTGATGTCGCGCCAGGATCCGGGCGCGGCCTCGCAGACGCGGATCGTCTACGGCGGCAGCGTGAAGCCGGCCAACGCGCTGGAGCTGTTCCAGCAGCCCGACATCGACGGCGGCCTGATCGGCGGCGCCTCGCTGGACGTGTCGGACTTCGTGTCGATCTGCCACAGCGCAGACCGGGCGGCGCTGCACTGACTGACACCATTCGGAAGGAGGCAGGATGAATTGGCTAAACGGGCTGTTGATCGGCGTTCAGGTGACCTGTGCCGTGGCGATTATCTGCTTGATCCTGCTGCAGCACGGCAAGGGAGCCGACATGGGAGCAGCGTTCGGCGGCGGCGCCTCGGGAAGCCTGTTCGGGGCCAGCGGCTCGGCCAATTTTCTGTCGCGCACCACGGCCGTGCTGGCCGCGATTTTCTTTCTGACCACGATCGGCATGGCCTATACCGCCACCGTGGCCCGCACTTCATCGGCGCGGGCCGACCACGCCGGCGTGATGAGCAATGTGGGCAAGGACGCGCCCGCCCCGGCGACCGCGCCGTCCGGCGCCCCGTCCGAAATTCCGGCCACGGCTGCGCCCGCGAGCACGACGCCGCCGGCGGCGCCCGCCACCGGCAACTCGACGCCCGCCAAGCCATCCGACATCCCGAAATAGCCTGCAGCGCCAGGATTACGGAGGCCCTGGCCTGCGTAGGCCTGACGAAGCAGGTGGATGCTGCTTTGCGGAAAGCGGGTAGAATGCCGCCGGTCGCCGACGTGGTGGAATTGGTAGACACACCATCTTGAGGGGGTGGCGGCGCAAGCCGTGTGAGTTCGAGTCTCACCGTCGGCACCATGTCGACATGAACCAGCCCGGCTGCAGGCGGTCAGAGCAAGGGATGGTGTAAATCAGTGGAACTCGAAAGTTACCTGCCGATCCTGCTGTTCCTGATCGTCGGCGCGCTGATCGGAATCGCGCCGCTCGCGATCGGGTTCCTGCTGGGTCCGCGCCGGCCCGATCCCGAAAAACTGTCGCCGTACGAGTGCGGCTTCGAGGCATTCGAAGACGCGCGCATGAAATTCGACGTGCGCTACTACCTGGTGGCGATTCTGTTCATTCTGTTCGACCTGGAGGTCGCGTTCCTGTTCCCCTGGGGCGCGACGCTGGGCGACCTGGGCAACTGGAGCCCGGGCTTCTGGGCGATGATGCTGTTCCTGGCCATCCTGACCGTGGGCTTCGTCTACGAGTGGAAAAAGGGCGCGCTGGACTGGGAATGAACATCGCGAGGTTCGCAACGTGAGCATCATCGAAGGCGTTCTCGAAGAAGGCTTCGTCACGACCAGCCTGGACAAGCTGATCAACTGGTCCAAGACGGGTTCGCTGTGGCCGGTGACGTTCGGCCTGGCCTGCTGCGCGGTCGAGATGATGCACGCGGGCGCGGCCCGCTATGACCTGGACCGATTCGGCATCTTCTTCAGGCCCAGCCCGCGCCAGTCCGACGTGATGATCGTGGCCGGCACCTTGTGCAACAAGATGGCTCCGGCGCTGCGCAAGGTTTACGACCAGATGGCCGAGCCGCGCTGGGTGATCTCGATGGGTTCGTGCGCCAATGGCGGGGGCTACTACCACTACTCGTATTCCGTGGTGCGCGGCTGCGACCGCATCGTCCCGGTCGATATCTACGTGCCGGGGTGCCCGCCGACCGCCGAAGCGCTGATTTACGGAATCATCCAGCTGCAGAAGAAGATACGCCGCACCAACACGATCGCCCGCTAGATGGGAATCGAAGTTCTCGCAGAACGCTTGGGGTCGCGGCTGGGAGAGGCGGCGGCCGACCTGCGCACCTCGTTCGGCGAGCTGACGCTGACGGTGCCCGCCCCCAGCTTGCTGCAGGTGGCCACGACGCTGCGCGAGGACGCCTCGCTGGGCTTCGAACAGCTGATCGACCTGTGCGGCGTCGACTACTCGTCCTGGGGTGATCGCCCGCAGGAAGGCCGGCGCTTCGCAGTGGTCGTGCACCTGCTGTCCGTTTCGAACAACTGGCGGCTGCGACTTCGCAGCTTCAGCGTCGACGACGAATTCCCGGTGATGGTGACGCTGACCACCGTGTGGCCGGCGGCCGGCTGGTACGAGCGTGAGGCGTTCGACCTGTACGGGATCGTGTTCGAAGGGCACCCCGATCTGCGGCGGATCCTGACCGATTACGGTTTCGTCGGCCACCCGTTCCGCAAGGATTTTCCGGTCTCCGGCACCGTGGAGATGCGGTACGACCCGGAGCAGAAGCGCGTGATCTACCAGCCCGTCACCATCGAGCCGCGCGAAGTTACGCCCCGCGTGATCCGCGAAGACAGCTACGCCAAGCGTTGATACCCCGGCACCGATGGCGGACATCCGCAATTACACACTGAACTTCGGCCCCCAGCACCCGGCCGCGCACGGCGTGCTGCGGCTGGTGCTGGAGCTGGACGGCGAGGTGATCCAGCGCGCCGATCCGCACATCGGGCTGCTGCACCGCGCGACCGAAAAGCTGGCCGAGACGCGCACCTATATCCAGTCGGTGCCCTACATGGACCGGCTCGACTACGTTTCGATGATGGCCAACGAGCACGCCTACGTGATGGCCATTGAACGGCTGCTCGGAATCCAGGTGCCCGTGCGGGCCCAGTACATCCGGGTGATGTTCGACGAGATCACGCGGCTGCTCAACCACCTGCTGTGGATCGGCGCGCATGGGCTGGACGTGGGCGCCATGGCGGTGTTCCTGTATGCGTTCCGGGAGCGCGAGGATCTGTTCGACATGTACGAGGCCGCCAGTGGTGCGCGCATGCACGCCGCCTACTACCGGCCCGGCGGGGTGTACCGGGATCTGCCCGGCTCGATGCCGCGCTACGCACCCTCGCCGCTGCGCGCGGCCTCGGAGGTCGAGCGGCTCAACAGCAACCGGCAGGGATCGCTGCTCGACTTCATCGAGGATTTCACCAACCGGTTCCCGGCGCACGTGGATGAATACGAAACGCTGCTGACCGACAACCGGATCTGGAAGCAGCGCCTGGTGGGCATCGGCGTCGTGCCGCCCGAGCGCGCCCTGGCGCTCGGCTTTACCGGCCCGATGCTGCGCGGCTCCGGCATCGCCTGGGATTTGCGCAAGAAGCAGCCCTACGAGGTCTACCCCGAGCTGGCTTTCGACATTCCCGTGGGCCGCAACGGCGACTGCTACGACCGCTACCTGGTCCGGATGGAGGAAATGCGCCAGAGCAACCGGATCGTCCAGCAATGCATCCGGTGGCTGCGCGACCACCCCGGGCCGGTGATGTCGGACGATCACAAGGTGGCTCCCCCTTCGCGGGTTGACATGAAGTCGAACATGGAGGAGCTGATCCACCACTTCAAGCTGTTCACCGAAGGCATCCACGTGCCGCCGGGCGAGGTGTACGCGGCCGTCGAGGCACCCAAGGGCGAGTTCGGCATCTTTCTGATTTCCGACGGAGCCAACAAGCCGTATCGGCTCAAGATCCGCGCGCCCGGCTTTGCGCACCTGCAGGCTTTCGACGAAATGACCCGGGGCCACATGCTGGCTGACGCCGTGACCGTGATCGGCACGCAGGACATCGTGTTCGGGGAGATCGACCGGTGAGCGCGCTGCCCGAACCGGGGGAAACGCTGTCGGCCCAGGCCTGGCAGCGCGTTGACGTCGAGATCGCCAAGTACCCGCCCCACGAGAAACGCTCGGCGGTGGTGGCCGCGCTGGCGATCGCGCAGGAGGAAGTGGGCTGGCTTCCGGGCTGGGCCATCGAGTCCGTCGCGCATTACTTGGGCATCCCCCCGATCGCCGCCTACGAGGTGGCTACCTTTTACTCGATGTACGACCTGCAGCCGGTCGGTCGCTTCAAGCTGGCCCTGTGCACCAACCTGCCGTGCGCCCTGTCCGGCGCGACCCGGGCCGCCGCCCGCCTGAAGGAAAAGCTGGGCATCGGGTTCGGAGAAACCAGTTCCGACGGCCTGTTCACGCTGAAGGAGGGCGAGTGTTTCGGCGCCTGCGGAGACGCTCCCGTGCTGCTCGTCAATGACAAGCGGATGTGCAGCTTCATGAGCGACGAGAGGCTCGATCAGCTCCTGCATGAGCTGCGCGAAGTGGGCGACCGAAACCAATGAGTCCGG
>DASZFP010000010.1:0-9152 GCA_035939615.1 Burkholderiaceae bacterium | reverse complement strand
CTGGAGGTGTCCGCCCGGACGCTGTATCGCGACGTGGACCAGCTCGCCGCGGCCGGCGTTCCGATCTACGCGGAGCGCGGCCGCTCGGGCGGTTTCCAGTTGCTGGAAGGCTGGAAGACCACGCTCACGGGCTTGACGCCCTCGGAGGCCCAGGCGGTGTTCTTGAGCGGACTGGCGGGGCCGGCGGCCCAGCTCGGATTGGGCGCGCAGGTCGAGACGGCGAAACTGAAACTGCTGGCCGCTTTGCCGGCGCCCTGGCGCAACGATGCCCAGCGGATCAGCTCGCGCCTGCACCTGGACCCGGTCGATTGGTACCGGCAGGCCGAGCCGGTGCCTCACCTGGCCATGGTCGCTGCGGCCGTTTGGAACGAGCGACAACTGGCGATCCGCTACGAGAGCTGGAAGGCCATGGCCCGCCGCACCGTCAATCCGCTGGGCCTGGTGCTCAAGGCGGGCGCGTGGTACCTGGTTGCCGCCGTCGGGGATGCCCCGCGCACGTACCGGATCTCGAATATCGGCGAGGTCCAGCCACTGGAGGAGCGCTGCCGCCGCCCGAGAAAATTCGATCTGGCCCGCTACTGGGCAGAGTCGATCCGGCGCTTCGAAAGCGAGCTGTACAAGAGCCAGGCCGTCGTGCTGGCGACGCCGGCGGGGCTCAAAGCCTTGCGCTACCTGAGCAGCGCGGTGGCCCGGGCGGTGGTCGATGCCCCGGCGCCGCCAGGAAAGGACGGGCGTGCCAAGGTGAGCATCCCGATCGAATCGATCGAGCACGCCACGGCGCAGCTTCTGCCGCTGTCACCGCAGGTCGAGGTGATCGCGCCTGCGGCCTTGAGGCACTCGCTGGTCGCGCGGCTTCACCGCAGCTGCCAGCTGTACGGCGTTCAGACCGAGCCGCCCGCCGCGTGAGCTGCATGCTCCATGAGCGCCCTGGCATATCCCGGGGCGGTGGGCTCATGCATGAAATAGACGTGGATGCCGCGCCACGCCGTCGCGCCGAGGCGATCCGCCCATTGCTTCAGCTCGGCATCCGAGTAGTTCTCCAGCCTCAGTCTGACGTAGCCCCAGGGGGCCGTTTCCACCAGGGGCGGGGGCGCGTTGTCTTCGCGCTCGGACAGGCACAGCGCCGCGCCGGCCTGCTTCAGGGCGTCGTAGACGTCATCGGCAAACCAGGTGTCGTTGCGGAACTCGAAAGCTGCCGTGTGGTCGTCGGGCAGCACCTTCAGGAACTCGCTCAGCCGCGGCAGGTCCTTTTTCAGGAACGGCGGCAACTGGTAGAGCACGGGCCCGCGCTTGCCGCCGAGGGCGCCCAGATTGCGGTACAGGAAGGCCACCGAGTCGGCCGCCTCGTCGGCCTTGATGCGCGCCTGATGGGTGATGCGCCGCGAGGCTTTGATCGCGAAGCGGAAATCGGCCGGCGTGCTTTTGGCCCAGTTCTCCAGCACCGCCACCTTGGGCATCTGATAGAAGGTGTTGTTGATCTCCACCGTGGGCAAGTGCTCCGCGTAGTACGCCAGCATGCCGTCCGGCTTGATATCGGCTGGGTAAAAGCTCCCCTTCCATTCCCGGTAGGAATAGCCGCTGGCCCCGGCCAGGAGTTGGGCGTGGCTCATCTGCGCACCCTTTCGGTCCGGCTGGCCGGCGCTTGCCGCACCCCAGCGCCTAGAATCTTTCGGATGGAGAAGGACAAGCTTAGCGAATACGCTGCCAAGCGGAAGTTCGAGGCGACACCCGAACCGGCGCCGGCCGCCACCGGCGCAACCGCCGGTCCGCTGCTGTTCGTCGTGCAGCAGCATTCGGCGCGGCGCTTGCACTACGACTTCCGCCTGGAGTGCGATGGGGTTCTGAAGTCCTGGGCCGTGCCCAAGGGGCCGTCGCTGAACGTGACCGACAAGCGCCTGGCCGTCCTGACCGAGGACCATCCGTACGACTATGGCTCGTTCGAGGGCGTGATCCCACCGGGTCAGTACGGCGCCGGTGAGGTGATCGTGTGGGATTGCGGCGTCTATTCGCCCGACGAGCCTAGGACCTGGTTTCACGACCGCCAGCAAGCCGAACGCGTGGTTCGCGAAGGCCTCAACAAGGGCAAGCTGAGCTTCCTGCTGCGCGGGCAGAAGCTCAAGGGCTCGTTCGCGCTGGTGCGCACGGCCCAGGACCCCAAGAGCTGGCTGTTGATCAAGCACCGGGACCGGTTCGCGGCGAGCATCGACATCACCGCTGAGAATCGCTCGGTGCTGTCCGGCGTGGCGGTCGAGGAGATGAAGGTCGTACCGGCGCGCCGGATGGCGGCCGCGCAGCTCGTGCCTTCCGGTGCCTTGGCGCCGATGCCCGAGAAGCTGGCGCCGATGCTGGCCGACACGGCCGACCGCCCCTTCAATCGGCCCGGTTGGATGTGGGAACCCAAGCTGGATGGCTACCGGGTACTCGCCTTCATCGACGCGCGGGGCGTGAAGCTGCGCTCGCGGCGCGATCTGGACCTGACCGGCACGTTCCCGCGCCTGGTGGGCGAGCTGGGCAACCAGGCGGTCGACGGCATGATCCTGGACGGCGAACTGATCGCGTTCGACGCGAGCGGCCGGCCTTCGTTCAACGCGCTGCAGAATCGGGTGCAGCTGAAGACCGAGCGCGAGATCGCGGCCGCCGACCGGACCGTGCCGGTGATCCTGTACGGCTTCGACCTGCTGCACTTCGCCGGGATCGATCTGCGAGCCGCCCCCTACCGCGATCGGCGCCGTTACCTGGCCCAATGCCTGCTGCCCTCGCCGCTGGTGCAGCTGGTGCACGCCGCGGACGATGGCGTTGCGATGGAGCAGGCGGCGCTGGCCAGCGGATTCGAGGGCGTGATCGGCAAGCGCGCCGACAGCCGCTACGAAGCCGGCCGGCGTTCGGCGGCCTGGGTCAAGATCAAGCCGATGCAAAGCGCCGAGTTCGTGATCGGCGGCTACACCAAGGGCAAAGGGTCGCGCGCGCCGCTGGGGGCGCTGCTGGTCGGCTATTGGGACAAGAAGCGGCTCCGGTTCGCCTCGCATGTGGGCTCAGGCTTCGACGAGTCCACGCTCGCGCAGTTGAAGGAGCGGCTGGCACCGCTCAAGCGCGCGACCTGCCCGTTCGATGAGCAGCCTGAGCTGCCCAACCCGACGACCTGGGTCGAGCCGAAGCTGGTCGCCGAGGTCAGATTCCACAGCTGGACCGAGGACGACCACCTGCGCCACCCGATATTCCTGCGGCTGCGCGAGGACGTGGACTCGAAATCGGTGCGCCCTCCTTCGCGCTCCGCGCTTCGGAGGGCTGGCGCCCTCCCGCCCGCGGGTCGCGCCCTGGCGGAGCGGCCCTCCGAAGGGCGCAGCGCGAAGGAGGTAGAGATCGATGCGATCCTGGCGCAGCTCGACAGCAGCAAGACCGACTTCGTGCTGGCGGTCGGATCGGACCGGATCAGGCTGACGCACCTGGACCGGGTCTACTGGCCGCCGGACACCGCGCTGCGCCAGCCGGCGCTGACCAAGCGCGATCTGCTGCGCTATTTCGCGCAGGTATCGCCCTGCATCCTGCCGCACCTGGCCGACCGTCCGCTGACGCTGATCCGGATGCCGGACGGCATCACCGGTCAGCGGTTCTTCCAAAAACACTGGGAGCAGGAGCGGCCGCCGTTCGCCCAGACCATCACCGTGTTTTCCAGCCACAAGGACGAGAACCACGAGTACCTGCTGTGCAACAACCTGCCCACGCTGCTCTGGCTGGCGCAGTCCGGCGCGCTCGAACTCCATGTCTGGCACTCGCGCGCGAAGCTCGGACCCGACGCGGCTTCAAAGGGCACCGACTACGGCACCTCGGAGGAGTCGCTGGCGGCCTCGGTCCTGAATTATCCCGACTACGTGGTGTTCGACCTGGACCCGTACATCTATTCCGGTCAGGAAAAGCCGGGCGGCGAGCCCGAGTTGAACACGGTTGCCTTCCAGAAGGCCAAGGAGGTGGCGTTCTGGCTGCGCGAACTACTCAACAGCATGTCGCTGGAGCCGATCGTCAAGACCTCGGGCAAGACCGGACTGCACATCTTCGTGCCGATCCAGCGCACCATCGACTTTGATGCCGCCCGGCACGTCAGCGAGCTGGTCGGGCGCCACCTGATGCGGCAGCACCCCAAGGACATCACGCTGGAATGGAGCATTCCGAAACGCACCGGCAAGATCTTCATGGATTACAATATGAACGTCCGCGGCAAGACGCTGAACGTCGCCTACTCGCCCAGGGGCGAGCCCGGAGCGCCAGTGTCGATGCCGTTGACGTGGGAAGAGCTCGCCGGCGCGCACCCGCTCGACTTTCGACTTACCAACGCGGCCCAGCGCCTGGCCGAAACGGGCGACCGCTGGCGCGACGCCCTGGAGCACAAACAGAGCCTGGAAGCCGCCTTGAGTGGCGCCAAGGTTGCTACCGACCATGACTGACGGAGCCTTTGTACTCACATTGGCTGGGGGAGCGCGAGGGGGCCAGCCGAGCCCCCTCGCAGCCGATCCTCCCGTTTTTCCGTGGCAAGCTCCGACGTCGTCGAAGCTCAGTTGTGCGTCATCAGGTAATCCCGGATAGAGAGGTGAAGAATATGGCTGCACGATCGATCGGATCGTTGACGGTTTCCTTCGGACTGGTGGCGATTCCGGTGAAGTTGTTCTCCGCCACCGAGTCGACCCGGGCCATCTCCTTCAACATGCTGCACAAGGCCGACGGCTCGCGCCTGAAGCAGCAGTACCTATGCGTGAAAGAGGGGGTGCCGGTCGAGCGCGACGACATCGTCAAGGGCTACGAATTCGCCAAGGACCAGCACGTGATCTTCACCCCCGAGGAGCTCAAGGCGCTCGAGGAGGCCGGGACCCACAGCGCCGATATCACCGAGTTCGTGCCGCTCGAATCGGTCGACCCGGTGTACTTCGACAAGGCCTATTACCTGGCGCCGGACAAGGGCGGCGCCAAGCCGTATGCGCTGTTTGCCCGTGCGCTGCGCGATTCGAACCGCTGCGCGCTGGGGCGCTGGGCGGCGCGGGGCAAGCAGTACATCGTGATGATCCGCCCGGTCGAGGACGGCTTGATCATGCAGCAGTTGATGTACGCCGACGAAGTCCGCTCGATCAAGGACATCGAGATTCCGAAGATCGAGGTCAAGGACAGCGAGCTCAAACTCGCGCAACAGTTGATCGAACAGCAGTCCTCCGATGCGTTCGATCCGAGCGCTTACAAGGACGACGTGCGGGCCCGCATCGAAGCGGCCATCCAGAAGAAGGTGGAGGGCCAGGAGATCACGCTCGCCGACGGGGCCGAGGGCGGTGGCGGCGCCCAGGTGATCGACCTGATGGAAGCGCTACGAGCCAGCCTCGAACGCAAGGGGGTCGCTCCCTCCAAGGCGGCCGCCAACGCCGAGCCGGAGCCGGCCACGCGAAAGCCGCCCAAGCAGGCACCGGCGACCGAGGTGGCTGAGGCCGCCGAGGCGCCGCGAGCGCGGGCCCGGGCCAGGAAGTAGTGCGAAGCGGTTTGTCCGTAGTTGTTCGATGCCGCACTATGGCGTGAGCGACGTCGAAAAGATGCTGCACCTGTCGCGCAGCACGATCCGCGCCCTGGCCTCCGCCGGCTTCGTCACACCCTCCCGCGGGCCGCACAACACGCTGCGCTTCTCCTTCCAGGACCTGATCGTGCTGCGCACGGCGCAGTCGCTGGCCGATGCCAAGGTGCCCGCGCGCCGCATCACGCGCTCGCTGAAGGAGCTGCGGCGCCAGCTGCCCGAAACGATGCCGTTGTCGGGCCTGTCGATCAGCGCCGTGGGCGATCAGGTCGTGGTGCGCGACGGCGCCGGACAGCGACACGTCGATTCCGGGCAATACCTGCTGGCCTTCGAAGGAGATCCCGCCAGCGGCTCTCTGAGCGTGATCGAGCGCGAGCCGCCGGCGGACCTCGCACCGCTCGAGGACTGGTTCGCACGTGGGGCGGCGCTGGAGCGCAAAGACCCGGAAGCGGCCATCGAGGCCTACGGCAGGGCGATTGCGGCCGCGCCCGAACGCCTCGACGCCCGGGTCAACCTGGGGCGGCTGCTGCACGAGGCCGGACGCCATCGGGAGGCCGAGCGCGCCTACCGCGAAGCGCTCGACGCCTGCGGCCCGGATCCGCTGCTGCTGTACAACGTGGGCGTGCTGCTGGGCGACCTGGACCGCAAGCGGGAGGCGATCGAGGTCTACGAGGCCGCGCTGCGCGGCGAACCGGCGATGGCCGACGGCCATTACAACGTGGCCCTGCTGTACGAGCAGCTCGGCAGGCCCAGGGACGCGCTGCGGCACATGGCCCAGTATCGGCGGCTGGTGCGCGGCTGACCGACGCTAGCGTGGAGACGGGCTACCTTCAGCAGGACGTACCGGACGGCGTGCCGATCAAGATGTGGACGCGCGGCGTGCCGGTCGAAGACGAGGCCCGGCGCCAGCTGGTCAATGCGGCGCGGTTGCCGATCGTCTTCCGGCACATCGCTGCGATGCCGGACGTGCACTTCGGCATCGGCGCAACCGTTGGCTCGGTGATCCCGACGCTGAAGGCCATTATCCCGGCCGCGGTCGGCGTCGACATCGGATGCGGGATGATGGCCGCCAAGACGACGCTGCGGGCGCAGGATCTGCCGGACAGTCTGGCGAGGCTGCGCTCGGCGATCGAGCGCGCGGTGCCGCATGGCCGCGCGCCCGGCAAGCGCGATCCGGGGGCCTGGCAGAACGTGCCCGACACGGTGGATACGGCCTGGGCGCAGCTCGAGCCGCAGTTCGCCGATCTGTGCCGCGATTACCCGAAGCTGGAAAAGACCAACCAGCGCAGTCACCTCGGAACGCTCGGCTCCGGCAACCACTTCATCGAGGTCTGCCTGGACCAGGACGAGTTCGTCTGGTTCATGCTGCATTCCGGATCGCGCGGGGTCGGCAATGCGATCGGCACGATGTTCATCGAGCTGGCCCGGCAGGATGCCAAGCGGCATCAGGCCAGCCTGCCCGATTGGGACCTCGCCTACTTCGAGGAGGGCTCGCCCCACTTCAGCGACTACGTGCGTGCCGTCGGCTGGGCCCAGCGCTTCGCGGCGCTGAACCGCGAGGTGATGATGCGCCGCGTGGTCGAAGCCGCAAGGAGCACGATCGGCCAGCGCTTCCAGAGCCATGTCGAGGCGGTCAACTGTCATCACAACTACGTGCAGCAGGAGCGCCATTACGGGCAGGACGTCTACGTCACCCGCAAGGGCGCCGTCAGCGCCCGGGCCGGGCAGCTCGGCATCATCCCGGGCAGCATGGGCGCGCGCAGCTACATCGTGCGCGGCAAGGGCAACGCCGAGAGCTTCGAGAGCTGCTCACACGGCGCCGGCCGCGCGATGAGCCGGGGCGAGGCCCGGCGCCGTTTCACGCTGGCCGACCACCGCGCGGCCACCGAAGGGGTCGAATGCCGCAAGGACCGGGACGTCATCGACGAGACGCCGGCAGCCTACAAGGACATCGATGCCGTGATGGCGGCGCAGGCCGATCTGGTCGAGATCGTGCACACCCTGAAGCAGGTCGTCTGCGTGAAGGGATAGACGCGTAAAGTTATCGGGACGCTGTGAGACCCCCAGAAGGTTCGGATGCCTGAAAGGCGATTCCTGCTGCGCGGTCCCGTGTCGGTGCTCCGCTACCTGTGCACGGCCGGACCTGGCGAACGTCCCTTCATCGAACACCACGAGGCATGGTCGGTTGCGTACGTACTGCGCGGCAGCTTTGGGTGCCGGTGCGCAGGCTGCACGTATGAGCTCGTGCCGGGCTCGGTGCTGGCCGGACGGGCGGGCGACGAGTACCTGTGCACCCACGACCATCACGGGGGCGGGGATGAATGCCTGGCCTTTTTCATGGCGCCCGCGTTGGTCGACGAGATCGACCGGCGGCGCGTGTGGCAGTCGCGCGGCGTGCCACCGGTGGCGACACTTACCGCGATCGGCGAGCTGGCGCGTTCGGCCGCCACGGGGGCCAGCGACCTCGGACTGGACGAAGTCGGCCTGGCGCTTGCGTCCAGCTTCGTCGCCGCGATGGCCGGCTGTCCCAGGCCGCGGCCGGCCGCCGGCGCGAGCGATCGCAAGCGTGCGGTCCGTTCGGCCCTGTGGATCGACGCGCACGCTGCCGAGCCGATCGACCTGCAGACGATGGCGCGGCAGGCGGGGCTCAGTCCCTACCACTACCTGAGGATCTTTTCCTCGTCGCTGGGGGTGACACCGCACCAGTACCTGGTTCGACGGCGTCTGTGCCGGGCCGCGCAGCTGCTGGCAGACGAAGATCGGCCGATCACGCAAATCTCGTTCGAAACCGGCTTCGGCGACCTGTCGAACTTCGTCCGCAGCTTTCATCGGGCCGCCGGCGTGTCGCCGCGTGGCTACCGGCGCGCGGCGCGGGGCGACCGCAAGATTTTCCAAGAACGGCTGGCCGCATTGCCCTAGGATTGCCTCGCGCAATTTTGAGGAGATCACCATGTTCGACCACATCGGCCTGAAGGTCAGGGACCTGGAGGCGAGCGTGCGCTTCTATCGCGGCGCGCTGGCTCCGCTGGGCTCCGAGCTTGATTCCAGTGGCGACGGCTATGCCGGCTTCGGCCCGAAGGGTCAGCCGGCGCTTTGGCTGTATTCCCATCAAGGCTCCGCGGTCACGGCAATTCACGTGGCGTTCAGGGCGCCCAGCCGCGCCGCGGTGGATCGCTTCCACGCTCAGGGTCTGACCGCGGGTGGACGCGACAACGGTGCGCCCGGCGTGCGGTCGGACTACAGCCCGCGCTACTACGCCGCCTTCCTGCTCGATCCGGACGGCAACAACGTGGAGGCCGTCTGCCTGACGTGAGGCGGGCGCCCTCACCCCCTCCCCTCTCCCGCTGCGCGGGCGAGGGGCGATACATCCTGCCCTTGGAACGACTTCGGAGCTGCGATGATGGGTCGCCCCTCGCCCGCGCAGCGGGAGAGGGGAGGGGGTGAGGGCATCAGTTCGTCTGCCTGCCCTTCTTGAAGAACTTCGCGATGCGCTGCTGCGCATCCGGCGCCACGCCCTCGTTCTTGAAGAGCTCCAGGGCGTGGGCGTCGCTCAGCGTCAACTTGTCGCTCTCGATCAACGCCTGCTTGTTCACGCGGTTTGCGTACCAGG
>DASZFP010000009.1:0-25010 GCA_035939615.1 Burkholderiaceae bacterium | reverse complement strand
CTGAGGACGACCTTGATCGCTTTCTCCGGCGCCGGGCGGTCGGCTTCCAGAACTCTGCCGATATCGTCCGCCGCCGATTGCAGGTCGCGCCCCTGCACGTCGGCGTGCACGTCGAACACGGGGCGGATGTTGAACTGGGAGGTGATCATCGGCAGGCGGGCGCGGCCGAAATCGGCCACGTTCATCAGCAACTGGCGTTGCCCACCGCCGCCCTGTTCCGCGGTCACCGGAATGGTCCAGATGTCCTGCGTCGAACCAATCCGGTAGGTCGGCACCTGCACCGCCAGCGGGTAGCTCACCCCGGTGCGCTGATCGACCCAGAAGTTCGGATACAGCTGGGCGCTCGAATTGGTCGCCACCAGCACGCTGTTGGCCGTGGCCTGCTGACTCGCTCCGACCTCGGTCGCCAGGGCGCGGTCCACGTCGATCGTCAGCGCCGGGGCATCCGGAACCTGGAACACGTGCGAGTCCACGATTCCGGGGATCGCCTTAAGGTCGTGCGCGATCCGGCTGGCCAGCGCAAAGCTTGCGTTGCTGTCGAGGCCGGAGACCCGGACGTCGATCGGAGCCGGCTGGCCGAAGTTCAACACCTGGTCGACGATGTCGGCCGGCTGGAAGAAGAACTGCAGGTCCGCGAAGCGCCGCGGCAGCTCCCGGCGCAGCTGCGCGACGAATCCGGCTGTGGGCCGATGCTTCTTGCGCAGCGAGATCAGGATTTCCCCATCCATCGGTCCCACCGTCGCGGTGTCGCTCAACGCCATGTTGATGCCGCTGTAGGGCATCCCGATGTTGTCCAGTACGGTGGCGACCTGATCGGCGCCGACGATGGCGCGGATCGCGCCCTCGACCCGGGAGAAGTACTCCTGCGTCCTTTCCAGGCGCGTGCCGGGGGGCGCGCGCACGTGCAGCCGCATCTGGCCTGCGTCGACTTGCGGAAAGAAGTCGCGCCCCAGGATCGGGAACAGCAGCAGCGAGGCGACCATCAGTGCCGCGAAGAATCCGATGGTCAGCTTCGGCTGCGTCATCACCCATGACAGCGCATTGCGGTAGGCCTCGCGGAAGGCGCGAAAGCCCGCTTCGAAGCCGGTATGGAGTGCGGTCAATGCGGCGATCAGGCCCCGCGGCCGCTTCGCCTGCGCAGTCTCGTGAGCGTGCGCGAATGCGCCATGCGGCGGGCCGCGCATCAGGTGCTCGAACAGCAGCGGCACCATCGTGAACGACAGCGCCAGGCTGGCGATCAGCGAGATGCACACGGACACCGACAGCGGCGAGAACAAGTACTTGGCGGTCCCCTGCAGGAGGAACACCGGCACGAACACGATACAGATGCAAAACGTCGACAGCACGGTGGGCAAGCCCACCTCGGAGGTGCCGCGCAGGATCGCGGTCCTGAGCGGCTCGCCCAGGCCGACGTGCCGCTCGATGTTCTCGATCACCACGGTGCCATTGTCGACCAGGATGCCCACGGCCAGGGCGAAGCCGCCGAGCGTCATCGTGTTCAGCGTATTGCCGCCCGCATACATCACCAGTACCGCGGTGACGATCGACAGCGGGATCGCCGCCAGGATGATCAGCGTCAGGCGCCAGTTCCCCATGAACAGCAGGATCATCATCGCGGTCAGGCCCGCCGCCATCAGGCCGCCCATCATCACGCTGTTCAGGGCCGCCTTCACGAAGATCGACTGGTCGAACACCGGCGTGATCGTCACGCCGCCCGGGACCACGCGCTGCAAGTCGGGCAACGCTGCGCGGATGCCATCGATGACGGCCAGCGTCGACACGCCGCCCGTCTTGCGCACCGTCATCAGGGCGCCGGGCGAACCGTCCACCGACACCGAGTTGGTCTGCACCTGGAAGCCGTCGTGCACGCTGGCTACGTCGCGCATGAACACCGTGCGGCCCGCAACCTCCCGCACCGGCAGTGAATTGATCGCCCCGATCAGGTCGGGGCTGTTGTTCATCGACAGCAGGTAGTCCTTGTTGCCGATCTTCACGTCGCCGGACGGCAGGATCACGTTCTGCCGCTGCAGCGCAGCGCTCACATCCGAGGGTGACAGCCCGCGCGCCTGCAGCGCGCGCGTGTCCAGGTCGGCCATGATCACGCGCGGCTTGCCGCCATACGGGTAGGGGACTTCGGCCCCGTGCACCACCGCGAGCGCCGGACGGATGATGTTCTGCCCCAGGTCGTTCAGCTTGGTGTCGGGCAGCGAGTTGCTCGATAGGCTCAGCTGGATGATCGGCACGTCGGTGGCGCCGTAACGCAGCACCAGGGGCGGGGTGATGTTGGGCGGCATGTACTTCAGCACCACCAGCGCGCTGCTGGCCAGTTGCGAGACCGCGCGCGTGACGTCGGCGCCCTCATGCAGGTAGATTTTCTCGACCCCCACGCCGGTGTAGCTGTTGGCCTCGATCCGCGCGATGTCGTCCACCAAAGAGGCGAGCTGCCGCTCGTGCAGCGTCAGGATCCGGTTCTGCATGTCGATCGCGCTCATCCCGTTGTACGTCCACACGACGCTGACCACCGGGATGTCGATTTCGGGAAAGATGTCCACCGGCATCCGCAGCGCGGCGCCGACGCCGAGAAGGCAGACCAGGATCAGGACCGCAGGGACGGTGTAGGGACGCTTAAGGACGGCTTCGACGAGATTCACGCGGTTCCCTGGCGGGGAGTCTCCGAACCGGGGCGGTTGGTTGCGTTGCACAAAACGATGCGCTGTGGCCAGCTTCGACGTGACACTGGACGGACAGTTCCGGGTCGCAATCCCAGCCTCGGTCTGCTCGAACCCATTACCAGTCTACGACAGCGCAAAGCCCCCTTGCCGGGGGCGGGCCGGCGGATCGTCGCCGCCTGCGAAAAAAAAGGCCCCTGGGACGGGGCCTTGCCTTTGTCGCCCCTCCCGCTGCGTGCGGGACAAGGGCCCTGCATTTACCCCTCTCCGGCTTGCGGGAGAGGGGTAGGGGTGAGGGTGCTTAGAAGTTGAAGCGTCCGCCGATGGTCGGATCGATGGAGAAGGTGTTGGAGTTGTAGGCCGGATAGGGGCCCACGGCCGAGGCCGCGGTGCCGGCGGCGAGCCCGTCGGCCAGGTGGGAATACATCGCACCCACGTACACATCAAAGTGCCGGTCGAACTTGTAGTCCGCCACCAGCGAGTAGCCGGCCTGCCGGCCGCTGCACGCGGAATTTTCATGGAACGTTGCTGCCAGGTTTCCGCCGGGGCACGTGATGGCCGCGCCATGCCTGAACTGATTCTGGAAGATGTAATACCAGGCAGCGTACACATCGAGCTTCCCGAAAGGCGAATACTTCACTCCCGCGAAACTGTACTGCAGAAGCTTCGCCTTTTCCGGGTAAGCGTTGTTGTTAACCCAGCCGAGCGTATAGCCGCCCAGGTCGGGCTGGCCGGGGAACAGATGGGTCTGCGGATTGCGGAAGTGGATGTCCTCGTAGCCCGCCGAGAACTTGAACTGCTGCCACAAGTAGGAAGCCAGCACCCCCCACGTCCAGTTGTCCGACACGGTGGCGTTGACGGCCGTGTCCGCAGAGATGGTGGGAGACAGACAAGCCGTGGTGCCAGTGCCCGGAACCAAGGTGGGCGGGTTGCAAACCCTGAACTGTGAGGGGCTCGCCGGCGTCGCCAGGACCGCGTCCTTCTTGTTGGCGTAGACCGCATCGATCGACAGGCCCGGCAGCGGATCGCCGCCGATGTCGCCCTCGAGAGCGTTGCCGCCGGAGCCCGTGCCGTAGCCGTTCGCGAACATGCCTGCGATCCGGAACCTGCCGATCTGGTTGAAGTACTTGACCGAGTTGTCCAGCCGCAGATCCTGCGTGTCGCCGCTGCCGCCGAACGTTCCCGAGTAGCCGAGGAACGAAAACGCGTACGAGCCGGAGAGCGGATCGTACTTGGCGATGTTGTCCGCCAGCAGCGAATTCTGCCGCCCGAGCGTCAGCGTGCCGAAGTCCTTTGACTGCACACCCGCGTAGGCAGAGCCGCCGAACGGCTGGCCGGCCCGGTTGGAGTCGCCGTTGGTGTTCTGGTTGGGCGCGAACACACCGTTGTTCTGCACGACCGACTTCACGCCATCGGCCAGATTGCCATTGATCGGACTGAAGTGGGTTTCCAATCTGAAAACGCCCGAGAAGCCCGGGAAGAACTCATGGATGCCGCGCAGGCCCACCTTCGACTGGCTCATCCCGTTCTGGCTGATGCTCGAGATACTCTTGGTGGCGTTCTTCTGCACCATGTATTCCAGGCCGGGCGGGAAGTAATCGTTCAGCGGCGTTCCGCGGTTCTGATAGGTGTAGCCGACGTCCACCGTCCCGTACAGCGTGACGCCGAACCAGGTCAGGCTGTCGTCCGTGGCATCTGCAGCGAGTGCGACGTTTCCCAGAGGAGCCAGCGCACCCAGTGCGACAGCGTATGCGAGACATTTTTTCACGTAGGTTCTCCCCCCGCCGAAAGGCCTGGCACGCGACCACTGAGTGCGCGCGTCACTCTGATTTTGTGCATCGAACCGAGCATGGCCACGGATTGTGACCCAAGTACTACCCGTGCACCAAGCAGGTAGCCCCTCTGTGACTTTTTTGACACACCGATTTTGGGTGAGGGTCTTATGCATAACCTGTCCTTGGCGGCCGGCAAATACGACCAGAATCGGCTCACAGTTCGCGGGAACCCACCGTCCGGTCGGCCGGTCAAAATAGGCGATAATGAGAGCAGGTAGCACTCCTGGAGCCAAGCCAATGAACGCCGCTGTCGAAATTCCCGCGCCCTTGAAGTTCTCCGAGGCCGCGGCGGCCAAAGTCAAGCAGCTGATCGATGAGGAAGGCAATTCCGCGCTCAAATTGCGCGTATTCGTGCAGGGCGGCGGTTGCTCCGGATTCCAGTACGGCTTCACGTTCGACGAGGCCGTCAACGAGGACGACACGGCGATGGAGCGCAACGGCGTCACGTTGCTGATCGACTCGATGAGCTACCAGTATCTGGTGGGCGCCGAGATCGACTACAAGGAAGACATCGAAGGCGCGCAGTTCGTGATCAAGAATCCGAACGCGACCACCACCTGCGGCTGCGGGTCTTCGTTTTCGGCCTGAGCAGCGCGGATCATCGGCCGGCTCGACAATCGGCCGGGCAGCAAAGAAAAACGGGCGCCCAGGCGCCCGTTTTCTTTGAGCATCGGTCCGATCAGAAGCGGTGCTGGATGCCGACGTCGAAGCCGCGCGTGCCCACGCCGGCCGTATTGGTGCCCGTGCCGTCGTCAGCCGACGACCCATAGCCGTTAAAGTAGATCGTGCAGGCACCCTTGTCGCGCTGCCAGATCACGGCGACGTCGGCGAAGAAATTGGTGCGCTTGCTCAGGAAGTGCGTGCCGCCGATTCCCGCCTTGCGGCAGCTGTCCTTCAGCGGCGAATGGTCGGTGTATTCGACGTAGGAGGCCTTCAGGTTGTCCTGCTCGGTGATCGGCATGACGCCGCCGATGAGCCAGCTGGTCTGGTCGCACAGCGCGCCGCCAACGACGTTGCAGGACGCATTGCCGTCGAACTTCAGGTGCTCGAAGTAGCCCATCACCTTGGCCACGCCGAAGTCGTACGAAGCGCCGGCCACGTAGATGTTCAGGTTCAGGTTGTTGTCGAATCCGCTGACCGAGTGAGCGTCGGGGATCCCGTTGTGAGGCACCAGATGCTCGTAGTTCAACGTGACCGACAGCGGCCCGACCACGTAGTTCGGCTGGATGACCCACAGGCGGCTGTCGCCGTTGTTGCCGGCCGCTTCCTGTCCGACCAACTGGCTGGTGTACGCCACCACCGCGTACAGGCCCTCGATGTTCGGCGTCACGTACGCGATCGCATTGTCGGCGCGCGCGGCGTGCACCTGCAGCGACGACTGGTTGGCCACTCCCGCGCCGCCGAACGGATCGTAGCGGGTCGACACGCCCCAGCGCGCGCCGTCGACGCGGCCGCCCAGCATGGTGCCCCAGCTGCCGGTCATCCCGACCCACGAATGCCGGCGGAAGATCGGGCCGCTGCCGGGGTTAGTGCCCACGCCGTTGTTGTTAATGGTCGGCAGGCTGTTGGTGCCGTTATCGGTCAGGAAGCCGGCCTCCAGCTCGAAGATCACCTTGGTGCCGTTGCCCAGATCCTCCGAGCCCTTGAAGCCCAGCGCGTTCTGGCCGCTGATGTCGCTGGCGAATTCCTGCTTGGGCAAAGCCGGATTTCCCGTCAGCCCGGACTTGCCGCTGCGGGCGACCCAGCCGTAATCCACCGATCCGTACAGCGTCACGTTCGAGTCGGCAAAGGCCGGCGCGGCAGCCATTCCGGCGATTGCCAGAGCAATCACAGTCTTGTGCATTGATTCTTTCCTCTCGGTTGGTGAAATGGAGCTGCGCCCGACGAGGCCCCGCCCCCGCCTATCTTCTCTAACGGCTGTTTTTGGTGGACAAGCTGCGAAAATTCTCGCAGAGGACTTACCTGGAATGAAGAAAATCGTCTGACTTGTTCACGTTCAGAAGCGATTTTGTTGCTTTTTTTCAACAGCCTATGTCAGCACGCCGAGAAGGAAACGCAGCACGAACGAAGCCACCGCGCATCGAACCAGTCGAAGGTCTTGATATATCAGGTGCGTACGCTCCGCGGCAACAAGATGCCGGGGCGATCAAGCCGAGGTGGGGCCGGCCGGATACAACGCGCCCAGCACGCGCGAGCCGCGCGCGCCGGTGACCGCCGGCATCGAGGCCGGCCGCCCGTGCACGTGCTCGCGGGCGAACCAGGCGAACGCGAAGGCCTCGACCTGATCGGGCGCGACGCCGAGGGAGGCCGTGGAAGCGACTGCGCGCGGCGCGCACTCCTGGCCCAGCATCCGCATCAGGGTCGAATTGAACGCGCCGCCCCCGCAGACCAGCACGTCGGCGGCGTGTGGGACGTGCCGCGAGATCGCCTGCCCGATCGTCGCGGCGGTCAGTCGCGTCAGCGTCGCCTGCACGTCGCGCGGATCGATGGTGCGTTGCGCCAGCCGCTGCGACAGCCACTGCGGATTGAACAGCTCCCGGCCCGTGCTTTTCGGCGGCGGCAGCGAAAAGTACGGCTCCTGCAGCAGCGCTTGCAGCAGCGTCGCGTTGGTGTGCCCGCCGGCGGCCCAGGCGCCGTCCCGGTCGAAGGGATGTCCGACGTACTGCGCCGCCCAGGCGTCGATCAGCATGTTGCCCGGGCCGCAGTCGAAGCCGATCACGGCTTCGCCGCTGCCGGCCGCAGGCAAGCCGGTCACGTTGGCGATGCCGCCGATGTTGACGACCGCGCGCGGCGACTGCGTGGTGAAAAGCGCCGCGTGAAAGGCCGGCAGCAACGGGGCGCCCTGGCCGCCGGCGGCGACGTCGCGGCTGCGAAAATCGGCCACCACGTCGATGCCCGTGAGCTCGGCCAGCGCGGCCGGCGCATTGAGCTGGATCGTGTACCCGGCTTCCGGGTTGTGCCGCACGGTCTGTCCGTGCACGCCGATCGCGCGCACCTGCTCCGGATCGACCCGCGCGCTGCGCAGCAACTGCTGCACCGCGCTCGCGAACACGCGCGCCAGGTGCTGCGAGGCCACCGCGCCCCGGTGAAACTCGTCCGGGCCGCTCGATGACAGCACCAGCAGCTCCCGGCGCAGGTCGTCCGCCAGCGACAGGTGCGCGTGCTCCAGCATGCGCGGCTGCAGGCCGGCCAGGTCCGCCAGCACCGCATCGACGCCGTCCAGGCTGGTTCCGGTCATCACTCCGATGTACAGGCCCGACGTCGCCGCAGCCTTCGTTGTCGCCCCGTTCACCGCATTCCCCCGGCCGCGCGAAACCTTCGATTAGACTCCAATCGGCCCGCGCCCGCACCCGGGACGGCCATCGAACCGCACATCGCCCGCACCGCATGTCCGACCCGCCTGCCTCCGACGACTCCGCGATAGAGCACGCATTGCAGGTGGTCAAACGGGGCTGCGACGAGCTGCTGGTCGAGGCCGACCTGGTGGTCAAGCTGAAGCGCTCGCAGGCGAGCGGCATCCCGTTGCGATGCAAGCTGGGGCTGGATCCGACCGCGCCCGACATACACCTCGGTCACACGGTGGTGCTGAACAAGCTGCGCCAGCTGCAGGATCTGGGGCACACGGTGATCTTCCTGATCGGGGACTTCACCTCGATGATCGGCGACCCCTCGGGCCGCAATACGACCCGCCCGCCGCTGACCCGCGAACAGATCGAAACCAATGCCCGCACCTACTTCGAGCAGGCCGCGCTGGTGCTGGACCGCACCCGAACCGAGATCCGCTACAACTCCGAGTGGTCCAATCCACTCGGCGCCGACGGCATGATCCGCCTGGCCTCGCATTACACGCTGGCGAGGCTGCTGGAACGCGACGATTTCAGCCAGCGCTATCGCGACGGCCAGCCGATCGCGATGCACGAGCTGTTGTACCCGCTGATGCAGGGCTACGACTCGGTCGCGCTGCGCTCGGACCTGGAGCTGGGCGGCACCGACCAGAAGTTCAACCTGCTGGTCGGGCGCGAGCTGCAGCGCCATTACGGCCAGGAGCCGCAGTGCATCCTGACAATGCCGCTGCTCGAGGGCCTCGACGGCGTCGAGAAGATGTCGAAGTCGAAGAACAACTACATCGGCATCGCGGAGCCGCCAGAGGAGATGTTCGGCAAGATCATGAGGATCTCCGACGAGCTGATGTGGCGCTACTACGAGCTGGTGTCGATCCGCACCCGGGCCGAAATCGACGCCTTCAAGCGCGAAGTGGCGCAGGGCCGCAACCCGCGCGACATCAAGGTGCTGCTGGGCCAGGAGATCGTGGCGCGCTTTCATTCGCCGCGCGCCGCCGACCAGGCCCTGCGCGACTTCGAGGCGCGCTTCCGCCAGGGTGAGGCGCCGGCGCAGATGCCGCATTTCACGTTCGCGCTGCAGGGCAAGGCCGGCATCGCGGTGTCGGCCCTGCTGAAGCAGGCCGGCCTCGCGCCGTCCGGCAGCGAAGCGATCCGCGCGATCGAGCAGGGCGGGGTGCGGATCGACGGTCAGAGAGTCGCGGACCGCTCGCTGGTTTTGGCGACCGGCACCTACGTGCTGCAGCTGGGCAAGCGCCGCTGGGCGCGGGTGACCCTCACGTAGACTGGGCAACGGGTGAGGGCAGCGGGTCGTCGCTCGGCCGCTTGTGGTGTTCGGCCGCCAGGAACGCGTACATCGCGGGCACGACGAACAGCGTGAACAGCGTCCCGATCGACAGCCCGGTGAAGATCACGATCCCCATAGCGCGCCGCCCGGCCGCGCCGGCCCCCGACGCGAACACCAGCGGCAGAACGCCCACCGCCATGGCAGCGGTGGTCATCAGGATCGGCCGCAGCCGCACGGCAGCGGCCTCCACCACGGCCTCGATCCGTGCGCGGCCGGCGAGCTGCAGATTGTTGGCGAACTGGACGATCAGGATGCCGTGCTTGCTGATCAGCCCGATCAGCGTCACGAGCCCGACCTGGGTGTAGATGTTCAGGGTCGAGGCCTTGGCGAACTCGTTCAGGATCGAGATGTGCAGCATGTTCAGCAGAATGCCGTTCACCTGCGTCAGCGTCCACATCGAGAACAGCGCCCCGAACAGGGCCATCGGCACCGATACCAGGATCACGATCGGATCGCGGAAGCTCTCGAACAGCGCCGCCAGCGCCAGATAGATGATGATCACCGCAAACAGCAGCGTGGTCGCGAAACCACCGGACTCCTGCACGAACTGGCGCAGCGGCCCGGATGTGTCGATCCGGTAGGCGTTGGAGGCCGCCTCGCGCGTGGTCTTGGTCAGGAAGTCGAGCGCGTCGCCCTGGGAAACGAAAGGCGTCGGCACCCCGATGATGGTCACAGCATTGAGCTGCTGGAAATGGGCGATCGTCTCCGGCTCGACCCGGGTCTCCAGGTGCCCGACCGTGCGCACCGGCACCACGGAATCATTCGGAGTCCGGATGTAGTAGTCCAGCACCTGCGAGGGATTGAGACGGTCGATCTGCTGCACCTGCGGAATGACCTTGTAGGAGCGTCCCGCGATCGAGAAGTAGTTGACGTAGCCGCCGCCCAGCGCGCTCGTCAACGAGCTGGCCACGGACTGCTGGTTCAGTCCCATCAGCGCGATCAGGTCGCGATCGACGGCCAGCGTGGACTGCGGCTTGTCGATCTTCAGGTCGCTGTCGACGAAGAAGAACATGCCGCTCGCATTGGCCTTGTCGAGGACGGCCCGGGCCACCTCGTTCAGGCGCTCGAACGGCTCGGTGGTGGTGATGACGAACTGCACCGGCAGGCCGAACGCGCCCGGCAGCGACGGGAACTGGAAGGCGCCGATCCGGGCGCCTGCAATCGAATTCCATTTGTCCTGCAGCTCCTGCTGCAGCTCGTCGGTGCCGCGCTTGCGCTGGTTCCAGGGCTTGAACATCACGCCGCCGATTCCCTGATTGACGCTTGGATCGCCGGTGATCTGGAACATCTGGAAGTATTCGGGCAACTGGCGTGCGGTGTCGAACATCTGGCGCTGGTAGCCGAGCATCTGATCGGCGGTGGCGTCGGGCGAGCCGGTGACCTGGCCCAGCACGATGCCCTGGTCCTCCTGCGGAGCCAGCTCCGAGCTCGACGTCGAAAACAGGTACACCACCGCGCCCAGCAGCAGCACCCCCATCACGACCAGCACCGGCCAGGTCGCCAGCAGACTGGTCAGCCCGCGCGTGTAGGCGCCGTGCAGCCGGTCGAACTGGCGGTCGACGTAGGCGGCAAACCGGCTCTCGCGCATGCGCGCCCCGAACAGGCGCGAGCACATCATCGGCGACAGGGTGAGCGCAATGATTCCCGACACGGTCACCGCGCCGGCCAGCGAAAAGGCGAACTCGGTAAAAAGGGCTCCCGTCAGCCCGCGCTGAAATCCGATCGGCACGTACACCGCGACCAGCACCACCGTCATCGCGATGATCGGACCGCCCAGCTCGCGGGCCGCCATCAGCGCGGCATCGAGCGCGCCGTGCCGCTCGGTCTTCATGTGGCGGTCGACGTTTTCGACCACGATGATGGCGTCGTCGACCACCAGGCCGATCGACAGCACCAGCGCCAGCAGCGTCAACAGGTTGATCGAGTAGTCCAGCACCAGCATCACGAAGAAGGTGCCGATCAGCGACAACGGCATCGCAATCACCGGGATCACGACCGCGCGGGCCCGTCCCAGGAACAGGAAGATCACCGCGCTCACGATCAGCAGTGCCTCGATCAGCGTCTTGACCACCTCATCGATCGACGACTGCACGAACTCGGTGGCGTCGTAGGCGACCTTGCCGCTCAGCCCGGCCGGCAGCTGCTGCTGGATCGACGGCAGCACCGCGCGCACCCGGCGCGCGACGTCGAGCAGGTTGGCCTCCGGGGCCACCTTGACGCCGACGAACAGGGAATTCTGTCCGCCGAAGGCCACGTTAAAGTCGTAGTTCTCGGATCCCAGCGTCACGTTGGCCACGTCCTGCAAGCGCACGATCGCGCCGTTGCGCTGCGCCACCACCAGGCTGCGGAACTCGTCCACGGTGTGCAGATCGGTGCCGGCGCGCAGATCGACGCTGACCACCTGCCCCTTGCTGGCGCCGAGCGCTGCCAGGTAGTTGTTGGCGGTCAACGCGGCGGACACGTCGGCCGCCGTGACGCCGTGTGCCGCCATCCGGTCCGAGTCGAGCCAGGCGCGCAGCGCGAACAGGCGCGCGCCCAGGATCTCCGCATTGCGAACGCCCTCGACGGCGTCGAGCTGCGGCTTGACGACCCGGTACAGGTAGTCGGTGATGTCGTTGGTCGGCATCGTCTGGCTGTAGAAGCCCAGGTACATCGAATCGATCGACTCGCCGATCTGCACCGACAGCACCGGCTGCTGCGCCTGCGGCGGCAGCTGGTTCTTCACCGAGTTGACCTGGGTCGTGATGTCGGTGAGCGCGCGGTTGGCGTCGTAATTCAGGCGCAGCGTGGCCGTGATCACCGACTGGCCGGTGAAGCTGTTGGACGACAGGTAGTCGATTCCCTGCGCCTGCGCGATCGCCGCTTCCAGCGGCTGCGTGATGAAGCCCGCCATCGTCTCGGCGTCGGCGCCGTAGTACGTGGTGCTGATGGTGACCACGGCGTTTTGCGTACGCGGATACTCGTTGACCGAAAGGCCCGCCAGCGAACGCAGCCCCAGCACCAGGATCAGCAGGCTGATCACGGCCGCCAGCACGGGTCGTCGAATGAAAAGATCGGTCAGGTTCTTCATGCCCTCACCCTCGCCCCCTCCCCTCTCCCGCTGCGCGGGCGAGGGGCGATACCTCGTGCCCTTGCGGACGGCTCGTGCGCTTGCAGCGCCCGATCGCCCCTCGCCCGCGCCAGCGGGAGAGGGGAGGGGGTGAGGGTGCGCAAAGCATCGACGGCCATCACTGTTCCTGCGGCTTCGGGTTCGGATCGTTGCGCGGGACGACCGCGTTGTTCACGATCAGCGGGGTGCCGGGGCGCAGCTTCATCTGTCCGCTGGTGACCACGGTGTCGCCTTCCTGGATGCCCTTGATGACGGCCACCTGGTCGCCCCGGGTCGGACCCAGTGTGACGAACGTCTGGGACGCCACCAGCGCCGGCTCGCCGGCACCGGCCTTGGCCGGACCGCTCGGCTGAGCCAGGAATACCGAAGCGCCGTACGGGTTGTAGGTGACCGCCGCCTGGGGCAGCGTGATGAAGCGCTGCACGCCCCCGATCTGCACGTTGACCTTGGCGTACATCCCCGGCAGCAGCGCGCGGTCGGGATTGGATATGGTCGCTTCGACCTGGATGTTGCGGGTGGCCGGGTCGACCGTCGAGTTCAGGGCCGAGATCTTTCCCGCGAAATCGCGCCCGGGCCAGGCGTCGGTGGTGACGGTGACCGGCTGGCCGCGCGCGACACGCGAAATCTGCTGCTGCGGCAGATAAAAATCCAGATAGATCGGGTTGATCGCCTGCAGGGAGACGATCTTGTCGCCCGCATTCAGGTACTGACCGGGCGCAACGGTGGTGATGCCCAGCCGGCCGGCGAACGGGGCCAGGATGGTTTTCTTCTCCAGCGTCGCCTGCATCTGCGCCAGTTGCGCCTTCTTGGAGCGCAGGTCGGCCTCGTCGTTGTCGATGGTGGCCTGGCTCACGGCTTGCACCGCCAGCTGCTCGCGGTCGCGGTTCAGCGTGATCTCGGCCAGCTCGACCGCTACTTTCAACGTATCCACCTGCGCCCGTTCGGCGTCCGAGTTCAGTTCGACCAGCACCGCGCCGGGGGCGACATCGGCGCCGGAGACGATATTCAGCCGGCGCACCAGCCCCGCGATCTCGGTGCTCAGATCGACGCCGCGCACCGCGCGCAGCGATCCGACCCCGGTCACCGCTTCCTGCCAGTCCTGGGCGTGCGCCGTCATGGTCGACACCGTTGCGGGCGGAACGTGGCCCTCGGCCAGGGATTTGCGGATCATCGAGGCGGTCAACAGGTTCCAGCCGACGACCACCCCGATCAAGCCGAGGACCGCGATCAGCATGACCGCCATGCGTTTTTTCATCGAGGGCTTCCGGTCTTCGGTCGGGTCCACCATGGTCATTGGGTCCGTGTGTTGGTCCACCAGCCGCCGCCGAGCGCCTGGAACAGCGCGACGGTGTCGGCAAATCGATCGGCCTGCGCCTGCACCACCGCGATGCGCGTCTGCTGCAGTTGCTGCTGCGTGGTCAGCAGCGTCAGGTAGCTGACCGCTCCGACGTTGAACTGGCGCGACGCCAGCTCGAAGGCGCCCTGCGCCTGGTGCTGTGCCTCGACCTGAGCCTGAAGGGCCAGCGCGTCGGTCTGCAACGCGCGCAGCGCGTCGGCCACGTTGGCAAAGGCCGTCAGCACGGTCTGTCGATAATTGGCGGCGGCCCCGTCGAAAGCGGCCAGCGCCGCTCTGCGGTTGGCCAACAGCTGGCCGCCGTTGAACAGCGGTGCGAGCACGCCGGAACCCAGGCCCCAGACCGCGGAGTTGGACTTGAACAGTTGACTGGCTCCCACCGCCTCGCTGCCCATGTTGCCCGACAGCGTGAGCTGCGGATACAGGTTGGCCGTGGCCACGCCGACCTGGGCGTTGGCCGCGTGCAGCAGCGCCTCGGCCGACAGGATGTCCGGCCGCTGGCGCGCCAAGTCTGACGGCACGCTGACCGGCAGCTGCAACGGCAGCTCGAGACTGTCCAGTTCGAATGAGGGCAATCCGGCCGACTCCGGGGTGCGCCCGGCATACAGCGCCAGCTGATGGCGCAGCTGCGACAGCTGCCGCTGCAGCCCCGGCAGGCCCGCGCGGGTCTGCGCGAGCGCGGTGCGCTGGGACAGCACGTCCGATTTGGTGACCGCGCCCAGGTTGAAGCGGCGCTCGACGATGTTGAGCTGATCCTGCTGCAGTTTCTCGATGTCCTCGGTGGCCCGGATCTGGGCCCGCAGCGAGGCCTCACGGATCGCGGTGGTCGCCAGGTTGGCGGTCAGCGTCAGGTAGGTCGCCTGCAGCTGGAAATTCGCGCTGTCCGCCTGCGCCTGCAGCGCCTCCAGCTGGCGGTGGATGCCGCCGAACACGTCCAGCGTGTAGGACACGTTCACGCTGGCGTTGTACAGCGTGAAAATCGCGGTGCTGGGCTGACCGATCGATGCGCCCGAGAACTGTTCGCGCTGAACGTTGAACTGTCCGCTCAGGTTCGGCCAGGTCAGGCCTCGCTCGGCGGCCAGATTCTGCTGCGCCTGCCGCAGCGTGGCTTGCGCCGAGGAAACGGTGGGGCTGTCGCGCAGCGCCTGTTCGATCAGCCGGTCGAGCGGCTCCGAGTGGAACAGCGTCCACCACTGCTGCTGAAGCTCGCCGCCGGGCGCGAACTGCTGTGCGGCTCCGTGCGCGGCGTCGGTCGCCACCGTGGCGGGCGGCAGCGGGCTTTCGGTGTAGCGCTCGGCCGGCGGCGCCTCGGGGCGCTTGAAGTCCGGTCCGACCGCGCAGGAAATCGTTGCGATGGCGGCCAGTGCGGCGGCGATCCACCGCAGGCTCCCCGCTGTCCTTGCGCGAGTGCGAGTATCCGCAATGTCGTCAGTGGTGCTTGAAGGTGGCAATGAGATGACCCGGGCGATGTCGCACTAGCGCGAGGATAGCGTTCCGCGGGCTAGACGACACACCGGGCTTTCGCCGGCGTCACGGCGTTCGACGCCGCTACCGTCGACACCGCCCCATGGGTCGCCACGCAGGCGTGGGATGTCTGGGGCGCGGTCGGTGTGGCCGCGACCGACCCGGCCATCCATCCCGCCACCGCTACCACCAGCACCGCAAACAGGATGTTCTCTGAAATCCGACCGGAGGGGTTCTTCATCGTCTGCTCCCAAAACGAACGGGGGTCCGTTCTCGATGGCGCCAATGTAGGGACCGCGCCGACCGCCTGCCATTGGATTGCGACAAAACGTCGATTCCGGCGTGCAGACTGCAGCCGGTGCCGATCAACGCACCGGCCCGGGCCATGGTGCGACGGACTGGCCAACGAGCGGCAACCGGGCGGGCGCTGAGGACACTTAGAATGTCCCCATGATCGCGCTGATCCAACGCGTCTCGCAGGCCAGTGTTCGCGTGGAGGCGCAGGTGGTCGGGGCCATCGAGGCCGGGTTGCTGGCGCTGGTTTGCGCCGAGCGCGACGACAGCGAGCGCCAGGCCGACACGCTGCTGGAGAAGATCCTGGATTACCGGGTCTTTGCGGACGCCGCGGGCCGGATGAACCTGGGCCTGCGAGCGGTGAAGGGGGGATTGCTGCTGGTTCCGCAATTCACGCTGGCCGCCGACACCTCGAGCGGGCTGCGGCCCGGTTTCTCCCTGGCGGCGCCGCCCGAACGCGGAAGGGCCCTTTACGACTACCTGGTCGCGCGCGCCCAGGCCGTTTACTCGCCGGTCGCGCAGGGGCGTTTCGGCGCGGCGATGCAGGTTGCGCTGGTCAACGAGGGGCCGGTGACATTCTGGTTACAGACCCGCCCGAGGCCTTCGGTCGGATGAAGTGCCCCTTTTGCGCCAAATTCGAGACCCAGGTGATCGATTCGCGCGCCTCGGACGAAGGGGCGTCGATCCGGCGCCGGCGGCGCTGCCTGGGCTGCGAAAAACGCTTCACGACGTACGAACGGGTTGAACTGGCGCTGCCGTCCATCATCAAACGCGGCGGCAGCCGGGCCGAGTACGACCGCAACAAGCTGCGGGCCTCGATGCTGCTCGCGTTGCGCAAGCGGCCGGTGCCGCGCGAGGCGGTCGACGACGCGATCGGCCGGATCGAGGACAAGCTGCTGTCGACCGCGCAGCGCGAAGTCAAGAGCGAGAAGCTGGGCGAGCTGGTGATGCGGGAGCTCAAGCGGCTGGACAAGGTCGCCTACATCCGCTTCGCGTCCGTTTACCGCAGTTTCGAGGACGTCGACGAGTTTGCCGAGGTCGTCAAGGAAGTCAGGCCGGCCCGGCGCCGGCGCGCTTAAGGCCCCGCGCGGGCCTTGAAATCGGCGCGCCCAGCCCCATTTTTCGGCTGTACGGGGTCAATCCCCAGCCAAATCATGGAGAGACGACAATGAGCCAAATCGTTCGGCGCGAGCCCTTCGGTTCGCTGGTGGATGAGCTGTTCAGCGACTTTTTCAACCGGAGCGGTTGGCCGGTGGTGGCCCGCAACGGCGAGCTTCCGGCCGCCGTGCGTGCCCGGATGGATGTGGTCGACAAGGGTGACAAGTACGCGGTCGCGGTGGATCTGCCCGGTGTGAGCAAGGAAAACATCCAGGTCAACATCGACGGGCCGCGGGTGACGATCACGGCCGACAGCAAGACCGACAAGGAAGTCAAGAACGGCGAGCGGGTGCTTCATACGGAGCGCTTTGCGACCAGCTATGCCCGCAGCTTCGAGCTGCCCGTCGAGGTGACGCAAGATGGCGCTGATGCCGCTTTCGAAAACGGCGTGCTGCGGCTGACGCTGCCGAAGAGGACCCAGACGGTGAGCAAGCCTTTGACCGTGCGCTGATCGATTCGAGCGCTTAAGACGGGGCTGAGGCCCCGTCTTTGTTTGCGCCACGGGCACGGGCGCCGACTGCGTAAAATCGACTCGCATGTACAGCGACGCGGATCACCACTTCATGGCGCGAGCCCTGGAGCTCGCCGCCAAGGCGATGGTTCACGCAACGCCGAATCCGCGTGTCGGATGCGTGGTCGTGCGCGACGGGCGCATCATCGGCGAGGGTTTCACGCAGCGGCCGGGCTCCAATCACGCTGAAATCGAGGCGCTGCTGGATGCGCGCCGCTCCGGCCACGACCTGCACGGCGCGCACGTGTATGTGGCGCTGGAGCCGTGCGCGCATTTCGGCCGCACGCCCCCGTGCGCGACCGCGCTGATCGAAGCGCATGTGGGCATGGTGATCGCGGCGGTCGAGGACCCCAATCCGCAGGTCGGCGGGCGCGGGCTCGAAATGCTGCGCCAGGCCGGCATCGACGTGCGCTGCGGACTGCTGAAGCAGGACGCGATCGAGATGAACGCCGGCTTTTTCTCCCGGATGACGCGCGGCCGGCCCTGGGTGCGACTGAAGGTCGCGGCCAGTCTGGACGGGCGCACCGGACTGCAAAACGGCGCTTCGCAGTGGATCACGTCGGAGGCGGCGCGCGCCGACGCTCATGCCTGGCGGGCCCGCTCCTGTGCGGTGCTCAGCGGGATCGGTACGGTGCGGTCCGACGACCCGAGGTTGTCGGTCCGGCTGGTGGAGACGGCCCGGCAGCCGTTGAAGGTGCTGGTCGACAGCCGGTTCGAGGTGTCGCCGCAGGCGCGGCTGTTCGACGGCCATCCGGTGCTGGTGGTTTGCGCCCGGCGCGACCGCGACAAGGCCGAGCAGCTGGCATCGCGCAACGTCGAGGTGATCGAGCTGGCCGCTGATTCGCGCGACAAGGTCGACCTGGCGGTCCTGATGAAGGAGCTGGCCCGGCGCGGAATCAACGAGCTGCACGTGGAGGCCGGTGCCAAGCTGAACGGGTCGTTGATGGCGGCCGGCCTGGTCGACGAGGTGCTGGCGTACCTGGCGCCGTGTCTGATCGGCCCCGGCCAGCCGATGGTCGAACTGCCCGCGCTGACCAGCCTGGCCCAGGTGAAGCGGCTGACGCTGCGCGAAGTGGTCCGCATCGGCGACGATGTGCGCCTGCTCGCCCGATTGCAATAGCGACTGAACCGCTGATGTTCACGGGCCTGGTGCAGGCGGTCGGACGGATCGAGCGGGTCGAGCGCCGCGGGGCAGGGGCGCACCTGGTGGTGCAAGCGGCCCCGCTCGATGGCGCCGGCCTCGCCGTCGGCGACAGCATCGCCGTCAACGGCTGTTGCCTGACCGTGACCGCGATCGAGGGCTCGCGTTTTCACGCCGATCTGTCCGACGAGACGCTGGCCCGGACCGCCAACCTGGATCAATGCGGGCCAGTGAACCTGGAGCTGTCGCTGACCGTCGGTGCCCGCATCGGCGGCCACCTGGTCTTGGGTCACGTCGACGCGGCCGGCACCGTGGTCGGCTTCAGCGCGGCCGCAGACCCGGACTCGCGCGAGCTGCGGGTGCGCGCGCCGCGCGCGCTGGCGCCCTACCTGGCCTTGAAGGGATCGCTGGCGGTCGATGGCGTCAGTCTGACCATCAACCGGGTGCAGGATCTGGAAGACGGCTGCGACGTCACGATCAACCTGATCCCACATACACTGGATGTCACCACGCTCGGGCAGTTGTCGATCGGGCAGCGCGTGAATCTGGAAGTCGATTCGTTGGCCCGCTATGCCGAGCGCATCATTTCGATGATGGCGCCGTCGGCGGACGGCAAAAGGACCTAGAATCGATTGCATGCTGTCCGCCACCCGCTCGACCATGGAACCCGACTCGGCCGACCCGCTCGCGCCGACTGCCGAGATCATCAGTGAGATCCGCCGCGGCAACCTGGTCGTGCTGGTGGACGACGAGGATCGCGAGAACGAAGGCGACCTGGTATTCGCGGCGGATTTCGTCAGCGCCGAGAAGGTCAACTTCCTGGCCAAGTTCGGACGCGGGCTGATCTGCATGCCCGTGACCGAGGAGCACGCGCGCCAGCTGCAGCTGCCGCCGATGTCGCAGGACAACCGCTCGGTGCACGGAACCAATTTCACCGTGTCCATCGAAGCGGCCCAAGGGGTCACCACCGGCATTTCGGCGGCCGACCGCGCGCATACGATCCGCGTGGCTTCCCGGCCCGATGCGCGGCCGACCGACATCGTGCAGCCGGGGCACGTCTTTCCCCTGGTGGCGCGCCCGGGCGGCGTGCTGATGCGAGCCGGCCATACCGAGGCCTGCTGCGATCTGGCGCGCCTGGCCGGCCTGAATCCGAGCGCCGTTTTGTGCGAGATCATGAACGACGACGGCACCATGGCGCGCTTGCCGGATTTGGTCGAGTTCGCGCGCCGGCACGGCCTGAAGCTCGGCACGATCGCCGATCTGATCCAGTATCGGGGCGCGACCGAGTCGCTGATCGAGCGCATCGGCGCCCGCACCATCCAGACCCTCGCCGGCCCTTTCGATCTGATCGCGTACCGCGACCTGCCCGGCGACGGCACGCACCTGGCTTTCGTGCGGGGCGCGCCGCAACCGGACCGCGATGTGCTGGTTCGAGTGCACGAACCGCTGTCGGCGCTGGACCTGATCGACACGGCCAGCGGCCAGCACACCTGGACGCCGGCGCAGGCGCTGCAGGCGATCGCGCGCGACGGCTGCGGTGTGCTGGTGCTGCTGAACTGCGGCGAGAGCCCGCAGCAGTTGCAGCGGCGTATCCGAGCCTGGTCGGCGCCGGAAGGGGCTCCGGCCGCACGGCGTGCGGCCGCCGAGGACCTGAGGACCTACGGTATCGGCGCGCAGATCCTGCGCGACCTGCGGGTCGGACGCATGAAGTTGATGGCCAAGCCCCGCAAGATGCCTTCGATGGCCGGATTCGGGCTCACTCCGGTCGCCTACCTTGAAAGTGGATAAAACATGGCACTCGATACGATTGCGCCAGACCTGGACGGCGCTGGCCTCAGGATCGGCATCGTCCAGTCCCGCTTCAACGGCTGGGCCGGGGAGGCGCTGCTGGCTTCGTGCGTGTCGGAGTTGCGCAAGCTCGGCGTCGACGAGGACGATGTGACGCACGTGACGGTTCCGGGCGCCCTGGAGGTTCCGGTCGCCCTGTCCAAGCTGGCACAGGCCGAGGACTACGATGCGCTGATCGCGCTCGGCTGCGTGATCCGCGGCGATACCTATCACTTCGAAGTCGTTGCGAACGAGTCGGCCTCGGGCATCAGCCGGGTCGCGCTGGAGCACGGCATTCCGGTTGCCAACGCGGTTCTGACCACCGAAACCGAGGCGCAGGCGCGCGAACGGGTCGAGGAGAAGGGCCGCGAGGCGGCGCGGGTGGCGGTCGAAATGGCCAACCTGCTGTGGTCCCTGGAGGAGGGTGGGGAGGAAGACGGCGCACAGTAGCCGTCGATGCCGGGATGAGTTGCGCCGAATCGAATGACTCCGCCGGCGCGGACGGGGCGCAGCCGCCGCGCGCGGCGCACCGGAACGCATCGCGCAGCGCGCGCCGCCGGGCGCGCGAGCTCGCGTTGCAGGGCCTGTACGGGTGGCTGCTGTCCGGGGGCGAATGCGCAGCGATCGTGAGCCAGTTGAAGTCGCTGCCCGGATACGGCCAGGCCGACGAGGCCTACCTGCTCGACCTGATCCAGGGGACGATCGGATCGGCCGAGTCGCTGCGGGCGCGGTTTTCCGACGCCATTGACCGCCCGCTGGCCGAGTTGAGCCCGGTCGAACACTCGATCCTGCTGATCGCCACCTTCGAGCTGGCGCATCGCCCGGAGATTCCCTACAAGGTCATCATCAACGAGGCCATCGAGCTGGCCAAGGGTTTCGGCGCAACCGACGGATTCCGGTATGTGAACGGCGTGCTGGACCGAATGGCCGGGCGGATCCGGGGTCAGGAAGCCGGCTCCGGCAGAGTCGCGCGTTGACGGAGTTCGAGCTGATCGCGCGTTATTTCGCGCGCCCGGTGCACGAGCGGCAGGGCATCGGCGACGACTGCGCGCTGATCGATGTCGGCGACCGCACGCTGGCGATCACCTGCGATCTGCTCAGCGAGAACACGCACTTCTTCCCGGATGTCGAGCCGGCCTCGCTCGGTCACAAGGCGCTCGCCGTCAACCTGTCGGATCTGGCCGCCGCCGGCGCTCGTCCGCGCTGCTTCCTGCTCGCGCTATCGCTGCCGCGCGCCCATGCGGACTGGCTCGAGGCTTTTTCGCGAGGCATGTTCGAGTTGGCAGCGCGCGAAGGGTGCGAACTGGTCGGCGGCGACACGACCCGCGCGCCCCGGATCGCCGGCCATGCAGGGCCGGTGACGATTTGCGTGACGGCAATCGGCGAAGTCGAGCGCTCCAGCCTGCGCGGGCGGGGCGGCGCGCGGCCGGGCGAGGACCTGTGGGTGTCGGGCGAGCTGGGCGAGGCGGCGCTGGCGGTGGCTCACGGTCAGGGCCAGGTGCGCCTGGACGAGGCCACGGCGCGCGCGTGCCGCCGGCGGATGGAATGGCCGCAGCCGCGCGTGGCCCTGGGCCTGGCGCTGCGCGGCCTGGCCAGCGCGGCCATCGACATCTCGGACGGTCTGCTGGGGGACCTGGCGCACGTGATGGAACGCTCGGGCGTAGGGGCTTGCGTGGATGCCCGGCGGGTGCCCCGGTCCGACGCGATGCGGGCAATCGAGCCCGAGCTGCAGCGCCGCTGCGTTCTGGCAGGGGGCGACGACTACGAGCTGCTGTTTGCAGCGACCCCCGAGCGGCGCGAGGCGATCGAGAGGGTCGGCCGGGAATGCTGCATTGCAATAACCCGCATCGGCGCGTTGACCGCAGAACCCGGCCTGAGGCTGGTCGGCGACGAACAGGGAATCGACGCTACACTGCGTGGATTCGATCATTTTGCAGGCGCGGCGGAGGCCTGAAGTGGCGCTCACGCACGGCTGTGCGATCCGATGGCTGCGATCGATCCCGCTCACTTTCCGCGCCGGCCGGGGCCGGCTTTCCTGCTATCCCACCCGGCGCATTTCATCGCGCTGGGCCTGGGAACCGGGCTGTTGCGCCCGGGGCCGGGAACCTGGGGAACGGCGGCCGGCTGGCTGATGTTCGTGGCGGTGCAGCAGGCGCTGCGGCCGCCCGAGCTGGTACTGGCGCTGATCGGCGCCGTCGGTCTGGGCCTTGGAACCTGGGCGGCCGGGCGGGCCGGGACGGCGCTGGGCCGGCCCGATGCCGGCGAGATCGTGATCGACGAGATCGTGTCGTTCTGGTGGGTGCTGGTCCTGCTGCCGGCCGGTCCTGCGCCTTGGACGGTGCAGCTGGCTGCCTTTCTGCTCTTTCGGCTGTTCGACATCGCCAAGCCGGCGCCCATCGGGTGGTTGGAGCGGCGCTGGCCCAGCGCGGTGGGCGTGATGATCGACGACTTGGCAGCCGCCGCGTACACGCTGCTGGTGATCGCGCTGTGGATACGGATACCTTGATCAACGTCGGCATGGCCGCTCAGCTGTGGCGCAGCGCGCAACAACTGGGTGTGTTGCTGCGACGGGAGCGGCTGATGCTGGCCACCGCAGAGTCGTGCACCGCCGGCGGGATCGCCTTCGCCGTCACTCAGATCCCGGGCTCCAGTACGTGGTTCGACCGCGGCTTCATCACGTATTCGAACGACTCCAAGCTGAAGGTGCTGGGCGTCTCGCCGGTGTATCTGCGCGATTACGGCGCGGTCAGCGAACCGGTCGCCCGTTCGATGGCCCTGGGCTGCCTGAACCACAGCGCGGCGCAGGCCGCGGTGGCCGCGACCGGGATCGCAGGTCCCGACGGGGGCACCGTGGACAAGCCGGTCGGCACGGTCTGCTTCGCGTGGGCGATCCGGCGTGATCCGGCGGTGGCTCCCTGGGTGCGGACCACCACCCGCTTGTTCGACGGCGACCGGGCCGCCATCCGGACCCAGGCCGTGCTCGAGGCGCTCGATGGTCTGAACGTGCTGCTCGAGCAGCGGCTGGACGTGTGAGCGCGCGCGAAACCGCGGGCAGGCTGGGTGCGGCGGAGGGCACGGCGCCAGCCGCCCGTCCCGGCCATGTGCGGCGCCGGCGCGGGCGCCGCCTGGTGAGAATCGGCGATCGCCAGATTTTCACGCAGGGCCTGCAGCAGCGTTTCTGGCAGGATCTTTACCACCTGAGCATGACGATCGGCTGGCCGACGGTGTTTGCGGCGCTGGCTGCCTTTTTCTTCACGCTCAACGTGGTGTTCGCCGCGCTCTATTCACTGTCGCCGGGCTCGATCGCCAATCTGAACCCGCCGGGATTCTGGGGGGCCTTTTTCTTCAGCGTCGAGACCAGCGCGACGGTCGGGTTCGGCGACATGCATCCTCAGAACATTTACGCACATGCGGTCGCATCCCTCGAGATCTTCTGCTCGATCGTCAGCATTGCGCTGATCACCGGCGTGATGTTCGCGCGCTTTTCGAGGCCGCGCGCGCGCATCCTGTTTGCGCGCACTGCAGTCGTGCGTCCCTTCGATGGGAAACCGACGCTGATGCTGCGGGCCGCCAACGCGCGTGAGAACGTCATCGTCGAAGCTTCGGCGCATCTGCGGCTGATTCGAGACGAGGTCAACCTGGAGGGCTCCAGGATCCGGCGCATCCTGGACCTTCCGCTGGTGCGGGAGCATAACCCCACGTTCGTGTTCGGCTGGACGCTGATGCACGTGATCGACGAGACCAGTGCCCTGGCCGGCGAGACTCATGAATCACTGGCGCGTGAGGAGGGGCTGCTGATCCTGACCCTGACCGGTATCGACGAGACCACGGGCCAGGACGTGACGGCGCGCACAACATACGCGACGCGGTCGCTTCACTGGAATCACGCGTTCCGCGACATTCTGGGAAGCGACGAGGACGGGAACGATCTGATCGACTACACGGTCTTTCACGACGTCGAACCGCTGCCGCCCGGTGCCGGGACAAACTCCTAGCGGCTGCTGCCCGCGGCGAGGCTGCGCCGCACCGCTTCGATCTGATCACGGGTCTCGGTCGCCACCCGGCGGGCCTCCCGCGCGAACGATGCGTCTGATCCGGCATACAGGATCGCGCGCGAGGAGCTGATCACCAGTCCGGCGCCGTGCGCGTCCAGGCCGGCGCGCAGCGTCGCCTCGATGTCTCCGCCCTGGGCGCCGATCCCGGGCACCAGCAGCGGAAGGTGCGGCGCGATCGCGCGCACCCGGGCCAGATCCTGGGGATACGTCGCACCGACCACGAGTCCGAGCTGGCCGTTGACGTTCCAGCGAGTTGCGGCCAATTGGGCGATGCGTTCGTACAGCGGCTGCCCGCCCACGTCGAGCACCTGCAGGTCCGAGCCGCCCGGATTGCTGGTCCGGCACAGCAGGAAGGCCCCGTGCTGCGGCTCCTGCAGGAAAGGCTCGATCGAATCCAGTCCCATCAACGGCGACAGCGTGACCGCGTCGGCGCGGTAGCGCTCGAATGTCTCGCGCGCGTACTGCACGGCGGTCGGACCGATGTCGCCGTGCTTGGCATCCAGGATCACCGGCACGTCGGGGTGGCGCCGCCGGATATGCTCGATCAGCGCCTCGAGCTGGTCTTCTGCCCGGTGGGCCCCGAAGTACGCCATCTGCGGCTTGAACGCGCAGGCCAGATCGGCGGTGGCCTCGACGATCTCGCGGCAGAACGAGAACAGCGAGTCGGCCCGCCCCGCCAGGTGAACCGGCAGCCGCGCCGGATCCGGATCGAGCCCGACGCACAGCAGCGTGTGGTGCCGATTCCAGCGGGCCGAGAGCCGTTCGAGAAAGGATCCCGGCGCATACGACATGCCGGCGATTGTACGGTTCTGCACGGCCGGGCCCTCACCCCCTCCCCCTCTCCCGCTGCGCGGGCGAGGGGCGATACGGTGTGCCGGTGCGAATGCCAACGTGTTTGCGACGACCG
>DASZFP010000008.1:0-22836 GCA_035939615.1 Burkholderiaceae bacterium | reverse complement strand
AGCCCTCACCCCCTCCCCTCTCCCGCGGCGCGGGCGAGGGGCGATTCGGCGTGCCCTTGGAACGACTTCGGAATTGCTTCGGCGGGTCGCCCCTCGCCCGCGCAGCGGGAGAGGGGAGGGGGTGAGGGCCTCACTCAGTAGCGCACCAGTCGATCGCAGCGCGCCCGTGCGAAGCCAGGAATGCATTGGCCGCGGAGAAATGCGAGCAGCCGCAAAACGGCACCGGCCCGCGCCGGGCCGACAGCGGCGAAGGGTGGTTGGCGGGCAGCACGCGGTGCCGATCGCCCACGCCCGCGATGATGGGCTGCAGCGACTGCGCATGGGCGCCCCACAGCATGAAGGCCTTCGGCGCCGGCTCCCGGGCCACCGCCTCGATCAGAGCGGTGGTGAACGGCTCCCAGCCCTGGCGTGCGTGGCTGCCGGGACGTTCCTGCTCGACGGTGAGTACCGTGTTCAGCAGCAGCACGCCCTGGCGCGCCCAGCGCTGCAGGCAACCGCTGGCGACGCGCGGACAGTCGCAGTTGCGCGCGACCTCGTCCAGTATGTTGCGCAGGCTGGGCGGCGGCGGTACGCCTTCGGGCACCGAGAACGCCAGACCGTGCGCCTGCCCGGGGCCGTGATACGGATCCTGGCCGACGATCACGGCGCGCACGTCCTGCGGCGCGACCCCTTCGAGCGCCGCCAGCGGGCGCGGCGGGTACACGATCGCTCCCGTCTGGATTCGGCCGTCGACGAAGCGGCACAGCCGCTCGCAGGCGGCGCTGCGCAGGAACGGGGCGCTGGCGGCGCGCCAGCGCGGCGGCAGCGCTTCGAACTGCGTGGCCAGGCTCAGCAGCGAGGGGGCTGGGCCGGCCCCCTCGCGCTCCCCCAGCCGATGCGGGTACTTCATCCGAACAGGCGCGCCAGCTCGGCCCCCGGATCGTCGGCCCGCATGAGCGCCTCACCCACCAGGAAGGCGTTCACGCCCGCCTGGCGCAACCGCGCCACATCGGCCGGCTGCAGCACGCCGCTTTCGGCGATCACCAGCCGCTGCGGGTCGATGCGGGGCAGCAGTTGCAGCGTGGTGTCGAGCGATACTTCGAAGGTTTTCAGGTTCCGGTTGTTGATGCCGATCAGGGGCGTGGAAAGTCGCAGCGCCTGCTCCAGCTCGGCCGCATCGTGCACTTCGACCAGCACCGCCAGCCCCAGCGCCTGCGCCACGGCCTCCAGATCGCGCATCAGGACGGGATCGAGCGCCGCCACGATCAGCAGCACGCAGTCGGCGCCCCATGCGCGCGCTTCGGCCACCTGGTATTCGTCGACGATGAAGTCCTTGCGCAGCGCCGGCAGGCCGCCCGCCTTGCGCGCCTCGTGCAGATAGGCCGGTGCGCCCTGGAAGAAGTGCCGGTCCGTCAGCACCGAAAGGCAGGCCGCGCCGCCGCGGGCGTAGCTGGCGCCGATAGCGACCGGATCGAAGTCTTCGCGCAGCACGCCGCGCGAGGGCGAGGCGCGCTTGACTTCGGCAATCACCGCGGCTGCACCCTGCGCGATCTTCGCCCGCAGCGCGCCGGTGAAGTCGCGCAGATCCCTGCGGGCTTCGGCCCGCGCGCGCAGCGCGGCCAGCGTTTCGTGCTCCTTGGCCTGCGCCACCTCGGCGCGCTTGACCTGCAGTATGCGGGACAGGATGTCCGACACCGGTTTCCCCATCGTGCGCAGGCTCAGCCCCGCCGTTCGCGTCAGGCAGCTGCGAGGGCGCGGGTGGCGCTGACGAACTGATCCAGTTTGCGGCGCGCGGCCCCGCTGGCGATCGCCTCGCGCGCCCGCGCTATGCCTTCCTGGATCGAGCCGGCCGCACCGCAGGCGTACAGCGCCACGCCTGCGTTCAGCGTAACAATCTCGCGCGCGGTGCCGGGCGTGCCATCGACCGCCTCCAGCACCATCGCCCGGGACTCGGCCGCGTTGGACACCTTGATGCCGCGATTGGACACCATGGCCAGGCCGAAGTCCTCGGGATGGATCTCGTACTCCAGCACCTGGCCGTCCTTGAGCTCGCCCACCAGCGTCGCCGCTCCGAGCGACACCTCGTCCATGCCGTCCTTGCCGTAAACGACCAGCGCGTGCTCGGTGCCCAGTTGCTGCAGCACGCGCACCAGGATGCCGACCAGGTCGGGGTGGAACACGCCGAGCAGCTGGTTCGGGGCCGAGGCGGGGTTGGTCAGCGGCCCCAGGATGTTGAAAATGGTCCGCACCCCCAGCTCCTTGCGGACCGGGGCCGCGTGCTTCATCGCGGCATGGTAGTTGGGCGCAAACATGAAGCCGATGCCGGTTTGCTGCAGGCAAGCGGCCACCTTGTCGGGCGACAGCGCGATGTGCGCGCCCAGTTCCTCCAGCACGTCGGCGCTGCCGGAGCCCGAGGACACGCCACGGTTGCCGTGCTTGGCCACGCGGGCGCCGGCACCCGCGGCCACGAACATCGCGGCCGTGGAGATGTTGAAGGTTTTCGCGCCGTCACCGCCCGTGCCGACGATGTCGACCAGATGACGGTGATCGGACACGCTGACCTGGGTGGCGAACTCACGCATGATGCGGGCTGCCGCGGCGATCTCGCCGACGGTCTCCTTCTTCACCCGCAATCCCATCAGCAGCCCGGCGATCTGCACCGGCGACAGCTCCCCGCTCATCAGCCGCCGCCACAGCGACAGCATCTCGTCGTGGAAGATCTCGCGGTGCTCGATGCAGCGCGTCAGCGCCTCGGAAGGCGAAATCGACACGGGCGTTCCCTTTGCGCCTCGATTGAGCGGCGAGCGCGCAGCCGCGTTCAGTGTCGGGTCAGGAAGTTGCGCAGCAACTCGTGCCCGTGTTCGGTCGCGATCGATTCGGGGTGAAACTGCACGCCCTCCACCGCCAGCGACTTGTGCCGCAACCCCATGATTTCGCCGTCCGCAGTCCAGGCGCTGATTTCCAGGCAGTCCGGCAGCGTCTCGCGCCGCACCGCCAGCGAGTGGTAGCGCGTCGCGGTAAACGGGCTGGGCAGCCCTGAGAACACGCCGACGCCGGTGTGCTCGATGGCGGAGGTCTTGCCGTGCATCAACGACTTGGCCCGGATCACCTGTCCGCCGAAGGCTTGCCCGATCGCCTGGTGCCCCAGGCACACCCCCAGGATCGGGATCGATCCGGCGAACCGCTCGATCAGCGCCAGCGTCACGCCGGCCTCGTTGGGCGTGCAGGGACCCGGTGAAATGCAGATGCGTTGCGGCGCGAGCCCGGCGATCTGCTGCACCTCGAGTTCGTCGTTTCGATAGACCCGAACGTCCTCGCCGAGCTCTCCGAAGTACTGGACCAGGTTGTAGGTGAAGCTGTCGTAATTGTCGATCATCAGCAGCATCGGTCGGCTCGCGGGACCGGGAAGACCCGGCCCAAGCTTACCGAATCGCAGATGCCGCCGTCTCCTTCACGGTCGGGGCGCCGCCCGCCGGGTGCGCCAGGATGAAATGGTTCGGGTCGATTGGAGCCGCCGGGTTACGGTGCGCCACCAGCACCGCGGGGTGCTCGCCTTCGGACAGCGGCCGCTGCAGACTCCAGGACAGGCGGGCCGGGTGCAGGTAGAAATTCGCGTTCGGGTCGGCACGCACGCCTTGACGCGCCACCAGCACCGCGGGGTGGTCGCACAGGCGGGCGGGCTCGTCGGGCGAATTCTCGCCGGCGTGCGCTGCCGGCTGGGCAAGCGCCCAGGCGATCAGGGAGCAGCAAGCCATGGCTTGAGTCGTTCTCATTTCGGATCCTTCCTGACAAAAACTGTCGGGATTATCTCATGCCGCGCTGCAATATATGCATCCAAATAATCTCTGACATCTAATAATTTAGACTAGTTTAGTCATAAAATTCATATAAATACTTGTAAATAGGCACATTCTTGCGTCGCACAATATTTGAGCCGAAGCCGCCCTTTTCTGGCTCCACGTGCGCTGACATCGAGTCCGACTAATCCGGAAAAGGCCTGCAATACCGTGCCAAGGCGCGCTGCGCGCCCCGAGGCATTCAAGGTACCTTTCCAGCTCAATGGCATTCCGAACACTTCCACTCGCAGGCGCCGTCGTAGCGCTGCAGGCCTGCTCGGTGTTTTCCGCCGCGGGCACCGCCGTCGGCGCAGCCGCCTCCGTCGCGGGCGCTGCCGTCAGCACATCGGCTTCCGTTGCGGGCTCGGCCGCCAGCACGGCCGCATCGGTCACCGGTTCAGCGGTCCGGACCGTGGTCGACGTGGCCGGCTCGGGCAAGGCGGATCCGCCCACTGAGGCCGTCAAGCAATAAATTTCCGCGCAGGGCGCCCGGTCGGGCGTGCCGGCGCCGGCTAACATCCGGGATGGCCCGCTCCGCCCGGGATTTGGTCCAATCGCTTTGTAAAAACAAGGGGCTGGCTTCCGGGGGAGCCGATGGGTGAAATCACGGAGCTGCTGGGCCGCGTCAACGGCGGCGATAAAGAGGCCCGTGATGCGCTGTTCGCGCTCGCCTACGAGGAGCTGAAAAAGCTCGCGCACGTGCGCCTGTACCAGGGCGGTCGCAACAACCTGCTCGATACCACCGCCCTCGTGCACGAGGCGTACATCCGCTTCATCCAGTCTTCGCAGCTGCGCTCGGAAGACCGGCGTTCGTTCTTCGCATTCGCCTCGCAGGTGATGCGCAACGTGATCGTGGACACCGCACGCGCGCGGCTGGCGCAGCGCCGCGGCGGCGGCGCCGCCGAGCTGACGCTGTCGACCCAGCTGCTGGACCACCTGTCCAGCGGCGAGGAGGCGATCCTCGAGGTCCACGAGGCCCTGCTCGTGCTGGAGCAGGCCGAACCGAGGCTGGCCCGACTGGTCGAAATGCGCTACTACGGGGGCTACTCGGAGGCGGAAATCGCCGAGACACTCGGGGTAACCGAGCGCACCGTGCAACGCGACTGGGGCAAGGCCCGTCTGCTGCTGAAGGCCGCGCTGCAGCGATCCTGAGCGGATTGCGCCGGATCGTCCGAAACGGCGGTCGCGTGAACTGGATGTCGGCTTACGGCTCCGGTTCCCGTCTTTAAACGTTAATCGTTACAACGGTGCCCACGTCGATGGCTGCCAGTGCTGCAGAACTACGTACCCTCAGTCGCCTCCTGGACGAGGTGCTGGCCCTCGACCCGGCCCAGCGAGCCGGGTGGCTGGCGGGCCTTTGCGGCTCCGACGCCGGGCACCGCGACCGGCTGGCGCTGATGCTGGCCGATGCCAACTCGGACGACCAATTCCTGGCCACGCCCGCGATCGGTCACTGGCGCGCCAGCGCACCGGACCAGCCTGCCGAGCAGCCCGGCGTGCGGGTCGGACCCTATCTGCTGGAGCGGCAGATCGGCTCCGGCGGCATGGGCTCGGTTTGGCTGGCGCAGCGCGCCGACGGCGCCCTGGATCGATCGGTCGCGCTGAAGCTGCCGCATGTGGCTTGGGGCCCGGCGCTGAACGCGCGGCTGGGGCGCGAGCGCGACATCCTGGCGCGGCTGACTCACCCCAACATCGCCCGGCTGTACGACGCCGGCACCGACGAAAAAGGCCGGCCCTACCTGGCGCTCGAATACGTCGAGGGCGTCCCGATCGACGAGTACCTCCTGCAGAAGCCGCGCGGGCTGCGCGAGCGCCTGGCGCTGTTCAAGCAGGTGGCTACTGCCGTGGCCTACGCGCACCTTCACCTGGTAGTTCACCGCGACCTGAAACCGTCGAACGTGCTGGTCAGCGCGGACGGCAGCGCTCACCTGCTCGATTTCGGCATCGCCAAGCTGCTGGGAGACGAGGGCGAGGGACTGACCCAGCTGACGCGCGGGGCCGGCCGCATGCTGACGCCCGACTACGCCTCGCCCGAGCAGATCCGCGGCGAGCCCATCACGGTCGCATCGGACGTGTGGTCGCTGGGCGTGCTGCTGTACGAAATGCTGACCGGCACCCGCCCGTTCAAGGTCACCGGGGCCTCGCTCACCGACCTGGAGGCGTGCGTGCTGCGCGAGCCGGCGCCGCTCGCCAGCAGCCGCGTGCCGACCCGGCCGACCCAGCGGGCCCTGCGCGGCGACCTGGATACGATCCTGGCCAAGTGTTTGCGCAAGGAGCCCGAGGCGCGCTACCGCACCGTCGATGCGCTGATCGACGACCTGGACCGCCACGTCACAGGCGAACCGGTACTGGCGCGCCCCGACAGCGGCTGGTACCGGGCCAGCCGCTTTATCCAGCGTCACAGCGACTACGTGGCGCTGGCCTCGGCCGCGCTGGTGGCCGTGCTGATCGGGCTGGGCGTGGCGATGATCCAGGCGCAGAGAGCCAGGACGGAGGCGCAGCGAGCCCAGGCGCAGGCGGAGCGGGCCGACGCGGTGCGGGATTTTGTAATCGGCCTGTTCGACCTGAACCATGGGGACGATCCAAACAAGCTCTACCTCCGACAGCTTCCAACCGATGCCCTGGTCGAACGCGGGGCACGCCGGATCCAGGCCCGCTACGAAAGCCGGCCCGCACTCCGGGCCGAGATGATGGGAATTGCAGGGACGATTTTCGCCGACATCGGCGACTCCAAGCACGCGATCGAGATGGTGAACGGGCAGCTGGCGGCGCTGCACACCACCGGCGGTAGCGATCGCCAACGGGTGGAGGCTTTGCGCGTTCTGGCAAGGGCCCAGGTCCAGGAAATGCGCAACGACCTGGCCGAGGAGACGCTGACGCAGGCCATTCGCGAGGGTGGCTCGCTGACGGCGCGGGAACGGGCAGAGTTGCATACGGCGCTCGCGCGCGTCTTGCTGTCTCGGGGCAAGTTCGCCGCCTCGGCGGAGCAGCTGGGCAGGGCCGAACCACTGCTGACGACCGAATCGGATCGCCATTCCGCGGTCTTCGCCGACACCCTGTTGTACCGTGCCGCTCTTCAGCTTTGGGACCGCAAGGACCCGGCGGCAGCCCGATCGACGTTCGACGCTTCAATCAAATTGACTCAGGAGCTGTCGGGTCCGCTGTCCTCCGAAGCCAACGCGAAACGGCAGTTCTTTGCCAGGGACTTGATCCATTTCGGCCAGATTGACGCCGGCCGCGCGCTGTTCGATCAGCTGCTTGCGGACATGCGCCGCTCTTCGGGTCCCAATGACCTGGAGGCCGCCTCGCTCGAGTTGTACCTGATCGACCTCCTGAATGATGCTGGCGCCCAGCCGGACCTCGGCATCCCCCGCATCGAGCGCATTTCGGCCACCCTCGATCAGAAGGGTTCGAGCGTGCCGCCCGCATTGCGGGCCTATGCGGATCTGGTGGCCGGAACCGCGTATTGGCAGCACGGCGAAGTCGAGCGAGCCGCGCCGCTGATGCGCCGCGCGCTTCCCATCCTGGTCGAGGGACCCTCGATTCAGGGCCCGGAGGCGCCGGTCTTCGGCATCAAGTACCGCGCCCTCTACGCGTACGCACAGTGGGCCGACGACCGCGGCGAGCACGAGGAGGCGACCCGCCTGTGGGACGAGATTTACAAGGCCCGGTTTGCGGCGCTCCACGCGGACGGGGTGCGAGTGGACGCGATTCTGGATCCGGAGGTGTACGCGATCCAGTCGCGCGTCATGGCCGGGGACCTGGCGTCTGCCGGGCGGCGGCTGGCGGAATTGAGAACACAGATCGTCTCTGACCATCCGCGGTTGATCAGTTCTCAATGGGATCCGCAATGGGAGGCGCTGGCGCTGGACGTGCTGATCAAGGTCGAGTCCAGGCAGTTCACGGAGGCCGCCCGGCTGATCCATCAATGGACTTCCGGCGTGCCCGAAGCCCGCCGCAAGGAATTGATAATCGTCGCTTTCCCGCCTGGCGGGCTCACCGCGCTGCAAGGCGTTGTCGAGTGCAACACCGGTCAGCCGCAAGCGGGCCTGGCCAGGCTGACCGCGACGCTGGACGGGGCCAAGGGCCAGTTCGCCGTCAACAGCCCGGCAATCGCAGCGCTGCGCGCGCGAGTCGGCTTGTGCGCGCTGAAGGCCGGACAGCTGACCGTCGCTCGCGAAATGCGCGTGGCCGCCCGGCGGGCTTTCAAAGAGCAGCCCGGGGTGAGCGCATTTTACAAGCGCCCCTGGACCGAATTGGAGCAGCAACTCGCCGACCGCGAGCTGGCCGGGTCCTGATTAACGCGCAGTCCCGAACGCCGTCGCGATATCGGGACTACGACTCAGCGCCGGTCTGACCTACCGACGTCTTATTCCAAAGAGCCTGGTTTACAACTTCGAGCGCTTCGGCGAGCTGTTGCCTCAAAATCTTCAGTTCGTCGGGAGAGGTGCCATCGATTTTATCGATGAACACGGCGCTGTTCTGCTGGCAAACCTGGAAGGTTGTGATGCTGGCCCTGCACAGTGTCGGGTCGATCGAGCCGGCGCGCTCGACGCAACCCGGTTGGAGCAAAACCATCAAGTCCAGGATCTTGAATGCCGACATTTCCCTCTCCTCCGATCCATATTTGATATGGTCCCGCGACCACTCAGACGATTATCTTCCCGGAAATCCGACAAATAAACCACGTGCCTGCGCGTATCGGCGTCGACCGGCCGACGACGGACCATCAGGAAACCGGCTCGAACAGCGGCATCGCGGCCGCTTCGGGCGATTCGAGCTCCTCCGCCAGCAGCGCAACGCCGACCCCGCCCTGGTACAGAGCGTCCTGAAGCAAGTGCGGCGACGGGTCGGCGGCCGCGCGCCGCAGGCAGGCGCGCGCGCGTTGCAGCCACTGGTGCGAGCCTGTCAAGCGGTAAGCGGCCAGCAGTCCGTAGGCAATGCCGCCCTGGCCGCAGCACAGCGTGCCCAGCGCCATCTCGCCGTTCCACGCGCTGATCGCCGCGCGCTCGGCCAGCTCGCCGAAGCGGGGTTCATCGAACAGCTGGCAGGCCAGCGCGTACAGCATCGCGTAGCCGGCCGATCCATTGCACCAACCGTTCAGGAACGTCGACCCGCCCAATTGAACCGGCCAGTGCACGCCCGCGCCATCCGGTTCGGCCAGCGCAGCCAGTTCCTCCAGGCGGGTCTGCACCGAAGGGGGCGGGCTGTGACCGCTCGCGCGCGCCCAGCGCAACAACGCGAAGGCCAATCCGCCCCATCCGTGCGCGATGCCCAGCGTCGTCAATTGTTCCGACGATTCGATGGTGCCGGACTCGACAAATTCGAGAATCTCGCCCGCGATCTGCTCGCCCCGCGCGCGCACGGCGGGCAGATCGAACTGCGGCGACTCGGGGATGGCCTCGAGCAGCTCCGAGCACCCGAACAGCACACCGGCCTTGCCCACCACGGCATCGAGCCGCGAAACACGATCGACGCCTTCATTCGGACCCAGCGAGTGACGCACGAAGGCGTCCATGGCCCGATTCGCGGTGGCGTTGTCGCGCTGGGCGGCCGATATCAACGCCCTGACGCAATGCAGTCCGGCGGCGGAATGAAAGAGCGAACGTTCGCCGACCGTCGTTCGATCGATCTGCAGCGCCGCGTTGTAATAGGCATCGTCCGCGGTCGCCAGCGTATAGGCCTTCTGCGACCACAGGTCCGCGAGTGCCAGTGATCGCCCATCCTGGCGCCGCTGCGCAACCCGCAGCAGCGCATACGCCACACCGCCGGCACCGTAGTGGATCGAAGCTCGAGGAGGTTCCAGGCGCCCGTCGCGCAGCGCCTCACCTCCCATCTCGTAGCGTTTTAGAGCGCGCGCGGGCAAGCCTGCGGCCCGCGACGGCTCGCGGTATCCGGCCAGCGAGCGGCGCTCACGCTCCTCCGCAGCCGGCAGCAAAGCGGCCATAGAGTCGGCAACCGAGCGAAGGTCGGCAAAGCGCCTCCCGGGATCCTTGCGCAGCGCTCGGCGCAGGACCTGCTCCAGTTCGGGCCAGGGCGCGATCCGCCGCGCCTGGAACGACACGGGTTCGTCCTCGACGATCTGCCTCAGCATCGCTTCGCGCTCGAGGCTCCAGTCCAGGTAGTGCACGCCGGTCCACATCTGGTACAGCAGAGTTGCCACCGAGTACTGCTCCGCCGCGCAGCTCGCGGCGACGGCCCGCCGTTCACGTTGCGCCTGGGCGAACTGTGGGTCGAAATAGAACGGCACGCCGCCCCGAGTATCCCGGGCGGTGAGGCTGTCGATCCGGCGCGCCAGACCGAAATCGATCAGGCGGACGGTTCCCGTGCGCTCGACCAGCACGTTGCGAGGGTGAACGTCGCCGTGCAACACCCCGCAATCGTGAACATCCGCGAACGCTGCGGCGACCTGCGCGCACAACGCGAGCAACTGGCGTTCGCCGCACGGCCCGGGCCGGCCGCGCAGCGATTCGGCAGCGGTCCGCGCGTCGTCCCCCAGGATCCACTCGGTCAGCAAAGCAAGGCCTGAACCGACGCTGATCAGGCCAAACACTTGCGGGGCACGCCCTGGACCAACGCGGGCCATCAGATCCGCTTCCTGCTGCAACATGGCGATCACGTCGGAGCTCGGCGCTCGATAGAACTTCACGGCCGCATAGCGGCCGACCTCGTCGCGCGCAAGGAACACCTCGTTGTCTTCGAGCACCTGGATGCATCGGATCAACCGAAACCGGTCGATGACGTCTCCGGACTCCAGTTGACCCGCGATCGGACGCGCGCCGTCGCTGTCTGCCGGCACCAGGAAACGACCCCGGTACAGTCGGCTCAGCACCGGGTAGGACTGGTCGAGGGTCGAGGCCGGGTCGATGCCCCGTTCGCCGGCAAATGACAAAATGGCATCGACAATCCGGGTCGGCGTGCGAAATCGCTGCAACAGTTCGGCGCTGTCCTTGTCGACCACGCGCGAGGTGGCGCGCGCGCGCTGGCGCGTGACCGTGAAGTCCTGCTCGGAGGCACCGATCTTCTCCCGCAGGTCCGGCGAGAGCTCCAGGGCGGGACCAATGTGCACGTCCGGCGAGAGCACCAAAAGGCCGTCGATGCTCAACTGGCCTCCTGCTCCGTTCCGACCGGCCCGCGCCAGATCGCCAGGTTCGGGGTCCAGGTCTGGGGATCGACGCCGTCCAGTTCGACCCGATTGCGGACGAACGAATGAACATCGGCGCCGGCTTCGCGGGCCGCCAGCACGTAGACGGCGATCCGGCCGCTGAGCCACTGGCGCCAACTCTGTATTTGCTGAGACTGCATGACCTGCTCGAAACGGGGCGGATCCATGCCCCAGGACAGCATTCCATCGGAGCCGATCGGCGCCGTGAAGGGCACCCCCTGCGCCACCGCATGGCCCGCTGACCCGCGTATCGACTCGCTCGCCCGTTGCAAGGAATCCAGGTCGGAAAAATAAGCGACCAGCTTGTCGGGGCGCAGCAGGCCGAATGCTCCCCGCCCCACCTTGAAACCCGAGCATTGGGACTCTGCGAACGCATCGATCGAAGCTTCGAAAATCGCCGGCAGATGCTGCAACGCCGGACTGACATACAGCTTGTAGCGCGCCGGGCCGCCCGAGCTCCCGCTGTGCCATCTCAGCCAGGAGTCCCCTACCCGCTCGCGGTGCCAGCGCGACCGCAGCGAACGGGAGATCGCCTGGTCGTTCAGCAGGAACGAAAGGAGCCGATCGTCGTCGCAGAAACGATGGTGCAGGTCCGGCCGACCCGGCGCCGTATTAAAGCAATACAACCGCGCGGCCAGATCGTACGACGGCACCTGCTCGAGTGCGGCTGCGTAAGCGATCGCCTCGTCACTCAAGGATCGCAAGCGCGTGCTCAAGCCGCCATCGGAACGATCGCCCAGCACAGCCAGCGCGCCGGCACCTGACACAAACTGTCCTGACTGCTCGACCTCGAACACGCCGTCCAGCACCAGCTGGCGCATCCGCTCGTTCGCATCGGCGCCCAACAGGTTCTGCAACAGGTGTGGCAGGCAGGCCGGCTCGCGCAGCGACAGGAACAGCAGCGCCGCATCGCGCGAGACCGACTTGACGGGTAAAGACGAAGCTTCGGGCGGAACCAGGATTCCGAAGCAATCCGGATCCTCGCTGAGGCCGTGGAACGTCTCCCGCTCAACCGCCGGCAGGCGATCGAATGGGACCAGGCCAAAGCGCGGATTCGATCGGAGCCGCACCTGGCGAAAATCAATCATCGTCCACGGCGCCTTTGATTCGACCACTGCGACGCTTGTTGCCACGCCATTCCGACCCGTCAACCGCGCGAAGCGGCCAATCGACGCGAGGCGCGGCTACTCCGATTCGAACCCGTCCTCGACCTGCTCGGCCGCCCTCAGCACCGCGCGCGCCTTGGCCTCGGTCTCCTGCCACTCCTTTTCGGGCACCGAGTCGGCCACGATGCCGGCGGCGGCCTGCACGTACAGCACGTTACCCTTGATGATGCCGGTGCGGATCGCGATGGCCAGGTCCATGTCGCCGGCGAAGCTCATGTAGCCGCAGGCGCCCCCGTAGATGCCTCGCTTGACGGGCTCGAGCTCGTCGATGATTTCCATCGCGCGCACCTTGGGTGTGCCCGACAGCGTGCCGGCCGGGAAGGTGGCGCGCAGCACGTCGAAATTGCTCATGCCGGGGCGCAGCGCCCCCTCGACGTGGCTCACCAGGTGCATCACGTGCGAGTAGCGCTCGATCACCATCTGCTCGGTCACCTTGACGGTGCCGGTGCGGGCGATGCGGCCGATGTCGTTGCGCGCCAGGTCGATCAGCATCAGGTGCTCGGCGCGCTCCTTCGGGTCGGCCAGCAGCTCGTCCGCCAGCTCCGCATCCTGCTCGACCGTTCCACCGCGCGGCCGCGTGCCGGCCAGCGGGCGGATCGCCACCACGCGCTCGCCCTGTCGCGTTTCGGCGCGCACCAGGATCTCGGGCGAGGCGCCCACCACGTACACATCGCCCAGGTCGTAGTAGTACATGTAGGGCGACGGATTCAGGGTCCGCAGCGCACGGTACAGCGACAGCGGCGCATCGGCGAACTGCTTGCTGATGCGCTGGCCGACCTGGACCTGGAAGATGTCGCCCGCCTGGATGTACTGCTTGGCGCGCGCGACTGCGGCCAGGTAGTCCTGGCGCGAGAAGTCGCGCTGCTCGGGGCGCCGCACGCTGGCGCGCGTGTGCGGCGGCTCCACGTGCCGCGCCAGCCGGGTGCGCAGGTCGCGCAGCCGCTCGCGCGCGCGCGAATAGCCCTCCGGCTGCGAGGCGTCGGCGTACACGATCAGGTAGGCGCGCCCGGTCAGGTTGTCGATGACCGCCAGTTCCTCGGTCAGGATCAGGTGGATGTCCGGCAGCCCCAGGTCGTCGGGCTTGGTGCGCGCCAGCGTCTTTTCGATCAGCCGCACCGTGTCGTAGCCGAAATAGCCCGCCAGGCCTCCGCAGAAGCGCGGCAGCCCCGGCCGCAGGGCCACCTTGAAACGGTTCAAGTAGCCCTCGATGAACGCCAGCGGGTCGCCGCGATCTTCCTCCACCACCCGGCCGTCCGTGACGACCTCGGTCCGGTGCCGGCCCGCATCGCCCACGCCGTCGCCGATCCACGCCCGCACCGCAGTGCGGGCCGGCAGGCCGATGAACGAATAGCGTCCGAAGCGCTCGCCGCCCACGACCGATTCGAGCAGGAACGAATGGGCGCTGGAGCCGTGGCTGCGCGCCAGCTTCAGATACAACGACAGCGGCGTGTCCAGATCCGCGAAGTTTTCCGCCAGCAGCGGGATCCGGTTGTAGCCCTCCTTGGCGAGGGCGCGGAATTCGAGTTCGGTCATGACCGTGGACCTGCCCGATCACACGCGGGCGGGTCCAACCAGCAGACCGCCTCGACCAGGCCGGGCACTATAGCATCGACCCCCGGTTGGTCCGCCAGCGATGCGACCGATTCGCCCTCGTTGTACCCGGTTTGCACCAGCACGATGCGCACGCCCGCGCAGCGCGCCGCCAGCACATCGTTGATCGAGTCGCCGATCATCACGGCTTGCTCCGGCGGCACGCCCAGGCGACTGCAGGCCTGCAGCACGATGTCCGGGTGAGGCTTGCGGCGTTCCACTTCGTCGCCGCACACCACCGCATCCAGCAGCGGGGCGAGCTCGGAGCGCTCGAGCAGCGGCCAGGTGAATTCACGCGGCTTGTTGGTGACGCAGGCCAGGCGCCAGCCGCGCGAGCGCAGCCGCATCAGGGCCTGCGGCACACCCTCGAACGCGACCGACGCGTCGCCGTTGACCGCGTGGTAGTGGCGCATGAAGGATGCGCGTGCACGCGGGAAGTCTTCGGGCCCGACCTGCCCGTCCATCCGGTCGGTCAGGCTGCGGTGCACCAGCACATCGGCCCCCTTGCCGACGTACTGCGCAACGCGAGCAACGGGCAGGGACGGCAGGCCGAAATCGGCCCGCATCCGGTTAGCCGCCTCGGCCAGATCGGGCGCGGTATCCATCAGGGTGCCGTCCAGATCGATCAGGATGGCACGCAGCCCTTCACGATCCGGCATCGCGCGACCTGTCCTCAGATAGTGTGCCGGCGCATCGCCTTGCGGCGCGATTCGGCGATCGCGTTGCGCATCGCCGCTATCGTGGCCTTGTAGTCCGACGAGCCGAAAATGGCCGATCCGGCCACGAACGTGTCGGCCCCGGCGGCCGCAACAGCGCCGATGTTGTCGACCTTAACGCCGCCGTCGATCTCCAGCAGGATGGTGCGGCCGGTTGCCTGACTCCAGGCATCGATCCGGGCCCGGGCGTCGGCCAGCTTGTTCAGCGCCTCGGTGATGAACGACTGGCCCCCGAAGCCGGGGTTGACCGACATCAACAGCACGATGTCGAGCTTGTCCATCACGTGGTCCATCCAGCCCAGCGGCGTGGCCGGGTTGAAGACCAGCCCCGCCTTGCAGCCCTGGTCGCGGATCAGCGCCAGCGTGCGATCGACGTGGTCCGAGGCTTCCGGGTGAAACGTGATGATGTTGGCGCCCGCCTTGGCAAACATCGGCACCAGCGAGTCCACCGGCCGGACCATCAGGTGCACGTCGATCGGAACCTGCACGTGCGGCCGGATCGCCTCGCACACCAGCGGGCCGATCGTCAGGTTGGGAACGAAATGATTGTCCATCACGTCGAAGTGAATCCAGTCGGCCCCGGCATCGACCACGTCGCGCACCTGCTCGCCTAGGCGGGCAAAATCCGCCGAAAGGATCGAAGGCGCGATTCGGAAGCTAGAATCCATTTCCCATCTCCCTGTCATCCACTGGGATTCTATTGAGGCAGCACCCTACCGCAACCGATGGCCAAGTACGAATTCACCGTCAGCGTCGCCCCGCGCTTCCTGCCCGAGCAGTCGGATCCTGAAGGCGAGAAGTACCTGTTCGCCTACCGGGTCCGGATCGTCAACAGCGGCGAGGTGGCGGCCCAGCTGGTGTCGCGCCACTGGATCATCACCGATGCCAACCAGCACGTCGAGGAGGTGCGCGGTCCGGGCGTCGTGGGCGAGCAGCCGCGGCTGGACCCGGGTGAGGCGTTCGAATACACCAGCGGCTGCCCGCTGCCGACCCCGTTCGGATCGATGCGGGGCAGCTATCAGTGCGTGGCCGAAGACGGCACCGCCTTCGAGGTGCCGATCCCCGAGTTCCTGCTGTCGGTGCCGCGCACCCTGCATTGAGGCTCACCCCAGCTCCAGCTCCAGGAACAGGCAAAGCGGATCGTCGCGGTAGGCGCCGAACGGGCCCCGCCGCTGAAACCCGGCCCGCTCGTACAGACGCAAGGCCTCCGGCTGGGCGATGCCGGTCTCCAGCCTTAAGAGGCGCAGGCCGCGCCAGCGCGCCTGCGCCACCAGGGCGGCCAGCAGCGCCACCCCGACGCCCATGCCGCGGCTGGACGGCCGCACGTACATGCGCTTGAGCTCTCCGTACTCGCCGCGCTGGTCGACCAGCGCGCCGCAGCCGACCACTTCGGAGCCAAGTTGCGCCACCAGGAAGACGACGTCGGGCCGGCGCAGAGCATCGACCGGCACCAGGTGGTTGCTCTCGGGCGGATACAAGGCCTGCTGGTAGGCGTCCAGTTCCTCGATCAGCGCGCGCACCGCGGCGCTGGCCGGATCGCCGGGCTCGATCCGAAGGTCCGTGCGCAGTTCCCGGGTCAGTTGTGCATCACCTGCGGACGCGCGGCCGAATTCATCATCTGCTCGATCTTGTCGAGCGGAACCATTCCCGGCGCGCGCCGGCCGTCGGCGAATACCAGCGTAGGGGTTCCGGTTACGCTGAGCTTATGGCCCAGCTGGAGCACGTCATCGACCGGCGTCTTGCAGCCGTCGGCCATCTTCTCGGGCTGCAGGCCATCCACCATCAACTTGGTCCAGGCCGCCGGCGGATCCTTCGAGCACCAGATCTGATTGGACTTGGCGACCGAATCGTCCGACAGGATCGGGTACAGGAATATATAGATGGTGGCGTTGTCCAGCGTGCGCATGTCGCGCTCGAGCTTCTTGCAGTACGGGCAGTTCGGATCCTCGAAGATCGCGACCGCACGCGATCCGTCGCCCCGAACGAGCTTGAACGCCAGGTTCAGCGGCAGCGAGCCGAAATCGACTCGCAGCACTTCCTCGCTGCGCCTGGCCGTCAGGTCCTCCTGGGTGCGGGTGTCGTAAAGATGGCCGGTGATCAGGTAATTGGCGTTCTCGTCGACGTAGACGATCTCGCTGTCGATCACCACCTCGAACATGCCGAACGGCAGCCTGCGGATCGAGTTGACCTTGCCCGGGATCTTCTTGGACACCCGTTCGCGCACCAACTCTTCGATCGACCGGGACGCCAGTGCGGGACCGGACGCAGCAGCCCCAGGCGCCGGCTGGGCGGCTGCCGGTGCCGGCTGGGACGCAGCCGCCTCTTCACCGGCCCGGACGGCGCAGGCCGACAACAGCAGCGGCGTCAGTGCGGCGATCACGATGGCCTTCATTTTCGGTTCCACTTGGCCTCGCGCGCCGAGGCGACATGCGAGTCTAACCGGCTCCGGCGACCCGGGCGTCGGAACAATCGACCGCCCGGCGCGCAATCAACCGATTGCCCGCCGCACCAGCAGGTTCTTCAGGGGCGGGGCGGCCTGAACCCAGTCCAGGCCCTGGTTGCGCAGCCAGCGCACGGCTGGGTCACGGGTTTCGAACAGGCGCGCCAGCGAATTGACGGTCAGGCGCATCAGCCCGACCGGTTCGGCGCGGGCGCGCTCATGACGGCGCAGCAGGGCGAGGTCGCCCGGGTCGCGCCAGGCCTCGCGCTGCGACAGCACCTTGCACAGTTGGGCGACGTCCTGCAACCCCAGGTTCAGCCCCTGCCCGGCAAGCGGGTGCACGACGTGGGCCGCATCGCCCAGCAGCGCCAGCCGATCGGCCACCACGCGGTCCACGCGCAGATCGCACAATGCGAAGCCTTGCGCCGGGCCCCGTTGCGTCAGCTCGCCCAGGCGGCCCCCGGTGCGCGTGCTGACGCGCGCGGCCAGTTCGGCGGCCGGCAGCGCGAGCAGCTCCACAGCGAGCTGCTCCGGGGCCGACCACACCAGCGAGACGTGCCGGCCCGGAAGCGGCAGCAGCGCCACCACGCCCTCGCCCGTGAACAACTGGTGGGCGACGCCGCGATGCGGCTCGCTGCACCCGAAGTTGGCCACCACCGCCGTCTGCCGGTACGGCGTTTCGACCGTGTTCAGTCCGGCGGCGGCGCGCACGGCCGAGTTCCTGCCGTCCGCGCCCAGCACCAACCGCGCTTCGAGCCAGCGCCCGCCGGCAACGCGTACGCGCGCACCCTCGGCGCGCGCATCGAGCGTCTCGAACGTGTCATCCAGGTGCCAGATGCCCGGGGCAAAACCGCACGCCATCCAGAGCGCCCGCAGCAGTTCGCACTCCTCGACGATCGTCGCCAGGCGATCGACGGTGGCGGCGTAGGCATCGAAGCTGAGCGATCCTCCGGCGTCGCCCTCGATCTGCATTCGCACCACCGGCTGGATGCGGCCCGGGTCGACCTGTGGCCAGGCGCGAACGTCGTCGAGCAGCCGGATCGAGGTGCCCGCCAGCGCGTAGATGCGGGGATCGAACGGCGCATCGGCCGTCGGCACGCGCAGTCGCGGTACCGGGCCGATCAGCGCGATCTTCAAGCCCTGGTGGGCGCACCCGAGCGCGGCCGCCAGGCCGACAACGCCCGTGCCGACGACGGCCACGTCGAACGAGCTCGGAGCAGCAGCCACGTGCGTCCGGATGAGCGGAGACAGACGATTATATTTTGATCGGGAATAAGGCGCTCGGGGCGCCTTCGCATGCGCTACCGGTTCGAGCCCTGCTAGGCGCAGCGGCGCACGAACTCCTGCAACGCGGTCAGGGCCGGAACATGCAGCTCCCGGCGGCCGCCGTCGCCGAACCGGATGACGTCCTCCCGGACCATGCGCGATATGGCGCGCGTGACGGACTCGTGGGTCAGGCCCAGGTGGCTGCCGATCTCGGCACGGCTCACGGGCAGCCGGATCGGGTCGGTGCCGAGGCCGCTGCGGGCCAGACTGTCGGCCAAGTGGTGCAGGAAGTTGGCCACCTTCGCGTCCGCCGACCAGGCGGCGTGCAACAGGGTCGCGTCGCGTTCGCGCACGATCTCGCGGCTCATCGCCGCGTGCAGCAAAGCAAACAGGGCGGGGGTGCGGGCTCCCGCCTGCAGCAGCGCCTCGTATCGGACGGCCCAGACTTCGCCGGCGTCCACCGCTTCGGCGTCGCACCCGTACAGGCCGCTGTCGATGCCATCGAAGCCCATCCAGTCGCCCTTGAACGCCAGCGACACGAGCTGGCCACCCCCGTCGGAGGTGGTCTTGATGAGCTTGCACACGCCGCAGCGGATCACGTGGATGTCGCAAAAACGATCGCCGGCACGGAAGACTTTCTGGCCGGCGCGCAGCGTGCGCCGATGCACGGGAACGCCCCGTTCCAGAGTCCGCAGCACGTCTTCGGCGCGCAGCGCCCGGATCGGCGGCCCGTCGGCGTGCACGGCGGCGCGCCCGACCTCGCCCTCCTCGCTCATCCGGAAGGCGTTTCCGCCGTCGTGTTTGGCGCGATACATCGCCAGCTCCGCCGCACGCATCAACACGCCGGCGTCCCTGCCGTCGTCCGGGCAGCAGCAGCCCCCGACGCTGATCGTCAGCTTGATCACGCGGCCGTCTTCAACGCGAACCGGCACCGCAAAGGCCTCGACCATCTTGCGCAGGACCAGGCGGGCCGCGGCAGCGTCCGCGGGTCCCGGCAGCAGCGCCGCGAACTCGTCGCCGCCCAGCCGGGCCACCGTGTCGATCTCGCGTACGCACAACCGCAGGCGCCATGCGGCCGCGCGCAGCACGGCATCGCCCGCTGCATGCCCCAGCGTGTCGTTGATCGCCTTGAAGCCGTCCAGGTCCACCATTGCCAGTGCGAAGCCGGCCCCGCTGCGCCGGGTACTGGAAAGCGCGTGGCGCAGGCGATCCGTGAACAGCGTGCGATTGGGCAATTCCGTCAGGCGGTCGTGCAGGGCCTCGTGGCGCAGCTTCTCGAAGGCCGCCAGCCGTTCGCCGACGTCGTGTCCGCAGGACCAGAAATGCGTGATCGCGCCATCGGGGCCCAGCAGCGGCAGGATGGTTTTTTCCTCGTGATAAATCTCGCCGTTCTTGCGGCGATTGATCAGCACGCCGCGGAACTCGCGTCCCCCGAGCAGCGTGCGCCACAGATCCTGGTAGAACTCAAGCGACAGCAGCCCCGACTTCAGGATCGCCGGCGTGCGTCCCATCGCCTCATCGGACGCGAACCCCGTTATGGCTTCGAATGCCGGGTTGACGTACTGGATGACTCCAGCGGCGTCGGTGATCAGCGCCGCCTCGCCGGAGCGCTCCATCACCCGGGCCAGCTGTTCCACGCTATTCGCCACTGCGATGAGCCTCGGACGAGCGAAGCCCATTAAGTTAGCCGTCGCCGGCCTCTTGAGGAATCCACGCTCTCCGGCAATCCTGCCTACCAGTTAACCGGTAGGGATCGGTCAGAGCGAAACGAGGCCTTCGCGAACCGCGTAGCGCGTGAGCTCGGCCACGGTGCGCAGGTCGAGCTTGCGCATGATGTTGCGCCGGTGCACCTCGACCGTCCCGACCGAGATGTGCAACTGCTCGGCGATCGCCGGGGAACGCACGCCCTCCGCGATCAGCCGCAAGACTTCCCGTTCGCGGGGGCTCAGGCGCGGCGCCAACTCCGCTTCCGAGGCGCTGCGAACCGCCGAGACCAGCGAGTCAGCCGCCTCCGGGCAGATGTAGGTATGACCGGAAGCCACAGCACGGATCGCTCGCACCAGTTCCGTGCCAGCCGACGATTTGGTCACGTACGCCGAGGCGCCCGCCCGCAGCATCTCGGTGACGAAGCGGCGGTCGGTGTAGGCCGACAACGCGACGATTCGGAGGCTGCCATTGGCTTGCTGCCGCAGCCGGTCGGCGGCCTCGATCCCGTTCAGGTCGGGCAAGCCGATGTCGAGCACCACGACATCGGGCGCCAGGCTGCGGGTGCGCTCGAATGCCGTGGCCGCGTCGCCGGCCTCGCCGACCACTTCGATATCGGTTTCATTGGCGAGCGTATCGCGCAGCGCCTCGCGCACCAACCGGTGATCGTCGATCAGCAAAACGGAAGTCGGCATGCGCTGTTCCCCCGATCGATTGGGATAGTAGCGCGACGCTGAGCTCCCATAGATCACCTGATATCGGCAAGCAGACTGCAATACCGCTGCCTTAATCATTGGATTGAGGGCAGGCCGTCGCGGTCGTGACGAGGGTCAGGACCTGACTCAGCAGGAAACCCTACGGTCCTATGCCAATGTGCGGGGCCCACATCCGCGGGCGTGCGGCGAATTGCGGGCGCCAGAAACCGGCTGCATGGCCGCAGATTCCCGATCCGCTATGATTTAAGTTTCGCCCGGTACGTGCAACGCTGCAGGCGTCGCGATGTGCAGGGTCGCGTCTGAATCCCACGACGGCCAAGTAGCTCAGTTGGTAGAGCAGAGGACTGAAAATCCTTGTGTCGGTGGTTCGATTCCGCCCTTGGCCACCAGTAACCTTCCTCCGGTGTGTGCAGGAAAGTGCCAGTGAGTGGCGATAAGTCACTGACTTGACGGAGGAATCTTCTCTCTCGAGACTTCGCTGTGCGCACCGTCGCGTCGCTTCAGTGCGACCCGATGCACTCAAAAACGGTGATCCAGCGGTGATCCACGGCTTTCGCCGGAGACGCAGGTCCGCTACGGGGCTCGAGATCTTGTCCTGTGCTCATCGGAGGCGTGAACTCCCATTGGGCCTCCACCCCTAGCGTAGGTGTTAGAATGACAACTGTCCAAAGATGTTGCGACACTTGGCAGACAAAACCATGGATACGGACCCACAAGGCACTCCAAGGAAGAAAAGGACGTCGGCTAAGCGTTTGTCGCGCAACAAGCAGCCGTTGCAGAAGTCGGTACCGAACGCATCGGCGAAGCGCGGCTGGTTTCGGTCCATCAGCGAGCTCACGAGCCTGCAGACACACGACCTGGTAACGAAAGGCCTGCGAGTTAAGCTTGCCAGGCAGTTGATGCGCCGCTACACCATCATCGGTGAGGGGAGTCTTCTCAGCGTCCTTGGCATTACTGCCCGGACGATGCAACGGCGCGCGGCCAGCGCGCACAAAACCCTTGATCAGAATGCGAGTGACCGAGCGATACGGCTGGCCTCGGTCACCGAACAAGCAATCGAGGTGCTCGGCTCTCAGGAGGCGGCAGAGCGCTGGCTGTCGTCACCGGCCATGGCGCTTGACCGGCGCAGACCGATCGACCTACTTCAAAGCTCCGAGGGGACCGAGTTGGTCAAGACGCTGCTGACTCGAATGGATTACGGGGTCTACGCTTGACTCCTTTACCGGCGGCCTTGGGCGGCACCGAGCTTATCGCTTGGCGCCTGGAGACGAGCAAGCATTTCCCGACGTGGCAAACAGCGGAAGGTGCTTTCCTCGTGGGTGGTCGGTGGAGTTCAGCCGGCCGCCGGGTGCTCTACACCTCAATTGATCCTTCCACAGCGATCGTGGAGGTGGGCGTACACAAGGGCTTCAACACGCTCGACGCGGTGCCTCACACCCTTATCGAAATCGAAATTTCGGATCCCGCCCGAGTCTACGTAGTCCAGCCAACCGCGCTCCCAAATCCGAGCTGGCTGCGACCAGGGACAATCAGTGCGGGGCAACAGACCTTCGGCGATGGCTTGCTCGCTTCGAACCCGCTCGTCGTGGTTCCTAGTGTGGTGAGCACGCATTCGTGGAATCTGCTGATCGACGTCGCCGGCGCCGCCGGACTATTTTCATTGCGCGGTAGCGAGGCGTTCGCTCTCGACCCCCGGCTGAACCCAGTTGCAGCGGCGATCCCAAGGACGTAGAAGCGATTTTGCAGCCGTCACCCGTCGCACGCGACCCCAAGGAGTATCTTTGCCCCACTCGCTTCGAATCCAGCATCCATGCCGGTATTGACGGAGCGCTTGGCCACCATCCAATCATCCACCGCCGTCTATAGAGGACTTCCACCTCCAAGTGGCTGCGCCCTGCTGGTGGGGGTGCACCACAAAAAAGAAAACCCGGCACAAGGCCGAGTTCTCTTATTTGTCGACTCGCTGACCTTCGACCGCGTTTTGCGCGCTCGAAGGCGGTGGCGAATTACCTCCCCGGTAGTTCAACGCTCATGGTGAAGATGTCCTCGTCATGGGTCGAGCCGTTCAACGGGAAGGGGTTCACGTTGCGCGTGTCCGACCAGAGCGGATGCGCCTCGTTCTCTTTGTTGATGCAGAGTCCACTGTAGTCGCCATTGAACCCGGTCTGAACGCCGTCCGGGGCTGGGAATTCGGGCGAAAGGACCACGAAACTGAACGGCGCGTTCAGGCCCCTACCTCCCGCCAGGACATAGTCCGA
>DASZFP010000007.1:0-5417 GCA_035939615.1 Burkholderiaceae bacterium | reverse complement strand
AGTTGAGGGCTATTTTGGTACCAGAATCGGGGAGCAACTCGGCTGGCCGCCTCCGCGCCTGGCGGCGCTGCGCGACGTGGCCGAAGCGATGGAGTGGCAGAAGTGGCAGAGGTCTGAGAAATGGCAGAGGGAGGATCTGCGTCGCGTCTACAGCTGCGAGATGCTGCAATCGCTCCGCAAAAATTTGCTCGCTCAGGTGCAACTCGGCCAGTCCGGCAGCTTGCGGCAGGAGTTTGCGGCGAGCGGCCTCAAGACTTCGCAGGCCGCCGAGCAATGGCGCGCCGAAAGACAGCGGCGGCTGCAGCTCAGCCAGGCGCAAAAGCCCGCTCAGTAGCTCCCCGACACACCAGGCGCCGGCTAATCGTTCGTGATCGACTTGGCGTAGACATGCTGGGTCTTCTTGCGCGCGTACCCGGCGCCTTCGTAGAAGGGGTGCGACTCCAACCTGGCCACATTTGAGCGAACCGCAATCGAAGTCATTCCCTGCCTTGCGGCCCACCGCTCCGCGGCCGACACGAGTGCCAGGCCGACGCCCGTCCGCCTGGCGCGTGACGCAACCACCAGCCCCAGAATTTCGGCCCGTCGACCCGACTCCAGCGTCATGCGCGTTGCGACCTCGATCCAGCCCACGACCTGCGAGGCGCGATCAACGGCGACATAGACCATATCGATCGTCGACGTGAGCAACGTCGCGAGCCTTTCACGCACTTCGGCGACCGACGAGGGATAACCCAGCTCGGCGACGAGCGGCGCGATTTGTTCGACATCATCCAACTTCGCCGGCCGGATTCGGTGTGGTTCGCTCATGTGAATCACGCCGAATCGAGCGCCTCGATCGCCAACACCGCCAGCCGCTCCCCGATCGCGGGCGCGAATTTGAACCCGTGCCCGGAGCACGCCGAGCCGATGACGACGCGTCCGCGCCGCTCCAGGATGAAGCCCTCGTCGGCTGTTGACGTGTACAAGCAGGACTGCGGTTCGACCGGTCGCGGATCGGCCAGCGCTACGTGCTCCCCGATCCAGGCCGCCAGCGCATCGACCACCCCGGCGTCCGGACCCCCGGCTTCATCGGGATCGGCTTGCGGCCCCGCGTGGTGCGCGGCGGCCTTCAGACCGTGCAGCGGATCGGCCAGCGCGTAGAACGGGATCCCACCGGTTCGGGGGTCGACCGACACGAAGGCGGGCATGGGACGCGCATCGTTGCGCCGGAAATAGCAGACGGTCTCGCGCGTCACGCGCACCGGAAGGGGCGACTCGACCAGATCGTTGACCCATGCGCCCGCCGTGACGACCACGCACGCCTCGTCCAGCTCGGCCAGCGAGGCCACCCGCGTTCCGTAGCGCACCTCGACGCCGCGCCCCAGCGCTGCGAGCGCACGATCGGCCAGAACGATGCCCGCCTCCGGCTGCAGCACCGCGAAGGTTCCCGGCTGCAGTCGAAGCGCGAAGCGGCGCTCGACCTCGTCGCGCTCGAGCCTTTGCCAGGCGGCCCCGCAAGCTTGCAGTGTCGCTGCCGAACTCCTTTCCAGGTCCGTGACGATCTCGATCAGCCCATCCAGCTGCAGCAGCGGCTCGCCCGCCTCGGCTTCCAGCTGCCGCCAGCCCGCGAGCGCTTCCTGCGCCAGCCGCACCCAGTGCGGCTCGCCGTAGGCCAGCCGGAATACCCGCGATCGGCCGTGGCTCGAACCCCGGGCATGCCCCGGCTCGAATTGCTCGTACACGACGACCCGCCGGCCGGCGCGCGAGAGCGCTCGCGCCGTTGCCAGGCCCATCACCCCGGCGCCGATGATCGCAACGTCTGCCATCGATGCGTTTCAACCCGTCTTACTTCGGATACGGCGTTCCATCCAGGTGCCTGAACCCATCCACCTCCGGATCGAACACCAGGTCGATGTCGGGATAGAACGCGCCATCGTCCTCGAAGCGCGAACCGATCTCCAGGCACACGGCCACGGCGCCGCTGCGGTTGATCAGATGATGGCCGTCGGGCACGTTCGCGGCGAACGCCGCGAAATCGCCGGCGTGCAGGATCTCCTCGCCCTTGTCGGTGACCAGCACGACCTCGCCCGACAGGACATAGACAAACTCGTCCTCCGCCGTATGCCAGTGGCGCTGGCTGGACCACGCGCCCGGCGGCAGCTGCAGCAGATTGACGCCGAACTGGGTAAGGCCGCCCGCATCGCCCAGGCGCTGGCGAATGCGGTCGGCAGGCTCCCGGTCGAACGGCGCGGGGTACGAGGAGCCCTTGCGCAGAGGAATGGATCCGAGGTCGAGCTTGGGCATCGTTTGCCTCCGTGAACGCGCTTATCCTAAGGCGAAACCGCGCGGCTCGGTTGCGCTTGCCGTCGCCCGCCGTGGCGCCGTCAGGCGCGAAGGCGGGTCGGCCGACGCGCCAGCCATTCCAGCGTGCTGAACGAGGCCTCGAACGCCAGGGCAAGGGCCGCAGCGGGCAAGGCCCCGGCCAGCATCATCCGACCATCGTTCAGTGCGAGGCCGATCGAGATGCGCTCGCCGAATCCGCCGGCGCCGACGAATGCGGCGATGGTGGCCGTGCCGACGCTGATCACCGCGGCGGTTCGGATGCCCGCCAGAATCACCGGCAGCGCCAGCGGAAGCTCGATCAGCCACAGACGCGCCAGGCTCCTGGCGCCCAGCGCAGTGGCGGCCTGGCGCAGCACTTCCGGTACCTGGGCCAGGCCGACCGCCGTGTTGCGGACGATCGGCAGCAGCGCGAAGATGAACAAGGCGAGCAGTGCCGGGCGCGTGCCGATCGCCCCCAGCAGCGGAATCAGCGCGGCGAGCAAGGCGAGCGCCGGGATCGTCTGCAGCGCGCTGACCACACCCAGAATCAGGCCGCCCAGGCGCGGCCGACGGGCCGCCGCCACCCCGAGCGGAATGCCGACGATGCTGGCCGCCAGCACCGACAGCACCACCAGCACGACATGCTGGCGCGCCAGCCGCGCGAAATCCTCGCCGAACAGCAGGTCGCGAAATCCGCGCCGCGCCGCGGCCACGTCCGATCGCGCCAGAAACGAGCGCGCGATGTCCCGCGCCGACCGGTGATCCAGCTCGGCCGCACCGTTCAGCGCAATCATCCGGCCCTGATCGATGCTGCCGGCGAGCGCCTTCAGCGCCGCCCAGGCCTGCGGAAAGCGCTGCGGCACCGAGCGCCGGTACAGTACGACCGCGTCGTAACGGGGAAAAAAGCCCAGATCATCGACCAGCACCTGGATGTCGTAACGGGCGATCTTGGCGTCGGTCGTGTACAGGTCGATCGCGTCGACCTGGTGCGCGGCCAGCGCCTCGTACGCCAGGCCATGGTCCAGTCCGCTGGCGCGGACGGTCAGTCCGTAGCGCCGCGCCAGCGCGGGCCAGCCGTCGGCTCGCCCCAGGAACTCATGCGACAACCCGATCCGCAGCTGCGGCCGGTTCGCCAGATCGCTGATGGTCCGCAGGTGCAGGGCCTGCGCCGTATCGCGCCGCACGCCGATCGCATAGGAGTTCTCGAAGCCCAGCGGGATGTCCACTGCGAGTCCGAGCGGCGCCAGCTCCCGGTCGACCTCTGCCAGGCTCGCCCCCGCGCGGTCGTGGTGCAGGATTTCCAGCTCGATCGTGCCCAGGTACTCGGGATACAGGTCGATGGCGCCGCTGCGCAGCGCCTCGAACAGGATGGCGGTGTTGCCCATGCCCTCGACGTGTTCGGCCGGGGTCGTCCGCTGCGCGGTCTGGGTCAGGATCTCGCCCAGGATGGTCGATTCGGTGAAACGCTTCGATCCGACCCGCAACGTCTCCGAACGTGCGACCGGCACCGCGATCAGCAGCGTCGCCAGCACCAGGCCGGGGCACCAGGCTCCGGCGCAGCAGCGGCGCACGCGCTCAGGCCCCGGTGCGGCGCGCGAAGCGCAGTGCGCGCAACTCGCCGACGATGCCGCGGCGGAACAGCAGAACGCAGACGACGAAAATGCCGCCCATGATCACGGTCACCCAGGAGCCGACCTTGTCGGCCAGCAGGTTCTCCAGGCCGACGATCACCAGCGCGCCCACCGACGGCCCCAGCACGGTGCCCAGCCCGCCCACCAGTGTCATCAGCACGACCTCGCCCGACATGTGCCAGTGGGCGTCGGTCAGCGAGGCGAGCTGGAACACGATCGACTTGGTCGCGCCGGCCAGCCCGGACAGCGTCGCCGAAATCACGAACGCCAGCAGCTTGTAGCGCTCGACCGCGTACCCCAGCGATATCGCGCGCGGCTCGTTCTCCCGGATCGCTTTGAGCACCTGCCCGAACGGCGAGTGGATGGTCCGATGGATCAGCCAGAAGCCCGCCAGAAAGATCGCCAGCACGAAAAAGTACATCGGCAGGTTGCCCGACAGGTCGATCAGGCCGAGCAGGCGCCCCCTGGGAATTCCCTGCAACCCGTCCTCGCCGCCGGTGAACGGCGACTCGAGTTCGACGAAATACACGAGCTGCGACAGCGCCAGCGTGATCATCGCGAAGTAGATGCCGGAGCGTCGGATCGCCAGCAGGCCGAACAGCGTGCCGAGCAGCGCCGCGAACGCGGTCCCGGCCAGGATGCCCAGCTCCGGGCTCGCGCCGAGCGACTTGCACAGATATCCGCACACGTAGGCGCTGGCGCAGAAGAACGCGGCGTGCCCGAACGACAGCAGGCCGGCAAAGCCCAGCAGCAGATTGAAGGCCGACGCGAACAGGGCAAAGCACAGCACCTTCATCAGGAAGGTCGGATACATCAGGAACGGCGCGATCACGCCGGCCGCGGCCAGCAGGGCGAACATCGGCCAGCTCGACCGCTGCACCGGCGCCGCGGCATCCACTCGGATCTCGAGGCCGGTCACGCGCTCCGCCCGAACAGTCCGGCCGGCCGCACCAGCAGCACGATCACCATCACCAGGAAGATCACCACCGCCGATGCCTCCGGGTAGTAGACCTTGGTGAGCGCTTCCACCAGCCCGAGTCCGAGCCCGGTGACGATCGAGCCGAGAATCGAGCCCATGCCCCCGATCACGACCACCGCGAACACGACGATGATCAGGTTCGAGCCCATCAGCGGATTGACCTGCACCATCGGGGCCGCCAGCACGCCGGCGAACGCCGCCAGCGCAGCGCCGGCCGCGTAAGTGAGCGTCATCAGCAGCGGCACGTTGATGCCGAGCGCCTGCACCAGGTCCGGTCGCTGCGTGGCCGCCCGCAGCGTCGCGCCCAGGCCGGTGCGCTCGATCGCGAACCACACGGCCAGGCACACGCCCAGCGCCGCCACCACGACCCAGCCGCGATACAGCGGCAGGAACATGAAGCCCAGGTTCACTCCGCCCCGCAGCTGGTCCGGAACGTCGTACGACTCGCCCGAAACGCCGTAGAAGTTGCGAAATACGCCCTCCGCGATCAGCGCCAGCCCGAACGT
>DASZFP010000006.1:0-1602 GCA_035939615.1 Burkholderiaceae bacterium | reverse complement strand
CCGTACATCTCGCGCAGCGCCTCGAGCGCCTCGATCAGCGTCACATCCTTCAGGCCGACCGTCACCGAGGTCTTCAGGTCCGGATCGACCACGATCGAGTAGCGCGTATCGCGCGCCAGCGCTTCGAATACCTGCGAGACGGGCAGCCCGATCACGTTCAGATCGAAGCGCGGTTCGGTCTTGGGAAGGAGACGGCCGACCGACAGATCGGCCGGCGGCAGCAGAACGCGCGACACTTCGGGCGGGATGGCGGCTGCAGCGGGCCTTGACGGCTCCGTCAGGTCGGCGCGGATTTCCGGCAACACCTTGTTGTGCCGGGCTTCGGGTTGCGAGCTGGCGCAGGCCGACAGCAGCAGAGTCAGTCCGACGGCGACGGCGGCGAGCACCCAAGGCATCAGCCAGGTCCAGCGCGGCTGCGGCGTGTCTCGCTCCTCGGAGCCCGGCAGACGCACCAGGCGCCCGTATAGTGGGGAATGCGAATCGCGTTTCATTTCAGTCTCACGTGCGGGGTCAGTTCCACGAGCTCACGGTGTCCATCTCGATCCAGCACCACCGAATCGTCGTGGATCGCCACCACTTTCACGCTCTTGCCGTCCAGCGCGATCGCGTCGCCAGGCCGCACGCGCAGGCCGTTGACGACGGCCAGGTGCGTCGAACCATCGCGCGCGATCATTTGCAGCCGAATCGGTTGGGGCAGGGAGATCGGATCGGGGGATTGCGGATCGCCGGCGCGCTGCGATACCCCGTAGCCCGCAGGCGGCTGCGTCGGGTCGGCGACCACGTCCGCAGCCGGCGCGGCGGCGCTCAGGCCCGCCGCCATCAGCAACGCGACGGCGCGCGTCACAGCGTCAGCCATGTCGGCCCCCTCGACAAGGTGAAGAAGCGAACCTTGGTGACCGGCACGCCCTGCGTATTGACCTTCAAGTCCAGGTCGCGCCAGTAGATCTTGTACGGGGCGTGCTCGAGCTGCTGCAGGTAGGCGATCAGATCCAAGTACCTGCCTTCGACGGTCAATTCCAGCCCGTGCTCGTACAGCATCGAGGCGCGCGCCTCGTCGCCGGGCGTTGCCTTGGCGCTCTTGTCGGCGCCGTCGTCGAACGGTATCGGCGATTCCGACTGCATCCCGACCACGTGCAGTTGCGGGAACCCGTGCAGGATGGCGGCCAGCTGGCGCGCCATCTCCTGCGGAGAGACCAGGTCGAGCTGGGCGTTGTGGATATCGGATTCCGCGGTCGTCAGCCGGGCTTCCAGGTCGGCTTCGCGCGCCCGCAGCTGTTCGCTTCCGGCGCGCTCGCGCTGTTCCATGAGCTGCTGCAGCTTGGCCAGCTCGCCGCGCGCGCCGGCCAGCCGCTGGTTGTAATCGGCGATCTGGCTGCGCATCGGTTTGAGCAGCAACGTGTCTGCCGTCAGCAGCAGGATCAGCGCCGCGGACGCGATCACCAGCAGCTGCTCGCGCGGCTTGCGCCGTTTCCACCACTCGTTGAGCTGATCCGTCTTGATCACGACGGGCTCCGACTGGGTAACGCCGGCGCAACGCCCGCCTTCGCGCTGGGCGCTTCGGCGGGTGTCGCTATCCGGAATTTCAGCGCGCGGTCGGCGGCC
>DASZFP010000005.1:0-5198 GCA_035939615.1 Burkholderiaceae bacterium | reverse complement strand
CCGGAGATGTAGTAGGCGAAATAGCCGCGCCCGAACTCGTCCCACACATTGGAGATCTGCGCCTCCGACACCAGCGGCGCCCAGCCGCGATCGAACATCTCGACATATAGGCCCAGCGCCTTGCGAAAACCGGCGGTTTCGAAATTGCCGCGCCCGCCGCCCTCGCGCAGCAACGGTTCCTTCTGCTGCAGGGCCAGCGCCGTCAACGGCTCGAACTCGTTCAGCGGCAGCAGGATCGAGAAGCGGTCAGGACCGGCCTGCGCCTTCAGGGCCGACATCGTGCGCCGCCATTGGTTCCAATCGTCCGGCGGCGCATCGTACCCCGCCTTCTTCAGCAGATCCGTGCGATAAAACAGCAGCCGCGTGTCGACATACCAGGGCACACCGTACAGCACGCCGCCGATCACGTTGGTGTCCCAGATGCCGGCGAAATAGTCGGGCGGCTGCACGGCCGCGGATCCGCGCACGCGGGCGCTGAGCGGCTCCAGGGCGTGCAGCGCGGCGAGCTCCGGAATCCAGGTGTTCCCGAGCTGCGCCACATCAGGCGTGGCGTCCCCGACGAAGGCCGTCAGCAGCTTGGCGTGGGCGCCGGTCCAGGGCAGCTGGTGCAGCGACACGTGCACGCCAGGGTGGGTGCGCTCGAACTCGGGCAGCAGCTCGGCGACGACCTCGCTCTCGCGGCCCATGGCCCAGAACGTCAGCTCGTCGGGCGGGCGCGAGCAGGCGCACAGCATCAGCGCCAGCGCGGGCCACGCCCAACGCGCACGAATTCTCAATGCCGCACCTGCTACGTTGATTGCAGCCATCCCCCGGTGAACCCGGCCCGGAGCAGCCCTCGCACCAGATACGCATTGTTGCGCATCACATTCCACACGAGGCCGTCGCGGTCATTGGCGATCATCGCCACGATCGGGCCCTGATCGATTCCCAGGTAGTCGTTGTCGACCCAGCCGAAGCCCGGAACCAGCCGGCCGTAGGCGAGCTTGACCGGGTAGTCGAAGCTCGGATTGAAGGCATCCAGCAGTCCGAAGCGTGAGTAGATCCGTTCGCCGTGGCGCCGCATCATCTCCTGCAGCGACGGCAGCACGATCTCGGGGGCGAACGGCAGCGACGAGACCATCGCGGTGGGCGCGATCGTGCCGTCGTCGTAGGTGCGGGTCAGCCCGGTGCCGCGGGCCGCGTAGCCAAAAAAGCGTCGCCGGGAGCCGGCGTAGTCGCGCGAGCCGTTGAACGGTCCGTCGCAGGCGCTCAGACCCCAGACCCGATCGTCGTAGCCCTTCCAGCCTCCGGGATTGGCGATCGCGTAGGCCTGCTGCGAATAGGTGGCACGGCGGCTGTTCTCGAAGTAGTCGATGCCGCGCGCGCGCATGTACGGGTCGGCGATGCCGCGAAAGTCGGTCCATACGTGCGAGAACTGGTGCCCGAACAGCGGGGGAAAGGTCAGGTGCTCATAGCCCCGGTAGGTGCCCCAGGACCGGTCGTAGGTCGAGCACCAGGCGGACCACGCCGACGCATCGATCGAGTGCACCGGCGCGCCCAGAGCGAGGAGGTACACGATCATGCCCTCGTCGTAGCCGCGCCAGTCAAGCCCGATGAATCCGTCCTCCGGCATCCAGCCCAGCGCGATCAGGGGCGGGCGCGGTTGGGCCCAGGTCCAGTCCACGCGCGCGTAAATGACCTCGACCATCTGCCGGATCCGCGCCTCATCGTCGTCGGCCCCATCGAACCAGTCGTGGCAGAACAGCATGCCGGCCAGCAGCAGCGCGGTGTCTACCGTCGAGAGCTCGCAGTGGCGGGCGCGCAGGCCGCGCTCCATGTCGAGGAAGTGATAGAAGAATCCTTTGTAGCCGGCCACGCCGTCGGGTTGCTGCCCCTGCGGCGCGTCGTAAAAGAAACGCAGCGTGGCCAGCACGCGCTCGCGCGCCTGATCGCGCGTGATCCAGCCGCGTTCGACCCCGATCGGGTAAGCGGTCAGCGCAAAGCCGACCGCCGCGATGCTGGCGGGCGCAGGCGTCGGGTAGCGGTCCGGCACCAGGCCGTTGGCGGCGTTGGCGGTCTGCCAGAAAAAGTCGAAGGTGCGTTGCTGCAACTCGTCCAGCAGCGGATCGAAGGCGCGCCGCTGCGCCTCGTCCAGCGGCGGCTGCACGGGCGGCGGGCCGCCCGCCGGCGCAGGCGGGGCGGGCGGCGTGCCAGCGCAGCCGCACGCGAGCGCACCGGCCAGCGCGAGCAGGCGGCGGCGTCCGAGCAGGACACCGCCGCGCGCGCCAGTCTCATCGATCATCCTTCCACGCCGGTCCAAAGGTCAGTAACTCGCTGCCACCGTAAATTTGAACGTCCGGGTTGGCCCCGCCAGCGTCCCGAGCGGATTGAGGGTGCCGAAGGTTGGATCGCGCGAGTTGAAGCCGGAGCCGGCGTTGTACGCGGTGGCGTCATAATTCTTGAATGCGAACACGTTCAGGATGTCGCCGCGCAGCTGGAACTTCGCCTGATGCCAGCCGATCGGGAAGTCCTTCGAAAGCGCGACATCGACCTCTCGAAACGCCCATATCTTGCCCGGGAAGATGAACGCCTGGCGCTGTGGGAAAAAATGGTTGTTGAAGCAGGGCACTGCCCTGACCGAACAGTCGATGGCATCGATCGGGGCCCCCGACTCCAGCGTCAACTTGCTCGAGAACAACCACCCGCGGGGCAGATCGTTGATCGAGGTTGCCACCACCTTGTGCGCGTTTACGCCCGAAGACGGCTGCCAACCGTAGCCCTTCAGGGTCGGAAAATCGAGCGCGTACTGCTGGCCGAACTGGCGATTCTCCTTTGCATCGCTGAAGGTGTAGGCGAGGGTCGTGCCCCAGCCGCTGTCGCGCGTGTACACCTTGTCGACCTTCAGGAACACGGCGCTGGTCTTGGTCTCGATCCCGGAGGTTCCTAGGATCAGGTTGCCGAAACCGGGAATGGGATGTCCGAACGGAGGCCCCTGCGCATTGGTCCCGTTGGGGACGAAGAACAAGCCGCCGGGACCGCGGCTGCCCAGCAGCCAGACGAAGCCGTTGCGGCTTTCGATGTACGAGTAGGTCAGTTCGGTATTCCAGATGCCCCAGGTGTCGCGGATGCCGAAGCTGACCTGGTCCGAGTGCGGAATCTTCAACTTGTTGTTCAGCACATCGACCTCGCGCCCGGAACCGTTGTTGGTCACGAACGGCAAAAGCGTCGACGGTGAAAAGAAGGACGGATCGAAGAGCACGCACGACGGGCTCGGGACGCAGGGGTGGTTAGGGTCGCCGAGGAAGTCCACCGTGTACGAGGGAAAGGTCCCCTTGGTCTGCTCCAGTTGCAGGTAATCGAATATATCGCGGTCGTACGCGCGCCCGTAACCGCCGAACAACACGTGGCGCTGGTCGGCGAACAGATCGTAGGACGCGCCCACGCGCGGCTGTATCTGCCCCAGGTAGGTGCTGCGATTGGTGCCGTTGCTGATGTAGTCGTTGATATTGAATCCGGAATTCGGGTTGTTGATGTTGGCCCAGCCGCGCAGCGCCGAGGCGACGTCGGGCGGGGTCACGTGATGCAGGTAGGTCGGATCGTATTCGTAGTCCCAGCGCAGCCCGGCGTTCACGGTCAGCCTGCGATTGATTTCCCAGTCGTCCTGCGCGTAGGTGCCGAACTGCAGGTTGCGCGAGCGCGCCCGCCCGTTGCCCACGCCGTTCAACGCCGAGCCGAATTGGACCTGGTAAGGGATCGTTGCGCTGTAACCCAGGTCGAAGAAGTACTGGGGATTGTAGGGCTGCAGCTCCTGCGCATCGAGGGTGACCCACTTGAGCTTCAATCCGAACTTGGGAACGTGGGAACCATGCCATTGCAGGTCGGTGATCGTGAAGTCGTCCTGCAGCCCTTCGCCGTGCTGGCCCTTTCTCTGGTAAGCCGGACCCGCGCCAGTATTCAGGATCGAAGCGCCCGACGCCGTCTGCCACTGAAAGCCGGGCCCGAACGTGTTCGGGGTCGGAGCCCAGTACGCGTACTCGTACGTGACGTGCGCCTCGTTGATCCAGTTGTCGGTCGTGATCTCGTCTTTCAGGTCCACCCGCGTTTCGTTGTTGGTCTTCTTGGTGCCCCACGACACGGCCATCTGGTCGCGCACGCTGGTGAGCTCGTCTTCCTGGCGCACCTTGGCGGTAAGCTCCAGCCGCTGCAAGCCGCTCGGCTGCCAGTCGAGCTTGCCGAAAAACAGGTCCTCGTTAAACGGCGCATCGCTTCCGCCGACGGCGGCTGCCACGGACGGCGGCACCGTGGCCGGGGTGGCGCCGGCTCCAAGCGTAATGCTCACCGGGTCCTTGTTGCGCTTGCCCTCGTAGGCGAAGAAGATGTGGGCCACATCCTGGATGATCGGCCCGCCCAACGATACCCCGAACTGGTTCTGAAACGATTCAGCCTTTCCCTTGCCGGCGGCAACTTCCGCGGGGGTCGCGTCGCGCCACGCCTGCGAGGTGTGATCCCAGAAGGCGTCGCCATGAAACTCGTTGGTGCCGGACTTCGACACCGCGATGATGGCGGCGCTGCTGACCTGGTCGAACTCCGCCTTGTAGTTCTGCGAGACGACCTTGTATTCCTTGATGGCCGACTGGGGGAACGGATTGCCCCGGCTGGAGTCCTGACCGGTGATTCCGCCCTGCAGCACATAGTTCTTCTGGCCGACCCCGTCGACGTAGACGTTCACGTTCGTGTCCGCCTGGGCGCCGCCCTGCAGCCTCGTGGTGCCGTCGGAGGCCGTGGTGAAGCTCACGCCGGGCGCCAGGTCCGCGAAGCTCAGGAAGTTGCGCGTGATCTGGGGCAGCGACTGGATCTGCTTCTGCGTGATGACGGTTCCGACCTCGGACGTTTTCTTCTCGACGATCGTTTCGCCGACGACCACCACCTGCTCAAGGTTGGCCGACGTCCCGGTGACTGCGATGTTCAGGTCAGCGCTTTCTCCCACGTGCAGCGTCACGACCTGGGTTTTCTGATCGTAGCCCTCGGCACTGACCTCGATCCGGTAATTGCCCGGATCCAGGCCGGTGAGCGCGTAGCTGCCGTCTTCCCGCGTCACGGCGCGCGTCGTGAAGCCATTGTCGACATTGGTGGCCACCACGCTCACGCCGGCCTTCGCGGGGGTCTGTCCCAGCGTGATGTGGCCCCGAAGTATCGCGGTGCTCAGCTGCGCCTGCGCT
>DASZFP010000004.1:0-29272 GCA_035939615.1 Burkholderiaceae bacterium | reverse complement strand
GCTGCAGGCCCCGGCGCTTACTCGGGTCGAAGAAGATCGTGGCACTGTGCGCGGCATTAAGGATGGACCCGATCAAGCACTCGATCTCGTCACGCTCGTCGGCACCCATCGGTTCAATCGCGCGGCTCAGAATGTCCACGGCCCCCTTCACATCACCCAGGCACTTTTCCCGCACCTGGGCGGCGCTGCTCGGTTCGCGCTGAAGCAATGTCTTCAGGCCGGCGATTTCGTGTTTTCTTCTCTGGCCCGCCTTGTGCGCTTCCCACCGTGCCTCGTGCCGCCGTTTGGCCTCGCGCGGGCGTAGGTACCACTCCACGCGGAATTCACCCCGCGCCGGAGAACGTGTGATCTTCCAGATGTGTCCATCTGCGCCTGTGAATCGGGGTCCGCGCACGCCTGGATCGCCGGGGAAAGCTGCTCCGGGGGGGACGACGCCGGCCGCGATCAATGCGCCGCGGGTGCCCTCAAACCTGGGGCCGCCCTCGAAAGACTCGCCGCGTACTACCTGGTTGGCCGCCGCGATGCTGCCGATCGAATCACCCATGATTCACCTCCGCTCGGTGAATTATGGTCAGGGGTAGCGGGGGCTGGTCCGTCGAAGCACGGCCGATTGGCCGTGAAAAAGCGGGGACCGCGATCTGAGGTTACCGCCTACGCCCGCGCCGACCTGGCGTTGGATCGGACCATTTCCAGGTGAGGGATTGTCTCGCAAGTAATTGATTTTCTTGGTGGGGCCGGTAGGGCTCGAACCTACGCGCTTCGGATTAAGAGTCCGCTGCTCTACCAACTGAGCTACGACCCCCACGGCGGGATCGACATCATAAACGTCTGCGCCCCCCTTCGCCCGCTGCGCGAGCTACGGCGGGCAAGCCAGTGCGAGGCGGACCTGCCCGCCGAAGCCCGCAGGGCGAAGGCGGATCACGAGGCGCCCCACCCCGTGGACCGAAGCAAGTGCTCGCGCGCTGCGTCGCGGAAGGCGTCGCCCAGCCTGGGATCGTCGACAGCCCGGGCGACCACCATCGCGCCCACGCACATTGCGACTAGCGCGAGCGCGCGCTGGCTCCCCTGCCCGTCCGTAGCTCGCGCAGCGAGCGAAGGCGGGGCCTGCGGCTCGACCAGGTTGGCGGCGAAGACCTGCACCATCTTGCCGAGGACCTGACGAAAGGCCGCTTTGACCGCCTTGCCGCCGCGCGCCACGTCGGAGGGCAGCGCCACCAGCGGACAGGATCCCTCGCGATCGTCCAGGTGCTCGCGCGACAGGTAGGCGTTGACGATCATCCGCGCCAGCGTGTGGCCCTGGGCGCACCGATCGACGTGCTTGCTCTGCCAGCGCTCCGGCGCCTCCATGCAGACAAACTGCCGCACCGCGTGCGAGTACAGCTGCTCCTTGGTGTCGAAGTGCTTGTAGAAGCCGCCGCGGGTCAGGCCGGCATGCTGCATGATCTGGTCGATCGTGACTTCGGTGAAACCCCGGCGGTTGAACAGCCGCCGCGCGCTGTTGACGATGCGCTCGCGGGTTTCCTGCTTGTGCTTGCGCGTGTACGGCATCGGCCCCTCCCCGTGGGAAGATGACCTTATAACAGCTCACACAAAAGATGTTCTTGAACATCAATTGATATCGGCAATACTGGCGCGTGCGATCCGGGAGAGGGAATCGCCGTGCCGATCACCGCCAACCACGTTCACTTCTTCATCAGCTACGCGGTTGCATTCGTCGCCTTCGGCCTGATCGCCAGGTGGTACCTGTGGCCGCCCCTGGTGCGTCGCGACCCCAAGGCCGCGCTGACGCCGCTGCTGCTGTACGCCTGCCTGCGCGTGAACGGCTTGATGTTCCTGATGCCGGGGCTGGTCTCCCCCGAACTGCCTGCGGCCTTCGCGCGGCCGGTGGGCTACGGCGACCTCACGGCCGTCGTGCTCGCCCTGATCGCGCTGGCCGCCCTGCGCTACGAGGCGACGGTCGCGCTGCCGGCGGTGTGGCTCTTCAACCTGGCCGGCCTGGCCGATCTCATATACGCCAACATCTCCACGTTCAAGGACCACGTCGATCCCGTCAGTCTGGGCGTGTCCTATTACCTGGCGGTCGTAAACGTACCGGCCATGATGGTCGTTCACGTGGTGATCTTCGCCTACTTGTTGCGGCGAACGCCGTGAGCCGGCCGGAGCGTCGATGGAGCGCACCCGCAAGAGCCTCTACTACCTGGCCGGCTACCTGATCGTGGGCGGGGTTGCCCTGCTGCTAGCGCCGGACCCGACGTTGAAGTTTCTCCAGTCGAACGGTAACTATCGGGAGGTCTTTCCCCGACTCGCTGGAATGTGTGCGAGCGGCCTCGGCATGAGCATCGCCGGCGTCATTCGGGCCCGGGCCGAAGCGCAGTACACCGGCACGCTGCTGGTGCGCAGCTACTTCGTGGTCTGCCTGGTCTTCTTCTACTGGATGACCCGGGACCCGCTGTTCCTGGTGGTCCTGGGCGTCGTGCTGGTTGGCGTCGCGTTGACGCTGACCTGCTACCTGCTCGATCGCGCCCGCCTTCGCCCTGCGGGCTTCGGCGGGCAGGCCCAGCCATAGCTCCCCTAGCTTGGTCGGGTGCGCTCGCCCGCCGTAGCTCGCGCAGCGAGCGAAGGCGGGTCAGCGCGCCGCCTCCTCCCGCAACCATCGCGCCGCCTGCAGCGCGAAGTAGCTGAGCACGCCGTCGGCGCCGGCCCGCTTGAACCCGAGCAGCGATTCCATCACGACGCTGCGCTCGTCGAGCCAGCCCTGGGCGCAGGCGGCCTTCAACATCGCGTATTCGCCGCTGACCTGATAGACGAACGTGGGGGAAGCGAACTGGTCCTTGACCCGGCGCACGATGTCCAGGTACGGCATTCCCGGCTTGACCATCACCATGTCGGCGCCTTCCTGCAGATCCAGGCCCACCTCCCACAGGGCCTCGTCCGAGTTGGCCGGGTCCATCTGGTAGTTGGCCTTGTTGGATTTGCCCAGGCTGGCCTTGGAGCCGATCGCGTCGCGGTACGGTCCGTAAAACGCGCTCGCGTACTTGGCGGCGTACGCCATGATCCGGGTGTGAATGTGCCCGTTGGACTCGAGCGCGTGGCGGATCGCGCCGATGCGTCCGTCCATCATGTCGCTCGGAGCAACGATGTCCACGCCGGCCTGGGCCTGCATCAAAGCCTGCCGGCACAGCATCTCGACGGTCTCGTCGTTGAGCACGTAGCCGGTGGCGTCGGTTACCCCATCCTGGCCGTGCGTGGTGTAAGGATCCAGGGCGACGTCGGTGAGCAGACCCAGCTCGGGCAGGCGAGCCTTCAGCGCCTGCACGGCCCGCGGTATCAACCCTTCGGAGTTGACCGCTTCGCGCCCGTCGGGCGACTTCAACGAGGCATCGATCACCGGGAACAGCGCCATCACCGGAACGCCCAGCTTGGCGCACTCCTCGGCCACCGGCAGCAGCAGATCGACCGAAAGGCGTTCCACGCCGGGCATCGAAGCGACCGGCTCGCGCTGCTTGTGCCCGTCCAGCACGAACACCGGGTAGATCAGGTCATCGGCGCTGAGCCGGTTCTCCCGCATCATGCGGCGCGAGAAGTCGTTGCGCCGCATCCGGCGCATGCGCACCGCAGGAAAGTTTCCCAGGATCTCGGTGGGCTTGGGCATGGGCTGAGTTTCCGAATTCGAGCCAGGATGATAAACGCGACCGACCGCCCTATCCGGACAGCATCGCCGCGACCCGCTCGCGCAGCTCCTCGACGCCCTCGCGGGCGCGCCCCGAGAAAAGCTGCACGCTCACCTGCAGCGGCAGCGTCCGTGCATGGTCCTCGGCCAGGGCCCGCGCCGCCCGCCGCTGGATCGTGTTGATCTGGTCGACCTTGCTCAGCAGCAGGTGCAGCGCGGCGGCATGGTCCGGGTCGCGACGGCACAAGAGCCCGATCAGCTCCCGGTCGGCCGGCATCAGGCCGCGCCGGCTGTCGACCACGAGCACGACGCCGCGAAGCTGCGGCCGGTAGGCCAGGTATCCGCCCACCAGGTCGTTCCAGCGGCGCCGTGTGGCCGGATCGATCTTGGCGAACCCGTAGCCGGGCAGGTCGACCAGGTGACCGGTCGTGGCCGGATCGCGCCCGCTGGCGAGCGCGAAGAAGTTCAGGGTCTGCGTTCGCCCCGGCATCTTGGACGCGTAGGCCAGGCGCGTGCGGTTGGTCAACGCGTTGATCGCACTCGACTTGCCGGCGTTGGAGCGGCCGGCGAAGGCCACTTCGGGAACCGGCATGAGGCCGGACCCGTTCAGGCCTGCCAGCTCGGCGATCGATGTGACGTAGTGCGCGGTATCGAAACGGGTCAGCATAGACTGCCGGCTGTGCCGCTGCGCGGCACAGGGAATGGGGCCGGGGGCGGCCAGCCCGCTAAAATGGGAGCATAAGAGCAACCGGGCCATACCAGTGACCGAATCGACGATGGAGAGGACACCCGCCCCCTTGAACCGTGCGCGCCTGGCGGGCGCTCTGATTCTGGCCTGCCTGGTCGGCCGAGACGCAGCAGCACAGCAGCCGCCGCCCGCCGACCCGGCCAAGGGCCAGCAGATCGCGAGCCAGGTGTGCGCCGCCTGTCATGCCCCCGACGGCAATTCGACCATCGCCCCCAATCCGAGGCTGGCCGGACAGAGCGCCGAGTATCTGGTCAAGCAGCTCACCGACCTGGCCAAGCCGCCCGGGGACAAGACCGGCCGTGAAAATGCGGTGATGGGAGCCTTTGCGATGACCTTGTCGGAGGCGGACCGGCGCAACGTGGCCGCCTGGTTCTCCACGCAGCCGCCCAAGCCCGAGGTGGCGCACGACAAGGACAGCGTCGAGCTGGGGCAGCGCATCTACCGCGCCGGCATTCCCGAGAAAGCCGTTCCCGCGTGTGCCGGCTGCCACGGCCCGAGCGGCGCCGGGCTGCCGGTGCTGTATCCGAGAATCGGCGGCCAGCATGCCGAATACCTGACCGCTCAGCTGAAGGCGTTCCGCGAGGGCAGCCGCCGCAACAACGTGCCGATGCAGCAGATCGCCTTCCGGATGGACGACAAGGAGATCGGCGCGGTGGCCGATTTCGCCGCCGGGCTGCGCAGCAACTAAAGTCAGCCGGGCAACGCAGCCGGCGGCCTCAGCCCTTCGCGAACGCCTCGTTGCCCTGCTGGGCGACGCGCACGAAGGTGGTCCGCTTGGACAGCTCCTTCAGGCGGCGCGCCCCTACGTAGGCGCAGGCCGAGCGCAGCCCGCCGATGATCTCCTGCACGGTCGGCGTCACCTCGCCGCGGTAGGGCACCAGCACTTCCTTGCCTTCGGCGGCCCGGTACTCCGCCACGCCACCGGCGTGCCGGTCCATGGCCGTTTTCGAGCTCATTCCGTAGAAGCTCTGGAAGCGCTGGCCGTCGCGTTCGACCACTTCGCCGCCACACTCGGCGTGCCCGGCCAGCATGCCGCCCAGCATCACGAAGTCGGCGCCCGCGCCGAACGCCTTGGCAATGTCACCCGGGGTGACGCAGCCGCCGTCCGAGCAGATGTGCCCGCCCAACCCGTGCGCGGCGTCGGCGCACTCGATCACGGCCGACAGCTGCGGGTAGCCCACACCCGTCATCATCCGGGTCGTGCACACCGACCCGGGCCCGATGCCCACCTTGACGATGTCCGCGCCCGACAGGATCAGCTCTTCGGTCATCTCGCCGGTGACGACATTGCCCGCCATGATGACCAGCTTCGGGTAGCGGGCGCGGATGCGCCGCACGAAGGCGACGAAGTTCTGGTGATAACCGTTGGCCACGTCGATGCACACGTACTCGATCGTGCTGCCGGCGGCCTCCAGCACCTGGTGGAATTTTTCCTCGTCGGCGGCCGTGATGCCGACCGAAAACAGCGCCGCCGACTTGCGCTTCAGGGCGCGGAAGAAGTCGACGTAGCGGGCCGGCTCGTAGTGCTTGTGCAACGCGACCGACAGGCCCAGGCGCTCCAGCGCCGAGGCCATCTCCATGGTCCCGGTCGTGTCCATGTTGGCCGCCACGATCGGGATGCCCTGGTAGGGCGCAGCGCCGTGGCGGAAGCGGAACTCCCGCTCGATCTGAACGTCGGCGCGCGAGGTCAGCGTCGACCGCTTGGGCCGGATCAGCACGTCCTTGAAGTCCAGCTTGACCTCGTGCTCGATGTGCATGGGGGCACTTTCCGGCGGTTTGCGCGCGCCAACGATTGTAGGGAACGGGTGCTGCTACGGCAGCAGCGATTCGCCCGCCATCAGGTTCTCGATCGTCTCGCGGCGGCGCACGCAGCAGGCGCGTGCGCCATCGACGATCACCTCGGCGGCGCGGCAGCGGCTGTTGTAATTGCTCGCCATGCTCATGCCGTAGGCGCCGGCCGACAGCATCGCCAGCACGTCGCCGGGGCCGATCGCCAGGCGCCGCTCGCGCGCCAGCCAGTCGCCGCTTTCGCACACCGGACCGACGATGTCGAGCGTTCTTTCGGGGCGCGCCCGTTCGGTTGCGGGCTGCACATCCAACCAGGCGTCGTACAGCGCCGGCCGCATCTGGTCGTTCATCGCCGCATCGACGATCGCGAAGTCGCGCTCGCCGCCGGCCTTCAGGCCGATCACGCGCGTGAGCAGCACGCCGGCCGGCCCCACGATCGAACGGCCCGGCTCGACCAGCAGCATCTTGTCGCGATGGCCGCGCGCGTCGACCCGGCGCGTGATCGCGCCGACCCATTGCCCGATGGCAGGCGGCGCCTCGTCCCGGTAGGCGATCGCCAGGCCCCCGCCGAAGTCCAGATGACGCAGGCTGATGGCCTCGCGCTCGAGCTGCTCGACCAGGTCGAGCAGCCGATCGGCGGCCTGCTCGAAGGGCGCCGCTTGCGCGATCTGCGAGCCGATGTGGCAGCCGATGCCGACCACCTGCAGGTGCGCATCGGCACAGGCGCGGCGGTAAAGGTCCAGGGCCTGCTCGAACGAGACGCCGAATTTGCTCGATTTCAGGCCCGTGGCGATGTACGGGTGCGTGCCGGGATCGATGTGCGGATTCACGCGCAGCGACACCGGTGCGCGCCGGCCCAGCGCCGAAGCGATCCGCGCCACGTCGCGCAACTCGAATTCGGATTCGACGTTGAAGCTCAGGATGCCGGCGGCCAGCGCCTGCTCGATCTCCGCCTCGGTCTTGCCGACCCCGGAGAACACGACGCGCGACGGCGTCCCGCCCGCCGCGATCACGCGGGCCAGCTCGCCGCCCGAAACGATGTCGAATCCGCTGCCGGCGCGCGCCAGCAGGTCGAGCACGCCCAGGTTGGAGCTCGCCTTGACCGCGTAGCAGACCATGGCCGGCCGCCCTTGCAGCGCGCGCTCGTATTGCCGGTACGCATCCAGGATGGCGCGCTGCGAGTACACGTACAGCGGCGTGCCGAAGCGCTGCGCGAGCTCCTCCAGCGCCACGTCCTCGCAGTACAGAATCCCGGCGCGCCGTGCAAACGGCGCTGCGCTCGCGTCGGACCCGGTCATGGCTTCGGCTCCGCCGCCGGCGTGGTCGGCGCCGGAGCCGCGGCGGGGGTTTCAGCCGGCGCCTGGCTGGCGGGCGCGCCGGCCGGTGCGGAGCTGCCGGCGGGCGGGGTCGAGGCCGGCGGCGCGGCGGGCTTGGGCTTGGCGTACGGCCAGGGGGTCTCTTTCGGAACGTTCGGTATGAAAAGCGGGCCTTTGACGCCGCAGCCGCCCGTCAGCAGACCGGCGCAAACTAGAATGCTCACGGCGACGGCTCTCATCGGGACGAATCTAACATGACCGAATCCGAGTTCAACGAGCAGGCGGAGTTCACGCTGCGCGCGCTGGAGCTGGCCATCGACGCCGTCGATGCCGGCGTCGATTGCATCCGCAGCGGCGGGGTGCTGGGGCTGGAACTGGCCAACGGCACCAAGATCGTCGTGAACACGCAGCTGCCGATGCGCCAGATCTGGGTGGCGGCCAAAAGCGGCGGCCACCACTTTGCCTACGACGGCGCCGCCTGGTGCGATACGCGCGATGGAACGGAGCTGTTCGCGGCGCTGTCGCGCCTGCTGTCCGCCCAGGGCGGCCAGGCGGTGGTGCTCAGCCCCAAATAGTGCCTCAGAAGACGTTCTCGCCGCGCTTGACCTGCTCGGGAACGGGCGCCTCCTCCAGTCCCAGCGAGGCCAGCCCCTGACCCGGCTGGAACTGCTCCAGGTAGTACTCCCCGTCGATCGTCACCACGCCCGGGGGCGGCTCCCGCTCCAGGATCGGCAGACCCTTGAGCGCGGAGGCCATGTAATCGAGCCAGATCGGCAGCGCCAGGCCTCCGCCGGTTTCGCGCTCGCCCAGGTTGTGCGGCTGGTCGAATCCGATCCACGCCACGGCGACGATCCCGCCGCCGTAGCCGGAGAACCAGGCGTCGTGCGAATCGTTGGTGGTGCCGGTCTTGCCCGCCACATCGGAGCGGCCCAGGCTGGATGCGCGCGCACCGGTGCCGTAGCGGGCCACATCGCGCAGCATGCTGTCCATGATGAAGCTCGTGCTGGCATCGACCACCCGCAGCGCCGAGTCGCCCGCGACCTTCGGCGAGGCTTCCATCAGCACTTTTCCGCCGGCATCGGCGATGCGCGTGATCAGGTAGGGGCTGATCTCGAATCCGCCGTTGGCGAACACCGCATAGGCGCCCAGCTCCTGCCACGGGGTCACCGACCCCGCGCCCAGCGCCATCGTCAGGTAAGCCGGGTGCCGCTCCGGATCGAATCCGAACCGACCCAGGTACTGCTGCGCGTACTGCGGCCCGATCTGCTGCAGCACGCGGATCGACACCATGTTCTTGGACCGGGCCAGGCCCTGCCGCAACCGGATCGGGCCGTCGTACTTGCCGTCGTAATTCTTCGGGTCCCACACCTGGCCGCCGGTCTGGTCCGGGTCCAGCATCAACGGCTCGTCATTGACCAGCGTGCTGGTCATCAGGCCCTTTTCGAGCGCGGCCGCATAGATGAACGGCTTGATGCTGGAGCCGGGCTGGCGCCAGGCCTGGGTGACGTGATCGAACTTGTTCAGGTTGAAATCGAACCCGCCGATCAGCGCGCGCACCGCCCCGTCGCGCGCATCACAGGCGACAAAAGCCGACTCGATCTGCGGGACCTGCACGATGGCCCAACCGTCCTTGCCGATGCGCGCCAGCCGGATCACCGCGCCCGGCACGATGCGGTGCCCGGGTTGGGCCCGGGCCGCCAGCGATGCGGCCGCAAAGCGCAGCCCCTCGCCCTCGATCCGCACCACCTGGCCGTCGGCGAAGGTCGCGCGCACGAGCTTCGGTGTGGCTTCCAGCACCACCGCCGCAACCATGCCGTCGACCTCGGTGGCGTCGGCCAGCGCCTCGTCGATCTTCTGCTCGCGGGCCGGCCCCTCGGGCGGCATTTCGACGAAACGCTCCGGCCCCCGGTAGCCGTAGCGCCGGTCGTAGGCGATCACCTGGGCGCGCACCGCGGCGTAGGCGACCTGCTGCTCGCCGCTCGAGATCGTGGTGTAGACGTTCAGTCCGCGCGCATAGGTCTCGTCGTGGAACACGCCGACCACCAGTTCCCGGGCCAGCTCGGCCACGTAGTCGGCCCGCACCCGCGAGTGGGTGAGGTTGGTGATGGCCGCCGTCTCGGCGCCCCGCACCTTCAGTTCGGCCGACACCGCCTGGTCGAAGTCGGCCTTGCTGATGTAGCCCAGGCCCAGCATGCGCGACAGCACGTAGCGCTGGCGCACGCGCGCCCGGTGCAGATTGGCGTTCGGGTTGTAAGCGCTCGGCGCGGCCGGCAGCCCGGCCAGCATCGCGCACTCGCCCAGCGTCAGATCTCCCAGCGCCTTGCCGAAGTAGGTCTGCGCCGCGGCGGCAAAGCCGTAGGCGCGCTGGCCCAGGAAGATCTGGTTGATATAGACCTCCAGGATCCGATCCTTCGGCAGCGATGCCTCGATCTTGTAGGAGAGCGCGATCTCGTACAGCTTGCGGATGTAGCTGCGTTCGGTGCTCAGGTAGAAGTTGCGAGCGACCTGCATCGTGATCGTGCTGCCGCCCTGGCCGCGCCGTCCCGATATCGCGTTGGCCAGCGCCGCGCGGACCAGCCCGACGAAGTCCACGCCGCTGTGCCGATAGAAGCTCTCGTCCTCGGCCGCCAGGATGGCGTACTTCAGCTGTTGCGGAACTTCGCGGATCGGAACGTAGCTGCGGCGTTCTTCGCCGAACTCGCCCAGCAGAACGCCGTCGGCGCTCCAGATCCGCAGCGGAATCCTGGGCCGGTAGTCGGCCAGGGAATCGATTGGAGGCAGGTTCGCATAGGCGATCGAGAACATGAAGATCACCAGCAGCAGCCCGCAGGCCAGCGCGGCCGACCCCAGCAGCGCCGACCACGCGACCAGGCGGCCCCAGCGCGAGCGGAACCACCCGCGCAGCTGCTGCATACGGTCTGGCTTCGAGGCGGGTTCGGTGTTCACCGCGGAGTCGGTGATATCTGACGGATCGGGGTGGAAGAAAGGCCCGGCACAGCCCTACCACGCGCCGGAAAAAGGGCGATTTGACTAGGGCGCAGCGGCGACGGACGGTCCGCATTATAAGTTGCCGGCGGGCCATGCCGAGGCATGATGCGGAAACCTGCCATCAAGAAAAAATCTCGATTGACGATTGTGCCGTAAAACCGCCCCAGTTCACCTGTTCGAAGGGCTTGTGCGGACTTCCTAAAGGTTGTTAGCATCTTAAGGCGGTTATATGAAGAAATCGCGGTAAAGCGTCGAAACATAAGGAAAATGCGGGCGGTGGGGACTCTTACGCGCGCCGGCCGTTGGTTCGGACAGCGCGGGATCGAACAGGTTCATCGTTCCGGGTTGTGCCCCTTCATGGGTTACTACGTTTAGTGCGGGAGCGTTGCGTTGGCCTTCGAACTGCCGTTCTTCTCGTCCAAGACACCGCCGCTGATCGGACTGGATATCGGGTCCTCCAGCGTTAAGCTGGTCGAGTTGTCGGATCCGGGCGGCGGCGTGCTGCGGCTCGAACGATACGGCATCGAGCCGATTCCGCGCGGCGCGGTGGTCGACGGCAATATCGACAAGATCGAAATCGTGGCCGATGCGGTCAAGCGCGTGTATCGACGTTGCGGCTCGCGCATCCGCAACGTGGCGCTGGCGCTGCCGGCGTCGGCCGTGATCACCAAGAGAATTGCCCTGCCGGGCAGCCTGCGCGAAGAAGAAATGGAGATGCAGGTTGAGAGCGAGGCCAACCAGTACATCCCGTTCGCACTGGAAGAGGTCAGCCTGGACTTTCAGGTGATCGGTCCGATACCGAACTCGCCCGAGGATGTCGAAGTGCTGATCGCGGCCTCGCGCAAGGAAAAGGTCGAGGACAGGATGGCAGTGGCGCAGGCGGCCGGGCTCAAACCGATCGTGATGGATGTGGAATCGCTGTCGGCCCGTGCGGCGCTGCTGCGCCTGGTCGACCAGCTGCCCAGCCACGGCGAAGGCCTGGTGATCGCGGTCTTTTACATGGGCGCCAACACGACCAGCGTCAGCGTGATCCTGGACGGCGAGGCCATTTACGAGCGCGAGCAGCCCTTCGGCGGTCTGCAGCTCACCGGGGACATCGCGCGCGCCTACGGCGTGCCGGCCGAGGAGGCCGAGCAGAAAAAGCGCAGCGGCGATCTTCCGGCCAATTACGAGACCGATGTGCTCAGGCCCTTCATCGATACGGCCACCACCGAGATCACGCGCGCGCTGCAGTTCTTCTTCACGTCGACGCCGTACACGCGGGTCGACCAGATCATGCTGGCCGGCGGCTCTTCGGTGCTGCAGGGTCTGCCCGAAGCGCTGATGGAGCGGGCTCAGGTGCCCACCTCGGTGATCTCTCCGTTCAAGGGGATGGAGATTGCCGGCGGCGTGCGCGAGAAGCAGCTGCGCCTGGACGCGCCGGCGCTGCTGACACCCTGCGGGCTGGCGATGCGGAGGTTCGAGCCGTGATCGTCCGCGTCAACCTGCTGCCGCATCGGGAACAGAAGCGGCAGCGCCAGAAGCAGGCGTTTTTTCTGATGACCGGGCTGAGCGCGGCCGCAGGCGCCGCGCTCGTGCTGCTGGTGTGGTCGGTGCTGGAAGGCTACGTCGACAACCAGAAAGGCCGCAACAAGCTGATCGCCGACGAGAACCGGCGGCTGGATGCCCAGATCAAGGAAATCGCCACGCTGCGCCAGGAGATCGAGGCGCTGCGGGCCCGGCAGAAAGCGGTCGAGGACCTGCAGGCCGATCGCAACGAACCGGTGTACCTGCTCGACGAACTCACGCGCCAGACCCCGGAGGGCATCTACCTTCGCTCGATCCGACAGGAGGACCGCAAGGTCACGATCGCCGGCTGGGCCGCGTCCAACGAGCGCGTGTCCGAGTTCCTGCGCAACCTGACCAACAACGGCCGCTACGTCGAGCGCCCCGAGCTGATCGAGATCAAGCTCGCCGGGGCCAGCCCGGACGGGATCCAGCGCCGCCTGTTCGACTTCTCGATGAATTTCTACATGAAACCAAGCGGCGAGCTGCCTTCCGGCACCGCGGCCGGGACACCCGGCGCTCAGCCCAAGAAGGGCTGAGCCGCTCCGCCCCAGGGACACCATGGCGACAACCGCCCCTCAGAATTTCCTGGCCCAGTTTCGCGGGCTTTCGATGGACAACGTCGGCACCTGGCCGTTGCTGCCCAAGCTGGTGATGTGGGTGGCGGTGGTGATTGTGTGCGCGATCGTCGGCTACTTCGTCGTCTGGAGCGACCAGCTGAACCAGCTGGACGATTTGCGCAAGCAGGAAGGCACGCTCAAGGACCAGTACCGGCTGAAGATCCAGCAGGCCATCAACCTGGAGGAGCTGCGGCGCCAGAAGGAACAGGTGAACCAGTCGGTGCTGACGCTGGAGAAGCAGTTGCCCAGCAAGGCCGAAATGGACGCCCTGCTGTCCGACATCAACCAGGCCGGCATCGGCCGCGGACTGCAGTTCGAACTGTTCCGCCCCGGCCAGGTGGTGCTGAAGGACTACTACGCCGAATTGCCGATCACGGTGCGCGTGTCCGGTCGCTACCATGACCTGGGCGCTTTCACCAGCGACATCGCCAATCTGCCGCGCATCGTGACGCTGAACAACCTGAACGTGCAGACGACCAAGACGCCGACCCTGTCGCTGGATGCGGTGGCCAAGACCTTCCGCTACCTCGACGAAGACGAAGTGGCCGCCCAGCGCAAGGCGCGCGCGCCCGCCAAGGCGGGTGGCAAATGAGGCTTCCTGCTTCGCGCTTCGCGCTTCGCAGGACGAGCCCTCCTTCGCGCTTCGCGCTTCGGTGGGGTGCGATCGGTGCGGCGCTTGCGCTGCTGGCCGCCTGCGGCACCTCGGACGAAAGCGAGCTGCGCACCTGGATGACCAGCGTGAAGGGGTCAACCAAAGTGACCACGCAGCCGGTGCCCCCGCCCAAGGAGTTCACGCCGTTCGTGTACGACAGCGGCGGCGCGGTGGAGCCCTTCGATCCGCAGAAGATCCTGATGGCGGTGGCGCGCCAGGCGCAGGCGCGCGCCAGCGCGAGCGCCGTGAAGCCGGACCTGGAGCGGCGCCGCGAGGTGCTGGAAGGCTTTCCGCTGGACCAGATCCGGATGGTCGGGATGATGCGGCAGCACGGCATCAACGTGGCCTTGCTGGAGACCAACGGTTCCACGCACATCGTGCGGGTAGGAAATTACCTGGGGCAGAACTTCGGCGTGGTGACACGCATCAGCGAAACGGAGTTGGTGCTCAAGGAGATCGTTCAGGACGCCGCCGGAGAATGGGTAGAGCGTCCAGCCAAACTGGAACTGCAAACCGTGGCCGCAGGGCCGCAGCAGGGGAGCAAGCGATGAAGGCCTCGTTCAGTCGAATTCTACGGACCGCCCACGCGGCCGCTGTACTGGCGGGCTTGATGGCCGCCGCCGGCGAGCCGGCCTTCGCACAGGAACCGGCAGCGACCAACAGCATCGAGCGGATCGATGCGACCCAGACCAGCACCGGGGTGTTCCTGACGATCCAGCTGAAGGAGCCCTTGACAGCGACCCCGACCAATTTCTCGGTGACCAATCCGGCCCGCGTCGCCATCGACCTGCCGCTGACGGTCAACAACCTGGGCCGCAGCTCGGTGGAAATCAACCAGGGCGATCTGCGCTCGGTCAACGTGATCCAGGCCACGGGCCGGTCGCGCATCGTGCTGAACCTGAAGACCCCGGTCACCTATACCGTGACGGCACAGGGCAACACGGTCCAGATCACGCTCGGAACGAAGACCGAGACCGCGACCTTTCCGGGACCGCAGCCGGTAGCGCCGGCCGGCGCCGCTACGCCAGTGACGCCCGGAACGCCGATCGCAGCGGCGGCGCCGGGCCCGCGCACGATCCGTAACATCGACTTCCGGCGCGGCGCGGTCGGCGAGGGTCGCGTGGTGGTCGATCTGAGCGATCCGACCACCAGCGTCGACATCCGCCAGCAGGGCCAGCAGGTCCTGGTCGACTTCCTGAACACCACCGTGCCCGAATCGCTGCGCCGGCGCCTGGACGTGACCGATTTCGGCACGCCGATCGCGCAGGTCAGCACCATCCAGCAGGGCAGCAACGTGCACATGGTGATCGAGCCGCGCGGCCTGTGGGAGCAGAACGCGTATCAGAGCGACACGCATTTCGTGGTCGAGGTCAAGCCCGTCAAGGAAGACCCGACGCGCCTGTTCCAGGGTACGCGCCAGGGCTACCAGGGCGAGCGGCTGTCGCTGAATTTCCAGAACGTCGACGTGCGCTCGCTGCTGCAGGTGATCGCGGACTTCACGAACCTGAACATCATCACCAGCGACTCGGTGCAGGGCGCGATCACGCTGCGGCTGAAGGACGTGCCGTGGGACCAGGCGCTGGACATCATCCTGCAGTCCAAGGGTCTGGACATGCGCAAGAACGGCAACGTGATCCTGGTGGCCCCGCGCGACGAGCTGGCCACGAAGGAGAAGCTGGAACTGGAAGCGCGCAGCCAGATCCTGGAGCTGGAGCCGCTGCACACCGAGAATTTCGTCGTCAATTACCAGAAGGCCGACGACGTGCGCCGGCTGCTGGTCGACGACAAGCAGCGCATGCTGTCCAAGCGCGGCAGCGTGGTGGTCGACATACGGACCAATCAGCTGTTCGTTCAGGATACGAACTCGACGCTCGAGGCGGTGCGGCAGCTGATCTCGCGCATCGACGTTCCGGTGCCCCAGGTTCTGATCGAGGCCCGCATCGTCGAGGCGGACGACGAATTCAGCCGGGACATCGGTGCGCGCCTGGGCATCGCCCACTTCGGGCCGCACACCTGGGTCAACAGCGGTGCGGGCTCCAGCTTTTCGCCGCTGCCGCCGGGGACGACCACCTGCCCGACCGGATTGAGCGTGATGTGTATCAACGGGTTCCAGATCACCAACCCGAACTTCGTGAACCTGCCGGCGGCGTCGCTGAACGGCTTCAACCCGGGCAGCATCGGCCTCACGCTGTTCAACAGCCAGGTGTCGAGCGTGCTGAACCTGGAAATCAGCGCGCTCGAACTGGACGGCCGCGGCAAGGTGATCTCCAGCCCGCGCGTGGTCACCGCCGACAAGGTGAAGGCTTCGATCGAACAGGGTAACGACATCCCGTACCAGACCAACACGCAGCTCGGCGGTCCCGGTCAGATCCAGTTCCGCAAGGCGGTGCTCCGGCTGGAAGTGACGCCGCAGATCACACCCGAGGGCTCGATCTTCCTGGACGTCAAGGTCAACAAGGACACGCCGAGCGCCACCGTCAGCGGCAGCGGCGGCATTGCGATCGACACCAAGAACGTGACCACGCAGGTGCTGGTCGAAAACGGCGGAACGGTGGTGCTGGGCGGCATCTACCAGCAGACCGAGCGTACGACCGTCACCAAGATTCCGTTTTTGGGCGACATTCCCGTGGTGGGCAATCTCTTCAAGGATCAGTTCAAGCAGAACAACCGCACCGAGCTTCTGATTTTCATCACGCCGCGGGTGATCTCGGAGAAAGTGACGCAGGCGGCCCGCAGCTGAGCAAGCCGCCGCAACCGGCCCGCACGTCCATCTTCCTGATCGGGATGATGGGGGCCGGCAAGAGCACGGTGGCGCGGCTGCTCGCCGCCAGTTGCGGCTTCGAGTCGATCGACTGCGATCGGGAACTCGAGCACCGCGCCGGCATCTCGATCCAGAACATGTTCGAGTTCGAGGGCGAGGCCGGCTTCCGGCTGCGCGAATCGCACCTGCTGGACGAGTTGACGCAAAGGCAGCACGTGGTGCTGGCCACCGGTGGCGGCGCCGTGTTGAGCTCCGACAACCGGCAGATGCTGCGCTCGCGCGGGTTGGTGATCTACCTGCAGGCTTCGGCCGACGAGATCGCGCGCCGCACCCGAGCCGATGCCAGCCGCCCGCTGCTGCAGGTGGCTGACCGCGAAACCCGGATCGAGGACCTGCTGGCCGAGCGTGCCCCGCTGTACCGGCAAACCGCTCACCTGATATTCCGCTCGGCCGCAGCCAACCCGCGTCGCCTGGTGGCCCGCCTGCTGGCCAACCCGCAGGTGGCGGCGGTGATCGGGTCCAAAGAGGCGTAGCCCGCGGTTCAGTCCGCGGGCCGATCGTCAATCCTGCCACGTCGCGCCCCTCCGGCCGGCCGTACAGCCCGCGAACGATCCAATAAAATGCGGCACATGCAGCGCGTCACGGTCGAGCTGGCATCGCGTCCCTACGACATCTGGATCGCCCCCGGTCTGATCGACCGGCTGGACGAATTCATCAGGCCGCTGGCGCCGACCTCGATTCACGTCGTCACCGACACGGTGGTGGCGCCGCTGTACCTGCGGTCCGTCGAGCGCGCCTGCGCACGGGTGGCACCGACGTCGGCCTGCACGATCGCCGATGGCGAAGCCGCCAAGAACCTGGCCACCACCGCACAGGTGATCGATGCGCTGGTCAAGGCCCGCGCCGACCGTGGCAGCGTGGTGGTGGCGCTCGGCGGCGGCGTCGTCGGCGACATCGCCGGCTTTGCGGCCGCGGTCTACATGCGTGGAATGCGGGTGGTGCAGGTGCCCACGACGCTGCTCGCGCAGGTCGACTCCTCGGTGGGCGGCAAGACGGGTGTGAACCACCCGTCGGGCAAGAACCTGATCGGCTCCTTCCACCAGCCCTCGGCCGTGGTCTCTGACACCTCGGTGCTGCGCAGCCTGCCCGCGCGCGAGCTGTCGGCCGGGCTGGCCGAAGTGCTCAAGCATGGGCTGCTGGCCGACGATGCATATTTCGATCGCACGGTGCGCGATATGCCCGCGCTGCTGGCGCTGAACGAGGAGGCCCTGGCGGGCGCGATCGGGCGCTCGTGCCAGATCAAAGCGCGCATCGTCGGGCGCGACGAGCGTGAAAGCGGCGAGCGGGCGCTGCTGAACCTGGGACACACGTTCGGCCACGCGATCGAGGCGCTCACCGGCTTTGGCCGCTGGCTGCACGGCGAGGCGGTGGCCTGCGGGCTGTGCCTGGCCGCCGACCTGTCGTCGCGGCTGGGCCTGATCGGGACTGCGGAGGTGCAGCGCGTTGCCGAGGCGGTGGCGGGGGCGCGGTTGCCGGCGCGGATCGAGGGGCTTTCGATGGCCGCCGCGCTCGATGCGATGCGCGGCGACAAGAAGACGCTGGCCGGGCAGATCCGCTTCGTGCTGCTGGAGCGCATCGGCCGCGCGACCCAGCGCGAGGCACCCGAAGCGCTGGTCGAAGCGACGCTGGCGGCGGCGGGCTACCGGTGATTCCGGGCGAAGACTGGCTGGCGCCGTACGCGGTGCGCTCGTCGCAGTCGCGCGGCCGCCGCTACCCGGAACCGGAGGCGGCCACGCGCACGGCGTTTCAGCGCGATCGCGATCGGATCATCCACTGCACCGCCTTTCGCCGGCTCGAGTACAAGACCCAGGTGTTCGTCAATCACGAGGGGGATCTTTTCCGCACGCGCCTGACCCACTCGCTCGAAGTCGCGCAGATCGCGCGCTCGGTGGCGCGCAGCCTGCGGGTCAACGAAGACCTGGTGGAGGCGATCGCGCTGGCGCACGACCTGGGGCACACGCCGTTCGGGCATGCGGGGCAGGACGCCCTGAACGAGTGCATGAAGCCCTTTGGCGGCTTCGAGCACAACCTGCAGTCGCTGCGCGTGGTCGACGAGCTGGAGGAGCGCTACGGAGCCTTCGACGGATTGAACCTGTGCTTCGAGACGCGTGAGGGCATTTTGAAGCACTGCTCCCTCGAGAACGCGCGTCGTCTAGGCCCCGTGGCCGAGCGTTTCCTGACAAGGCGTCAGGCAAGCCTGGAGGGTCAGCTCGCGAACCTCGCCGATGAGATCGCGTACAACAACCATGATGTCGACGACGGTCTACGGTCTGGACTGATAGTGACCGGGCAGCTCGAAGGGATTCCGATCGTGGCTAGACATTCGGGTGAGGTCAGATACCGGTTTTCGAATATTGGCGAGCGGCGCGCAGTGCATGAAACTGTCCGTCGGATGATCAACACTTTAGTGGTTGACCTTATTGAAGAAACGCAGCGTCGCATCAGTCTGGCGGCGCCCGAGTCGGTCGATGACGTGCGCGGCGCTGCCCCCCTGGTGGGGTTCTCGCCGCAGACCGTCGCCGAAGCGGAGGTGTTGAAAAAGTTCCTGCGAGAGCACTTGTACCGGCACCCGGAGGTCATGCGGATGACGGCGAAATCACGGCGAATTGTGCGCGAGTTGTTCGACGCGTTTCACCAGGAGCCCGGACTGCTTCCGGCAGATCACCAGGCGCGCGCGGCCGAGCATGGTCCTCGCGCGATTGCCGATTACATCGCCGGAATGACGGACCGCTACGCGATCAGGGAGCACCGGAGACTGTTCGCGATCGGCTGACCGATCGGGGCAGGACAAAGGGCACAGCGCAGCGCGCAATTGGCATCGGATTCGGAAGGTAGGTAGCACCATGGCTCGACTTCCCCGCCTTTCAGTTCCCGGCTATCCGCACCTGCTGGTTCAGCGCAGCGTCGCCGGGCAGCCGGCGTTCCTGGCCGAAACGGACTACCAGTTCATGCTCAGCGAGCTGCGCAGCCTGAGCCGCCGGCACGAGGTAGAGATCCACGCCTATGCGCTGATGCCGGACCAGTTCCATCTGCTGGTGACGCCGTCGGACGGCCGCTCGCTGAGCCTGGCGATGCAGGCTCTCGGCCGCCGCTACGTGCGCGATTTCAACCGGCGCCATGAACGCGGCGGCACGCTCTGGCAGGCGCGCTTTCGCTGCACCGTGGTCGACCCGGAGCGCTTCCTGCTGCCGTGCGCGCTGTTCGTTGAACTCGGACCCGTGCGCACGCAGTACGTGACCAACGCGACGCTGTATCCGTGGTCGAGCCTTCCGCATCACGTGGGGTTGCAGGCCGATCCGGCCATCTCCGAGCACGCCGAGATCTGGAAGCTCGGCAATACGCCCTTCGAGCGCCAGGCCCAATACCGCCGGCTGGCCGACGCCGGGCTGCCGGAACAAGAAGTCGCACGCATCCACAATGCGGTTGAACACGGATGGGCGCTGGGCGACGGCCCCTTCCTCAGGGAACTCGCCACCAAGACCGAGCGTCGCCTGGCGCCGCTGCCGGTCGGCCGCCCGCGCCGCTCCGCCGGCAATTCCTCCGGCAACGAGGTCCGCTAGGGGCAGCCGCACAAGAGAGCTCCCGTCCTTACACCTCCCTCTGTAGCACCGCAAGCTCGTCGCGTTGCGAACGCAGGCCCAGCAGGCGCTTCTTCTGAGCGTCCAGGGCTGCGCGGATCTCCGCCTCGCGCTGCACGTTGACGCTGTTGCGGGTGCCAAGGCTGCGGGCGACCTGCGTTTCGAGACGCCGTTGGCACGCCTGATCCGGGAGCACTCCAATGGCCCTGAGGCCGAACGGCGGCTCAGAATCGGCCACGTATCGGCCGACTTCCGCAGCCACTCGGTGGCCTTCTTCGTCGAGCCCGTTCTGGCCCACCACAGCCGATCACAGTTTGAGATCACCTGCTGCTACAACAACGGGACCCGGCCCCATTTTATCGGGCAACCGCCCATTACTTGCCATTTATGGGGTCTGTCCCTATATATTTGAGATTGAAGCCCATGATGCGTTGCAGTACATTGTTTCCTGGCGACTTTCCGGCCGTTAGTGGCCGCTCGGGAGGGGTCGATGCACCTGCCGTCGGACGACGGCGCGGTCGAGGCCGCGCAGCAGCATGGCCTGTACTCGAGCCGCCATGAGCACGACGCCTGCGGCGTCGGCTTCGTCGTCAACATCAAGGGCAAGCGCAGCCATGACCTGATCGAACAGGCGCTGCTGATCCTGCGCAACCTGGATCACCGCGGCGCCGTCGGCGCCGATCCGCTGTACGGCGACGGCGCCGGCATCCTGATCCAGATCCCGGACGCGCACTACCGCCAGGAGCTGCACGAGCAGGGCGTGCAGCTTCCGCCGCCCGGCGAGTACGGCGTCGGCATGATCTTCCTGCCGCGCGAGCATGCCTCCCGCCAGGCGTGCGAGCAGGAGCTCGAGCGCACCGTGCGCGCCGAGGGCCAGGTGGTGCTGGGCTGGCGCGACGTGCCGGTGGACCGCGACATGCCGATGTCGCCGCGCGTGCGCGAACGCGAGCCGGTGATCCGGCAGATCTTCATTGGCCGCGGGCACGACATCATGGTGCCCGACGCGCTGGAGCGGAAGCTGTACGTGATCCGCAAGGCGGCCAGTCACAAGATCCAGGCCCTGAAGCTCAAGCATGGGCGCGAATACTTCGTGCCGTCGATGTCCACCCGCACCGTCGTCTACAAAGGCCTGCTGCTGGCCAACCAGGTGGGCCGCTATTACCGCGACCTGGCCGATGCGCGCGTGGAGTCGGCGATCGCGCTGGTGCATCAGCGCTTCTCGACCAACACCTTCCCGAGCTGGGAGCTGGCCCATCCTTACCGGATGATCGCGCACAACGGCGAGATCAACACGGTCAAGGGCAACTTCAACTGGATGCGCGCGCGCGAGGGCGTGATGAGCTCGCCGGTGCTGCGCGACGACCTGCGCAAGCTGTACCCGCTGATCTACGAAGGCCAGTCCGACACCGCCTGCTTCGACAACGCGCTGGAGCTGCTGGTGCAGGCGGGGTACCCGCTGGCGCACGCGATGATGATGATGATCCCGGAGGCGTGGGAGCAGCACACGCTGATGGACGAGAGCCGGCGGGCCTTCTACGAATACCACGCCTCGATGATGGAGCCGTGGGACGGTCCGGCCGCGATCGCCTTTACCGACGGCGTGCGCATCGGCGCCACGCTCGATCGCAACGGATTGCGTCCGGCGCGTTACGTGATCACCGACGAGGACATCGTCGTGATGGCCTCAGAAGTGGGCGTGCTGCCGATCCCCGAATCCCGGATCGTGAAGAAATGGCGGCTGCAGCCCGGCAAGATGTTCCTGATCGACACCGAGCAGGGCCGCATCATCGACGACACGGAGCTCAAAGCCCAGCTCGCCGCCGGCAAGCCGTACAAGGAATGGATCCGCCGCATCCGCGTGCGGTTGGACGAGCTGCCGGTGCGATCCGAGCACGCCCATCCATCGCACCGACTGACCCCTCCATTGCTGGATCTGCAACAGGCCTTCGGCTACACCCAAGAGGATGTCCGGCTGCTGATGGTGCCGATGGCGACCGACGGCGAGGAGCCGGTCGGGTCGATGGGCAATGACACGTCGCTGCCGGTGCTGTCGGAGCGCGACAAGGTGCTGTACGCGTACTTCAAGCAGATGTTCGCGCAGGTCACCAACCCGCCGATCGATCCGATCCGCGAGCAGCTCGTGATGTCGCTGGTGAGCTTCGTCGGACCGAAGCCGAACCTGCTGGACATCAACAACATCAATCCGCCGATGCGCCTGGAGGTCACCCAGCCGGTGCTGGACCACAAGGACATGGCCAAGATCCGCTCGATCGACGCCTACACGTCCGGCAAGTTCCGCGCCTTCGATCTGGACATCTGCTACCCGATCGGATGGGGACCCGAGGGTGTCGAGGCGCGCCTGGCGTCCTTGTGCGCGCAGGCGGTCGATGCGGTGCGCGCCGGCTACAACATCCTGGTCGTCAGCGACCGGCGCCTGGACGCGGACAACGTGGCGATCCCGGCGCTGCTGGCCACCAGCGCCCTGCACCAGCACCTGATCCAGGCCGGGCTGCGCACCTCCACCGGGCTGGTGGTGGAGACCGGATCGGCGCGGGAAGTGCACCACTTCGCGCTGCTGGCGGGCTACGGCGCCGAGGCCGTGCACCCGTACCTGGCGATCGACACGCTGCTGGCGCACTTCGCCCACGGCCCGGACGGCGTCGATCCGGACCAGGCGGTGAAGAGCTTCACGAAGGCGATCGGCAAGGGGCTGCAGAAGGTGATGTCCAAGATGGGCATCTCCACGTACATGTCGTACTGCGGCGCCCAGATCTTCGAGGCGGTCGGGCTGTCGGCCGACTTTGTCGGCAAGTATTTCCACGGCACTGCCAGCAACGTGGGCGGGGTCGGGCTGTTCGAGATCATGCAGGAAGCCACCCGGATGCACCGCAGCGCCTTCGGCGACGACCCGGTGCTGGCGCACATGCTGGACGCGGGCGGCGAGTATCAGTACCGCGTACGTGGCGAAGAGCACATGTGGACGCCGGATGCGATTGCCAAGCTGCAGCACGCCGCGCGCGCCAACAACTACCAGACCTACAAGGAATACGCGCAGATCATCAACGACCAGTCGCGGCGCCACATGACGCTGCGGGGTCTTTTCGAGTTCAAGCTGGACCCGGCGCGCGCCGTGCCGATCACCCAGGTGGAGCCGGCCGTCGAGATCGTCAAGCGCTTCGCCACCGGCGCCATGTCGCTGGGCAGCATCTCGACCGAAGCGCACACGACGCTGGCGATCGCGATGAACCGGATCGGCGGTAAGAGCAACACCGGCGAAGGCGGCGAAGACGAGCGCCGCTATCAGCAGGAGCTGCGCGGCGTTCCGATCCGCACCGGCGACACCGTGGCCTCGGTGCTGGGAGCCGACCGCGTAATGGTCGACATTCCGCTGAAGGACGGCGACTCGCTGCGCTCGAAGATCAAGCAGGTCGCTTCGGCCCGCTTCGGCGTCACCGCCGAATATCTGGTTTCGGCCGACCAGATCCAGATCAAGATGGCTCAGGGCGCCAAGCCCGGCGAGGGCGGCCAGTTGCCGGGTCACAAGGTGTCCGAATACATCGCCAAGCTGCGCTACTCGGTGCCGGGCGTGGGGCTGATCTCGCCGCCGCCGCACCACGACATCTACTCGATCGAGGATCTGGCGCAGCTGATCCACGACCTGAAAAACGCCAATTCGAAGGCCGCGATCTCGGTCAAGCTCGTCTCCGAGGTGGGCGTGGGCACGGTGGCGGCCGGGGTGGCCAAGGCCAAGGCCGACAGCGTGACGATCGCGGGGCACGACGGCGGCACCGGCGCTTCGCCCTTGTCGTCGATCAAGCACGCCGGCACGCCGTGGGAACTGGGCCTGGCCGAGACGCAGCAGACGCTCGTGCTGAACCGGCTGCGCGGCCGCATCGCGGTTCAGGTCGACGGCCAGTTGAAGACCGGGCGCGACGTTGCGGTGGGCGCCTTGCTGGGCGCCGACGAGTTCGGATTCGCCACGGCCCCGCTGGTGGCCGAAGGCTGCATCATGATGCGCAAGTGCCATTTGAACACCTGCCCGGTCGGCGTGGCCACCCAGGACCCGGTGCTGCGAAAACGCTTCAAGGGTCAGCCGGAGCACGTGGTCAACTATTTCTTTTTCGTGGCCGAGGAAGTGCGCGAAATCATGGCGCAGCTGGGCCTGCGGCGCTTCCAGGACCTGATCGGCCGCAGCGACCTGCTGGACGTGCGGCACGGCGTGGAGCACTGGAAGGCGCGCGGGCTGGACTTCGCGCGCATCTTCCATCGACCGGCGATGCCGGCCGAGGTGGCGCGCTTCAAGTGCGAGGAGCAGGACCATCGGCTCGGGCAGGCGCTCGATCACAAGCTGATCGAGAAGAGCCGCCCGGCGCTGGACAACGGCGAACGCGTCAGCTTCATCCATCCGATCCGCAACATCCACCGCTCGGTCGGAGCGATGCTGTCGTCGGAAGTTGCGCGCCGCTTCGGCCACGCCGGCCTGGCCGACGATTCGATCCACATCCAGCTGCAGGGAACGGGCGGCCAGAGCTTCGGCGCCTTCCTGGCGCATGGCATCACGCTGGACCTGGTGGGCGACGCCAACGACTACACCGGCAAGAGCCTGTCGGGCGGCCGCGTGATCGTGCGCTCGCCCAACGATTTCCGCGGATTCGGTCCCGAGCACATCATCGTCGGCAACACGGTGCTCTACGGCGCCATCGCCGGCGAGGCGTTCTTCAACGGCGTGGCCGGCGAGCGCTTTGCGGTGCGCAACTCGGGCGCGTGCGCCGTGGTCGAGGGCGCGGGCGACCACTGCTGCGAGTACATGACCAATGGCACGGTCGTCGTGCTCGGCTCCACCGGTCGCAACTTCGCCGGCGGCATGTCGGGCGGCATCGCCTACGTGTACGACGAACGGGGCGACTTCGCCTCCCGCTGCAACACCTCGATGGTCGCGCTCGAGCCGGTGCTGCCGTCGCAGGAGCAGAAGGCGCGCGTCGACGAGGCGATCTGGCATTCGACCGGACAGGGGCCGGCCAGCGACGAGTTCATTCTGCGCGAGCTGCTCGAAAAGCAGTTCCGCTATACCGGCAGCTTCCGTGCCAAGGAGATCCTGCAGGACTGGGAGCGGATGCGCGGCCGCTTCGTCAAGGTGTTCCCGCACGAATACCGGCGCGCGCTCAAGCAGATGGGCGAAAGGCAGCGGGCAGCAGCGGAAAAGCTCGCGGCATAACACGACCTTCACTGCTAAAAGAGCCATGGGCAAGACCACCGGATTTCTGGAGTACGCGCGGCTGGAAGAAGCCGCCGAGCGCCCCGAGCAGCGCCGCGGACACTGGCGCGAATTCATCGCGCCGCTGACCGACGAGACCGCTCCGGTGCAGGCGGCGCGCTGCATGGATTGCGGCATCCCGTTTTGCAGCAACGGCTGCCCCGTGAACAACGTGATTCCGGACTTCAACGACCTGGTGTACCGGAAGGACTGGCGGCAGGCGCTCGAAGTGCTGCACTCGACCAACAACTTTCCCGAATTCACCGGGCGCGTGTGTCCGGCTCCGTGCGAGGAGGCCTGCACGCTGAACATCAACAGCGACCCGGTCGGCATCAAGTCGATCGAGCACGCCATCATCGACCGGGGCTGGGCCGAGGGCTGGGTCACGCCGCAGCCGGCGGCTCGCGCGACCGGCCGTCGCGTCGCCGTCGTCGGCAGCGGTCCGGCCGGGCTGGCCTGCGCCCAGCAGCTGGTGCGCGCCGGTCATGCGGTCACCGTACTGGAGAAAAACGACCGCATCGGGGGGCTGCTGCGCTACGGCATCCCCGATTTCAAGATGGAAAAATCGCATATCGACCGGCGCGTCCAGCAGATGATCGCCGAGGGCGTCGAGTTCCGCACCGGCGTGCTGGTGGGCGGATCGACCGACGATGATCGCGGACTCGGCGCCGGCGTCACCTGCATCGGCACCGAGCGCGTTGGCGCCGCGGACCTGATTGACGGTTTTGATGCGGTGGTGCTGGCCGGCGGAGCCGAGAGTCCGCGCGATCTGCCGGTTCCGGGCCGCCAGTTGAACGGGATTCATTTCGCGATGGACTTCCTGCCCCAGCAGAACCGGGTCGTCGCAGGCGATCCGGTCGAGGGCCAGATCAGCGCGGCCGGCAAGCGGGTGGTCGTGATCGGGGGCGGGGACACCGGCTCCGACTGTGTGGGCACTTCCAACCGGCAGGGCGCAACAAAGGTCACCCAGTTCGAGCTGCTGCCGCAGCCGCCCGAGGTCGAGGACAAGGCGATGACCTGGCCCTACTGGCCGGTGAAGCTGCGCACCTCCAGCTCCCACCAGGAAGGGTGCGAGCGGGACTGGTCTGTGGCGACCAAGTCGTTCAAGGACGACGGCCACGGGCACGTAAAGGCGCTGATCGCGGTTCGGGTCGAAACACGCAAGGATGCGGGCGGACAGGTGAAATTCGTCGAGGTGGCGGGCTCCGAATTCGACATACCGGCGCAGCTGGTACTGCTCGCAATGGGATTCGTGTCGCCGGTGGCTTCGGTGCTGCGCTCCTTCGGTGTCGAAACCGACGCGCGCGGCAACGCCCGCGCGAGCGTCGACGACGGGCCGCGCGAGCAGCGTGCCTACGCGACCAGCGTGCCCAAGGTGTTCGCCGCGGGCGACATGCGGCGCGGCCAATCGCTGGTCGTGTGGGCGATCCGGGAGGGACGCCAGTGCGCGCGGGCGGTGGATGAATACCTGATGGGCCGCAGCGAGCTGCCGCGCTAGTTAGCAGGAAATTTCAACCGGGGCCAGCCGGTGCAATGACTGCCTCGACGGTGTGCGACAATCGCGCCCGCTTCGGCTGAGCGCGCACAACCCCTCGAATCCCCGCCCCTTGGCAACCGACAACCTGGTCCAGATCGACCGTTTGACCTTCGGCTACGACACCAGCCGGGTCATTCTGACGGATGTCTCGCTGGAGTTTCCGCGCGGCAAGGTGGTCGCCATCATGGGCCTGTCCGGCTCCGGCAAGACCACGCTGCTGCGTCTGATCGGCGGCACGATCACGCCGCAATCCGGAACGATCCTGTTTGATGGCGAGCGGGTCGATCCGACCGACATCGACAAGCTGTTCGCGCTGCGCCGGCGCCTGGGCATGCTGTTCCAGTTCGGGGCGCTGTTCACCGACCTGAACGTGTTCGAGAACGTCGCCTTTCCGCTGCGCGAGCACACCGACCTGCCCGAATCGATGATCCGGGACATCGTGCTGATGAAGTTGAACGCGGTCGGCCTGCGCGGGGCCGCCTCGCTGCGGATCGCCGAGGTGAGCGGCGGCATGGCGCGCCGGATCGCGCTGGCGCGCGCGATCGCGCTCGATCCCGAGCTGATCATGTACGACGAGCCGTTCGCGGGGCTGGATCCGATCTCGCTCGGCATCACGGCCAACCTGATCCGGCGCCTGAACGACGCCACCGGCGCGACCTCGATCATCGTGTCGCACGATGTGGACGAGTGCTTCCAGATCTGCGACTACTCGTACCTGATCTCGTCGGGGCGCATCGTCGGCCACGGTACCGCGGCGCAGCTGAACGCGTCCGAGGATCCGGAGGTGCGCCAGTTCATCCGCGGCGAGCCCGACGGCCCGGTCCCGTTTCATTACCCGGCCAAGCCGATCGAGCAGGAACTGGGGCTCCCGGGATGAGCAAGGTCGCCGACCTGCTGGCCGCGCTGGGCGCCCGTGTGCTGCGGCTGCTGCGGTCGCTGGGCCACGCCTCGATGTTCTTCTGGGAGCTGGTGCGCTTCACGCCGGCGGCGCTGCGCCGCTTCGACCTGACGGTGGTCCAGATCTATGGGATCGGGAATCTTTCGCTGGTGATCATCGTTACCTCCGGTGCCGCGGTCGGCGGCGTGCTGGGCCTGCAGGCCTACTATGCGTTGGATCGCTACGGCGCCGCCGAGCAGGTCGGCCTGCTGGTGGCGTTGTCGCTGCTGCGCGAGCTGGGTCCCGTGCTGACGGCGCTGCTGTTCGCAGGGCGCGCCGGCACGTCGCTGACGGCCGAGATCGGGTTGATGAAGGCCGGCGAGCAGCTGGCGGCGATGGAAATGATGGCAGTGGATCCGCGTGGCCGTGTACTCGCGCCGCGCTTCGTGGCGGGCATCGTGTCGATGCCGCTGCTCAGCGCGATTTTCTCGGCGGTCGGCGTGGCCGGGGCCTACGTGATCGGGGTAAAGTTGATCGGGATCGACGCGGCTGCCTTCTGGTCGCAGATGCAGGATGGGGTCGACGTGTTCAAGGACGTCGGCAACGGCATAGTCAAGACGGTCGTGTTCGGGGTGGCGGCGACCTTCGTGGCGCTGTACACGGGCTACGAATCGGAAGCCACGCCCGAGGGCGTGGCGCAGGCGACCACGCGCACGGTCGTGTTCTCGTCGGTGGCCGTGCTGGTGCTGGATTTCCTGCTGACCTCGCTGATGTTCAGCACCAAGCCCTAGAGACACAGGCAGGGAGCGACGGATGGGTAAAAGAAACTTAGAGATCCTGGTGGGGCTGTTCGTGCTGCTGGGCGCGGTGGCGGTCGCCTTCCTGTCGCTGAAGGCGGCCAACCTGGCGAGCTTCTCGCTCGATTCGACCTACCGCTTGACGGCGCGCTTCGACAACGTGGGCGGGTTGAAGATCCGCGCGCCGGTCAAGAGCGCCGGAGTCACGGTGGGGCGGATCACCAAGATCGTATTCGACGACAAGAATTTCCAGGGCGTCGTGACGCTCGAGGTCGACCGGCGCTACCAGTTCCCGGCCGACACCTCGGCCAAGATCCTGACCACCGGCCTGCTGGGCGACCAGTATGTGGGCCTGGACCCGGGTGCCGACGACAAGAGCCTGCAGGCGAACGATTCGATCAAGATCACCCAGTCCGCCGTGGTGCTGGAAAACCTGATCGGCCAGATGCTGTACAGCAAGGCGGCCGAGGGCGGAAGCAAGAAGAAGGAGCCTGAAAAGTGAGCGATCTCCACCGCCTGTACGGGCGCATTGTGTGCTGCGCGGCAGCGCTGCTGCTGGCAGGCTGCGCCACCATCCCGCCCGACGCCGGCAAGAATCCGCGCGACCCCCTGGAGCGCGTCAACCGGGAGGTGTTCTCGTTCAACGACCACTTGGACCGCTACTTCCTGAAGCCGGTGGCCCAGGGTTACGTGGCGGTGGTGCCGCAACTGGTTCGGACGTGCATCAACAACGGCTTTGCGAATATGGGCGAGATTCGCAACGCGATCAACGACATTCTGCAGATCAAGCCGAAGGGCGCCGCCACCGATACCGGACGGCTGCTGATCAATTCGACGGTCGGAATACTCGGCTGTCTCGAAGTGGCCAGCAGAGTTGGCCTGGAACGGCGCCACGAGGATTTCGGGTTGACGCTGGCCCGGTGGGGGGTCGGCACCGGCCCCTACGTGGTATTGCCGGTGCTGGGGCCGAGCGACGTGCGTGACGCGGTGGGCCTCGTGCCGGACTCTTATGCGAACCCGATCAGCTATATCAAGCCGATACCGGCCCGCTACGGCGTGTATGGAGGTTATCTGATCGACA
>DASZFP010000003.1:0-4161 GCA_035939615.1 Burkholderiaceae bacterium | reverse complement strand
GTGAAGCAAGAGGGTTCTGCGTGCGCCCTTTTCATTGGCTGGGGGAGCGCGAGGGGGCCGCCCAGCCCCCTCGCAGCCGATCCTCCAGCTTTTCGGTCAAGGGCTACGAGGACGTCGAAGCCCTAAGCAGCCGCAGAACGCAAACTTACTATATGGGGAGCGCGAGGGGGCCGCCCAGCCCCCTCGCAGCCGATCCTCCCGCCTTTCGGTCAAGGGCTACAGCGTCGTCGAAGCTGCCACGCTTGCAACGCGAAGGCGCACTATAAGGTGTGAGTGGGTCTGGCTGATCGCAAGGCCGCGCCCAGCGCGTCTTCGATCCGCTTGCGGGCGCTGAAACCGGAGTCGTCGGCCGGAAACTGCACGCCGATGCCCGGTGTCTTGGAGGCACCGGCCCCGGACGGGCTGATCCAGACGACTTTGCCGGCCACCGGAATCTTGGTCGGGTCGTCGAGCAGCGTCAAAATGAGATACACGTCGTCGCCGAGCTGGTACGGGCGATTGGTCGGCACGAAAATGCCGCCGTTCTTGATGAACGGCATGAAGGCCGCGTACAACGCCGCCTTTTCCTTGATCGACAGGGACAGCACCGCGGGCCGGCCGCCGCCCGCGCCGGCCGCGCCGGCGGCACCGGTCTGGGCGAAGTTCGCGCTCATGATGCGGATCTCGAGTCCCGCTCAGTCCTGGGCAGGTGGCCGGGGTCGTTGATCGAACGAACGTAAGACAACAGCATACCCTCGATCGCCAGCTTGGCGTTGAGCGGATGGTCCGCGAAGGAGCGCGCAATGCGCAATTCGGTCATCCATGAACAGGCCTCGGCGACCGGCCATCTGGTCGCGAGCTGCCGCAATGCGGCAACCTCCTGCGGATGATAACGAACGACCCCGGCCAGGCTAAAGGCCAAAAAGTCCCATCCCCAGCGTTGAAACAAAGCGACTGAACCGCCCACGGGCACGTCGCGCGGCACCGCCGCCACGAGCTCGGCGGCGGTCAGCCGGGCGCCTTTGCGCAGCAGCGCCAGCAGCCGATCATGCAATTCGGGCGACAGGCCGTTGCGCTCGCTCTGCGCCGCCAGCAGCGGCGCTCCGCCCGCCTCGATCAGCCGCTGCTGCGGCTGCTCGATACCCTGCTGCTGGAGCCAGCCGATCGCCTCCGCCGGCGGCGGCAAAGCCACGCGCAGCAGCGCGCAGCGCGAGCGCAGCGTGGGCAGCGTCTCATCGACCCGGTGGCTCACCAGCAGAAACACGGTTCGCGGTGGCGGCTCCTCGAGCACCTTCAGCAGCGCGTTGGAAGCCGGCGTGTTCAGGGACTCGGCCGGCTCGATCACGATCACGCGCGGTCCGCCGCGGTGCGTGGTCAGCGTGGCCCATTCGGCGAGTTCTCGGATCTGCTCGATCCGGATCTCGCGGCTGGCGCGCGTGCGCGAATCGGCCCCGGCGGCCTCGCCGTCGAGCCCCGGCGGCGCGCGCCCGTCGGCCTCGGCCAGCACCTGCGGGCGTATGACGCGCAGATCCGGATGATGGCCGGCCGCGATCAGGGCGCATCCCGCGCAGCGCCCGCAGGCGCCGCCCCTGGCCGCCGAAGCCTCGGCGAAGGCGGCGTCGGCTGCGCGCTGCTCGCACAGCAGCGTTTCAGCCGTATCCAGCGCCAGGTCGAGCTTGCCGATGCCGGCCGCTCCGTGCAGCAGCACGGCGTGAACCTGGCGCGCCAGCAGCTGCCCGAGCGACTGGCGCGCCGCGGCTTGCCACGGAAGCGCTTTCAGGCGCGCCATGGCTTGACGCGCTCGACGATGCGCTCGAGGATCTCAGCGCTGGCGCCGGCTCCATCCACGACCAGGAAACGGGACGGCTCGGTCTGGGCCCGCGCCAGGTACGCGTCACGCACTCGCTCGAAGAAGGTGACATCCTCGGCCTCGAAACGGTCCGGCGGGCGCGCCTGCGCTCGCCGGACCGCCGCTCGTCGCGGGTCCAGGTCGACCACGACGGTCAGATCGGGCTGCAGCGTCGGGTGAACCCAGGCTTCCAGACTGGCGATCCACTCGGCCGGGATGCCGCGACCGCCGGACTGGTACGCGTAGGTCGCATCGGTGAAGCGGTCGCACAGCACCCAGTGCCCGGTTCCGAGCGCCGGAACGATGACCTCGTCGATGTGCTCGATGCGGGCCGCGAACATCAGCAGCGTCTCGGTCAGCGGCGACATCGCCTGGCGCAGCAGGATGCCCCGCAGCGCTTCGCCCAGCGGGGTGCCGCCCGGCTCGCGCGTTTCCAGCACGTCGATGCCACCGTGGCGCAGCGCCGCCGCCGTGGCGGTGAGCTGCGTGCTCTTGCCGCTTCCGTCGATGCCCTCGAACGTGATGAAACGTCCTCGCATCGAGGTCAATGCCCAGCTGCCTTCGCCGAGGCTTCGGCGGCCTTGGCCGCCTTCGCCGAGGCTTCGGCGGCCTTGGGCGGACTTGTCGAGGTTACGGCGGCCTTGGCCGCCTTCGTTGAAGCTTCGGCAGCCGGAGCTGCCTTCGCTGAAGTTTGGGCGCCCGGCGCCGCCTTCGCTGAAGCTCCGGCGGCCGGGGCCGGCTTGGCTGAGGTGCCGGCGGCCTTGGCCGCCGTAGCCGCGGCGGGCGCTGAGGCGGACGCGGCCTTGGCCGCCGTAGCCGCGGCGGGCGCCGAGGCGGACGCGGCCTTGGCCGCCGTAGCCGCGGCGGAGGCGGCGGAGGAGGCCCGCACAAAGCGGTCGACCGCGCGCTGGTGCTCGGTGAAGTTCGTCGAGAACTGCGAAGTGCCGTCGCCGCGCGCCACGAAGTACAGATCGTGCGTGGACTCGGGGTTCAGCGCTGCGTCGATCGAGGCCAGGCCCGGCAGGGCGATCGGCGTGGGGGGCAGCCCCGTTCGGAGGTAGGTGTTGTACGGCGTATCGGCCTCCAGGTCCTTGCGGTGCAGCCGTCCGTCGAAGCGGTCGCCCAGGCCGTAGATCACGGATGGATCGGTTTGCAGCGGCATTTTGAGGTGCTGCCGATTGACGAAGACGGCGGCGACGCGGCGCCGCTCGTCGGCTCTGCCGGTTTCCTTCTCGATCAGAGAGGCCATGATCAGGGCCTCGTACGCATTCTGGTACGGCAGCCCAGACGCGCGCGCGTACCAGGCGCGGGCGAGCCGCTCGGCCTGCGTCTGGTAGGCGCGGCGATACAGGTCCATGTCGCTGGAGCCGGGATCGAACACGTAGGTGTCCGGCGCGAACAGGCCCTCGGGGTCCTTCTCTGCCGCGCCGACCGCCTCCAGCAACTGCGCGTCGGTCAAACGGGACGTCTCATGGCGCAGCTCGGCGGTCGCCTCGAGCTGCTCGCGCAGTTCCCGAAACGTGGTGCCCTCCAGCACCGTGAGCTCCTCGCGCAGCACTTCGCCGCGCTTGATCATCGCAATCACGTCCCGCATCGACATGCCGTTTTCTATTTCGTAGCGGCCTGCGCGCAAGGAGTGCGTTGCCCCGCTGGCGCGAGCGGCCGCGACGAACTCGAGCTCGTTCAAGTCGACCCCGGCCGCGCGAATCGCATGCGCGATCGTGCGTGCCGAAGCGCCGTTGGCAATTCGCACCTCGACCCGATCGCCGCGCATCGCCAGCGCGAGCTCGAAGCCGCGCCAGAAATACAGGCCCGCCGCCCCTGCCGCCACCACCAGCACGGACGCCACGCCAAGCCAGCGCAGCGCGCGCGCCAAACCCCCGAATCGCATCGAAACAGTCCGTTCGGCCAATTGGCGGATTTTACGGGGTTCATATAATGACGAATGCGGCGTCGTCTTCCCGGCGCCGGACCGAGGATGGGAATACGATGCCAGAAGATCCCCGCTCCGCCGTCCAGGCAGGCTCCTGGTCGGCCCCGCTCGAGCAGCTGCGCCTGGCCCTTCAGCAGCCGGTGCTGGCGCAGCTGTCCGATTTGGGGGTCGTGGCCGCCAGCGGCGCCGATGCAGCACAGTTTCTGAACAGCCAGCTCACCGTCGATGTGACCGCGATCGACGCTCAGCGCTGGCAGCTGGGCGCATACTGTTCCGTCAAGGGTCGCGTGATGGCGTTGTTCGAGATGCTGCGCAGCGACGAGGGCTTCCTGCTGCTGCTGCCGTTCGAGCGCGCCGAACCGTTGCGCACGGCGCTGACCCGCTACGTGCTGCGCTCCAA
>DASZFP010000002.1:0-26629 GCA_035939615.1 Burkholderiaceae bacterium | reverse complement strand
GTTCGCGCGCAACGGTGAAAGCCCCCTGCTGCATCTGCACAAGGGTTACGGGGTGGGGATACGCGGCGTCGCCAGCCCGTTCATCGTCGGCTATGTCGATGTCGGCTTCGGCCCGGAGGGCCCGGCAGTGTTCACCGGGATTAATTATCCTTTTTGAGGCGCGCGGATCCGCGCGCGATCCCGAACCGAGGAGATCCAATGCCTGTCTTTGGCGACAACGCCGGAGTCGATCGGCGGCACGCCGCTGGTGCGGCTGAACGGCATCACCGATGGAGCGAGGGCTACCGTGCTGGCGAAGGCCGAGCGACCGGTGCCGTAGCGCACCTGCCGACGCTTGAATCGGGTAATCCGACCGGCCTTACCGGTCTTTTCACGCGACCTGGATAGTATGTTTGCTTACAAACTTGCAACGCAAACTCAACCTGTATCCTCTGGCGCGAGCTACATTCAAACGATGATGATCGATCGGAAGTTCTCGCTGCGGCGAGGCGGTTCGACTGCAGTACGGGTCCGCACCGCGCTCGCTTGCGCGCTGGTAGCTGTGACCCTGAATCCGCGCATCGCGTCGGCCACGCTGGGCGAAGACGGTACGACGGTCGAGCGCGACCGGGTCCAGATGCAGGCCCAGCGCAACGTCACCCAGTCGACCGCTTACGCGGTGCACGAGTTGCAATTGCCGGGCGGCCTGCAGGTGCACGAATACGTGACCAGCGCGAACAAGGTCTTCGCGGTGTCCTGGAATGGACCGAGCATTCCGGACCTGCAGGTGCTGCTGGGCGCGCACTTTGCGCGGTTCTCGGCGGCGGCGCATGCCTCCGGGCGTTCGCGTGCGCCGGTTGTCGTGCACGATGCGGATCTGGTCATCCAGAGCGCCGGCCGACCCCGTGCCTTCTTCGGCATGGCCTACCTGCCGCAGCAGGTGCCGGCGGGCGTGCGTGTGGAGCAGCTGCGATGACGGCCGTCGCGCGCTCCTGGCGGCTGGCGCTGTTCGCGTCGGCAGCGGTCGGGTTGTGTTCCTGCGGCGGCGGCAGCAGCAACTCCTCAGCGTCGAGTTCAGCCAGTCCACCACCACCGTCAGGTCCCAACGTGGTGACGATGGTGGTCGACTCCGGCCCCAAGGATTCCAGCGGCAACCCGATCGCCGCCGTGATCAACCAGGCCTACGTGACCATCAAGATCTGCGTGCCGGGCAGCACCACCAGCTGCCAGACGCTCGACCACATATGGGTCGACACGGGCTCCACCGGACTGAGGCTGTTCACATCCTCGTTTGCGTCATCGCTTCCGCTGTCCACTGACGGCAGCGGCAACGCGATCGGCAGCTGCTCCCAGTTCCTCGGCGCGTATACCTGGGGCGCGCTGCGCAGCGCCGACATAACGGTCGGCGGCAAGACGGCCGCATCGGTGCCGATCCAGGTGATCGGCGACAGCGGCATAACGACCATCGCACCGAGCACTTGTTCCAACGGCTCCGGCGGCGCGCTCCAGACCTTGGATACCGCCGCGGCGATGGGCGCCAACGGATTGCTGGGGATCGGCGAGTTCAAGCAGGACTGCGGACCGGCGTGTGCGAGCACCACCCCGCCGAACCCGCCGACCGGCTGGTACTACATCTGCCCGGCCGGAAGCTGCACGCAGACGAGCCTCGCGACCAACCTGCAAATGCAGAACCCGGTCTCGCTGTTCGCGACCGACAACAACGGCGTGCTGGTCCAGCTGCAGTCGATCGCGGCCGGGGGCGCGGGCACTGCGAGCGGTTATTTGATCTTCGGCATCAACACGCAGTCGAACAACATGCTGGGCAGCGCGCTGGTGTTTGCGGCGGACACGAACAATGGGACCATCCGAACCACGACCACCTACGGCGATATGTCGGAGCCGTCCAGTTTTATCGACAGCGGCTCCAACGGCTATTTCTTCAACGGCCCGACGTCGCTGACGGCCTGCCCCGGAACCCCTCCTAACGGTTTCTATTGCCCTTCCTCGACGGTGTCACTGAGCGCCACCATGCTGCCGATCAGCGCCAACACGCCCTCCTTCGCCTTCGGCTTCAACATCGCCAGTGCCAGTTCGTTCAGCAGCACCACCTACGCCGCCAACGACCTGGGTGGACCGGACATACGAAATCCGCCCTGCGACAACACGAACCCGGCGAACCTGTGCTCGTTCGACTGGGGCCTGCCGTTCTTCTACGGCCGCAGCGTCTTTACCGCGATCGAGGGCGCCACGATCAACGGCAACGCAACGCCGTTCTTCGCGGCCTCGACGCCGTAGCGCGGGCGGCGCCTAGCCGGCGCCGTCCCACAGGTCCTTGGCGAAGCGCACGCCGTCTTCGATGCCTCGGTACCAGCCCGGCACCACGGCGACTCTCCGGTAGCCGAGCCTTCGATAAAAGGCGTGGGCGGCCGGGTTGGCGCAGCGCGCTTCCAGCCGGATCACGCCCAGGCCTGCGGTGCGCGCCGTGGTCTCCAGCCACGCGATCAGCGCCGACCCGACGCCGCGCCTGCGCCGGTGCGGCTCCACCGCCAGCAACAGCAGGTGGGCTTCCTCTTCCCCGTACTTCATGATCGCGAAGCCGGCCAGGCCCCGCGCGTCCTGGCACACGACGACGTTGGTCGATGCGTCACCTATGCTTCGCAGCACGCGCGCCGGACGCCATGACCAGCCCAGCCCGGACTCGATGCAGTCGCGCGACAGGCAAGCGATCGGCAGCGCGTCGGCTTCGCGGGCCAGGCGAATGGCGTGCTGGGCGATCACGTCGGATCCATTGCCCCCAGCTCCCGCGCGAGCCGGGCGAATGCCGCGATGTCCAGCGTCTCGGCGCGCGCGCCCGGGTCCACCAGGGCCCGGCGCACCTGCGACTCGTCCATCACCGCCGCCAGCGCGTTGCGCAGCGTCTTGCGGCGCTGTCCGAACGCCGCGGTGACGACCCGCGCGAACGTTTTCACGTCCGACAGCGCGAGCTCTTCCGGGGCGAGCGGCACCAGCCGGATCACCGAAGAGTGCACCTTGGGCGCCGGCGCGAACGCGCCCGGGGCGACGTTGAACAGGCGCTCGACCCGATATCGATACTGCAGCATCACCGAGAGCCTGCCGTAGTCGCGGCCGCCCGGAGGGGCGACGATGCGGTCGACCACTTCCTTCTGCAGCATCAGATGCTGGTCGGCCACCTGGGCCGCGATCGGCAGCCAAGCGAACAGCAGCGGCGTTGAGATGTGATACGGCAGGTTGCCCACGATCCGCAGCCGCCCGCCCGACTGCTGTGCGAGCTGCGCCCAGTCGATTTTCAGGGCGTCGGCGCACACCAGCGTCAAGCGCTCGGCGCCGAAGCGGCGATGCAGCAGCTGGGCCAGATCGCGGTCGATTTCCACCGCGGTCAGGTGTTCGCAGCGTGCGAGCAGCGGCGCTGTCAAGGCCCCGCGGCCCGGGCCGACTTCCACCATCCAGTCGTCGGCACGCGGGGCGATCGCGTCGACGATGCGGCCGATCGTGGCGGGGTCGTGCAGGAAGTTCTGGCTGTAGCGTCGGCGCGCCCGGTGCGCGTGCGCCGGAGGCTCGGTCGATGCGGAGCCTGCGACCGCATTCGACAACGCAGACACCCTCACCCCCGCCCCTCTCCCGCACGCGGGAGAGGGGAGTCTCGTGCGCCCTCCCCCGCACGCGCCAGGGAGGAGTTTCGTGCGCCCTCCCCCGCACGCGCCAGGGAGGAGTTTCGTACGCCTTCCCGTCCAGCGCGAGGGGTGGTCGAGGCCTCGTGCGCGGCCAGCTCTGCGGCCAACTCGATCGATGCCAGCATGCTGGCCGGGTCGGCACGGCCGGTACCTGCCAGGTCGAACGCAGTACCGTGGTCGACCGAGGTGCGCACGATCGGCAGCCCGAGCGTCACGTTGACTCCATGCCCGAAGCTGGCGTACTTCAGCGGCGCCAGCCCCTGGTCGTGGTACATCGCGACGATCGCGTCGAACGCGCGCGCCCGGACCGGCACGAACAGCGTATCGGCCGGCCATGGACCGTCGGCGTCGATCCCGCGCGCGCGCGCGGCAGCCACCGCCGGACCGATCACCTCGATCTCTTCCCGTCCCAGGTAGCCCGACTCACCGGCATGCGGATTCAACCCTGCCACCGCGATATGCGGGCGCGGGATCGCAAACCGGCCTCGAAGGTCGTGATGCACGACGTCGAGCGTCAGGCCCAGCGATTCGGCCGTGATCGCGGCGGCGACCTTGGCCAGCGGCAGATGGGTGGTGGCCAGGGCCACCCGCAGGCCGCCGCCGACCAGCATCATCACGACCGATGGCGCTGCCGTGGCGGCGGCCAGGTATTCGGTGTGACCGCTGAAGGCGATACCGGCATCGTTGATCACGGCCTTGTGCACGGGGGCGGTTGCCATGGCGCAGAACTCGCCGGCCAGGCACCCGTCGACCGCCCGATCCAGCAGCCTGAGCACGTAGCGCGCGTTGGCGGCGCGCGGATGGCCCGGCGCAACCGGCTCGGCCAGGGCCTCGTGCTGGATCGAAACATTCGGCGGCGGCCAGGCAAGCCCGCTCGATCGGGCCGTTTGCTCCAGCAGCGCACGGTCACCCAGCACAACGCAGAGCCGTTCGGTTGCGAGCGCGGCCCGCAGCGCGATTTCCGGGCCGATCCCGGCCGGCTCGCCGCTGGTGATCGCGATCGGCGCGCTCGTCACGGCGAATCGATCCGGTATTCGACGTAGGTGCGGTCGCGCAGCTGTCGCAGCCACTCCTGCATCGCCTCCTCCAGCTTGCGGTCGCGCAGCATCTGGCGCGCGGTGATGCGGTTGCGGTCGGCCGAAGCCTGCTCCGTCTTGCGCTCCAGGACCTGAATCAGGTGCCATCCGAACGGCGTCTTGACCGGCTCGCTGAGCTCCTTGACCTGCAGCGCGCTCATCGCCTGCTCGAACTCCGGCACGGTATCGCCCGGGTAGAGCCACCCCAGATCGCCGCCGCGCGTGCTGCTCGGATCGACCGAATACAGGCGCGCGAGCTGACCGAAGTCCTGCCCGCCTTTGATCACGCGCTCGCGCAGATCCGCCAGGCGGCGCTTGACCTCCTGCTCGGGCATCGCATCGGTGACCCGCAGCAGTATGTGCCGCACGTGGGTCTGGTCGACCGGGCCGGTCGACAGCTTGCTCGCTGCGGCCGAGCGGCGCCCGACCAGCTTCAGGACGTGAAAGCCGATCGGGCTGTGAATGATGGGCCCGATGTCGCCGGGCTTGAGGTCCCGCACGGCGTCCAGGAAGATGTTGGGCAGCCGTTCGGACGTGCGCCATCCCAGATCGCCCCCCTGCAACCCTTCCGGGGCATTGGAATAGCTGACCGCGAGCTGCGCGAAGTCGGCGCCGGCCTTGGCCTGCGCGGCAAGCTCCATGGCGCGCCGATGAACCGTTTCGACCCGCTCGGGCGAGGCGATCTCCGGCAGCTCCAGCAGAACCTGGGCGATGTCGTATTCGACCTTGTCGGTCGGGTCCGCGCCCTGCTCGGCCAGCAGGTTGTCGATTTCGCCCTCGGAGACCTGGATCTTCGACTCGACCTCGTGGTCGCGCACCCGCACCATCGCGATCTCGTTGCGCATGTCCTCGCGGAAGATGTTGAAGTCCTGGCCGTCACGCTCGACCTGGGCTTTCAGCTCCGCCAGCGTCATGTGGTTCACATCGGCCATCCGCGCGATCGCCGAATTGACGGAGACGTCGTCGACCCGCACCCCGTTTTCCTTGGAGAGCTGCAGCTGCGCGCTGTCCACGATCAGCCGCTCGAGCACCTGTTTGCGCAGCACCTCGGCAGCCGGCAGCGGAATGTTCTGCCGTTTCAGTTGCGTTTCGGTCGAGCCGACCCGACGTTCGAGCTCGACCGAGGTGATCACCTCGTCGTTGACCACGGCGACGATCCGGTCGAGCGGGCGCGGCGCGGCCGATACCGAGACCGACGCCCACAGCGCCAGGGCCAGAATTGCATGAATCGTGCGCAGCATGAACATCACTCGTAGTTGTCGAAAGGTCCCTGCGGCAACGGCGCCGGGTTGACCCGTTGATACCCTGGAATACTACGCCGCAACGACTCCAGCGGGCTTCGCGTACCGATGCTGGTAAAGCCGTTCAGCTCGATCTGCAGGAACACGGTCGTGGTCCGGGTGATGCTGGTCGCGGTCGAGTTGACGGCGTAGCGCTGCCCGACGAGCCGCCCGACCCAGCAGTCGGCCTTGTACTCCAGCCCGAGCACAGTCTCGACCCAGGCGCGGCCGGGCGTGCTGGCGCTCGCCTCCGGCGCGGTGCCCCCACGTCCCAGCAGCGAGTAGTTCAGATTCGTCACCCCGTACCACTTGCGCGACAGCGGCCATTGCACGGCCAGATCGATCTGGTGCAGGGTCGCACTCTGGTAGCGGTAGCTCAGGTCCACCACCGAGGCCGCCTTCGGCTGCCAGCGCACCGCCACATCGGCGCGCACGATCTGACTCTCGACAGCCGAGTATTCGAGCCCCACCTCGCCCTTCCATTCGCGCGCGGTCTGAGCGCTGGCCTCGAACAGCAGGTCGGAGGTCAGGTCGGTCCGGGGCGGCTCGCCCGGCAGCGGGACCCGTTGCGGGCCGAAATAGAAGCGCTGCCCGATCGCCGCGCGGAACCGCTCAGCGCCGCTTTCCTGGTCGATCATCCGGCTGGTGAGCGCGGTGGTCACCTGGTTGGCCTCGCCGATCCGATCGTTGCCCGTGTAAGCGTTTTCGGTGAACAGCTGCGCGAACGTGAAGGTCGGGTCGGCGCTGTCGTAGTTCGGCAGGTTGTTCTGATTGCGGAACGGGATGTAGGCGTAGAAGATGCGCGGCTCCAGCGTCTGCGTCGCGCTGCGTCCCAGCCATTGCGCGGGGCGGTCGAATGTCAGCCCGGTGTCGAGCGATGCGATCGGCAGCGAACGCGTCGCGCTGGTCTGGCCGGCGTGATGGGTTGGATCGAGCTCGTATTCGGTCAGGTTCCACTGGACGCGCGGCACCAGGAAGTAGCCGGCGCTGAGCACCGGGTAGGTCAGGGTCGGATTGAGGATGAAGCGCGAGCCCTCCTCCAGCTCATGGTTGCGGAATTGCGTCGCGTCGATCGTGGCGGCCAGGTCGAAGCCGCGCCAGTCGGCGCGCGATCCATTCAACGTGAATTCCGGCACTTTGTCGTAAGGAGGCGGGGTTCCGGGCGGCGGCGTGCCGGGCGGATTGAGCAGCGTAAACAGCGTCTGATTGCGCGCCACCTGGACCGTTGCGTTCCAGTAGGGTTGAGCGTAGGTGATCGACCCGTTCTGAGGCAACTCGGTCGGGGCGGCCTCGGCCAGGCTGTGAGAAAAATCGGTCAGGAACTTGTCGTCCGAAACCCGGTTGTAGTTGACCGCGGCCGACAGGCCGGCGGCGTCCGAATACGCCTCGTTCATGACCAGGTGACTGCGCGAATGCCCGGTCGCACGGTCGTACGGCATCACGTCGTAATCGACGACGCCGCGCACGGTCGGCTCCAAAAAACGGAATTCGTTGCCGAGCAGCGCACCCCAGCGCGGATACAGCGCCGGAGTGATCGTGTAATCGTAGTTCGGCGCCATGTTCCAGTAGTACGGCACCGTCACCGCGAAGCCGGAGCGCGAGTCGAAGTAGTAGGTCGGCGTCAGCACCCCGCTGCGCCGCTGGTCCCCCAGCGGCATCGAGAAGTACGGCGAAGACAGCACCGGGACGCCTTGGAAGTACAGCGTCGCATGGTGCCCGACCGCCTTTTCCTCCTGGCGGTCGATGTCCAGCGTCTGCGCCTTGACCCACCAGGCGTCGTCCCCGGGCGCGCAGTTCGAGTAGGTCGCGTCGTGAAGACGGAACTTGTCTTCGCTGAGAAACTCGATCAACGATGACTCGCCGCGCCCGTGGCGCGGCGAATACGTGTAGGTCGCCTGCGGCATCTGGCCGGTGCGCGCCTCCAGCTTGTAGTCGAGCTCCGGCCCCGAAAACACCGTACCGCGGTCGTACAGGTGCGTGTTGCCGCGCACCTTGGCTTCGTCGCTGGCGCACAGATACTCGGCCGAATCGCCCCGGACCACGACGCCGGCGTTTCTGAGCTCCACGGACCCGTCCATCTGCACCCGCTCGTCGACTTCGCCCTGCATGCGGTCGGCACGGGCGTAGGTGGGCGCGTGCACGCTGCCCGGGGCGCGATGCGCACCGAGCGCGCGCTCCAGCTTCAGCACCACTGCCTCGGACGGCGCCGGCCCGGACTGCGCCAGGGCCGGAAAGGCCGCAGCGACGGCCAGCGCCGCCGCCAGCCGAGCCGGCAGCGCAACTGGACGACGCGCGCCCGATCGGGGCGGCGGTTGACAGCGATCGACCAAAGGCTGCACAGAATGCGCAATGGGGCCGCCATCGGCCCGCGCGTTTGCGCGCCGGCCGTACGGCTCGGTTTTTCTTGGACAGCGCGGCATTATGATGGCAAGCGCCAACGTCTGCAGTAACGATCCGTTCACGAATCCATGGGCCAGGAATCCGCGGCGCCGGACGCCCGCCGCAACATGCTGGTTGCCTGGCTGGCCTCGATCGGCGGCGCTCTCGGCCTGCGCGCAGAAACGTTGCGGCCGGCCTCCAGCGACGCCAGCTTCCGGCGCTATTTCCGTCTGGACGCCGGCGCCGACAGCACGCTGATTGCTATGGACGCGCCGCCGGATCGCGAAGACAGCGGCCCGTTCGTCCGCGTCGCCCGCCTGTTTGGTGCGGCCGGTGTCACCACGCCCCGCATCGTGGCCGAGGACCTGGCACAGGGCTTCCTGCTGCTGACCGATCTGGGGCACACCACCTATCTGCAGGCTCTGCAGTCCGGGGCCGACCGGCAGGCGCTGTACCTTGACGCGCTCGAGTCCCTGGTCAGAATTCAGGCCGCCAGTCACGCCGGCGTGCTTCCGCCCTATGACCGCGGACGGCTGCTGGCTGAGCTTCGCCTGTTTCCGGACTGGTACATTGCGCGCCACCTGCGGGCGCAGCTGCAGGACGAGGAGCGCGGCGCGCTGGAACACGTGTTCGAGACGCTGATCGCCTGCGCGCTGGCCGAACCCGCGGTGTACGTCCATCGCGACTACCACAGCCGCAACCTGATGCAGCTCGGCCACGGCAACCCGGGCGTGCTGGACTTTCAGGACGCGGTGATGGGATCGGCGACGTACGACCTGGTGTCGCTGCTGCGCGACGCCTACATCGAGTGGCCGGAAGAGCAGCAGGTCAACTGGGCGGTGCGCTACTGGGAACTGGCGCGGGCGGCCTCGGTGCCGGTGCCGCCGGATTTCTCCGACCTGTGGCGCACGATGGAGTGGATCGGGCTGCAGCGCAGCTTGAAGGTGCTGGGCATCTTCGCGCGCCTGTATCACCGCGACGGCAAGGAGCGTTACCTGGCCGATCTTCCTCTGGTGATGCGGCACACGCGGCGCGTGGTCGAGCGCTACGCGGCTTTCGATGGATTGCGACGCCTGCTCGACCGACTCGAGGGGGAACCCTCACCCCCGGCTTCGCCGGGCGTAGCCGGGCTTCGCCGGGCGAAGCCCGGCCCCTCTCCCGCAAGTGGGAGAGGGGAGGCGTAGATGATCGCGCTGATCTTCGCAGCCGGGCGGGGCGAGCGGATGCGGCCGCTGTCGGACCGGATTCCGAAACCGCTGCTGATGGCCGGCGGACGAAGGCTGGTCGAATGGCAGATCGCGGCGCTGGCCGCCGCCGGCATCCGCGACCTGGTGATCAATACGGCGCACTGCGCCCAGTTGATCGAAAGTACGCTGGGCGACGGTGCGCGCTATGGCGTGCGCATCCGCTATTCGCGCGAGGGCGAGCGGGCCGAAGATGCGCTTGAAACGCTCGGCGGCATCGTGCAGGCGCTGCCGCTGCTGGGCGAGGCGCCGTTCGCCACCGTGAGCGGCGACATCGTGTCGGCTTTCGACTACCGCCGTCTGCGCGCAGCGGCCGAGCGGATCGAAGCCGGCGAGCGCGATGCGCACTTCGTGCTGGTCGACAACCCCCCCTACCATCCGCAGGGCGACATGGGCCTGGACGGCGCCGAAGCGACCCTGCGCACCCCTTGGCTGACGTACGGCAACATCGCCGTGTTCGCCCCGCGCCTGTTCGCCGGCCGGAGCCATGAACGCCAGCCCCTTTTCCCGTGGGCCTTCGGGCTGGTCGATCGGCTGCGCGCCAGCGCCGAGCGGTTCGACGGACGCTGGTACAACGTCGGCACCCCCGACGATCTGGCGGCGCTGGACCGCGAGCTGCAGCGGGCCCCGCTGGCGCTGCCTTCGATATGACCTTCGAGATGAATCGGCAGGGCGTGGCGATCCTGGGTGCCGGGCCGATCGGGCTGGCCTGCGCGCTGATGCTGTCGGCTCGCGGCATCGGCTCGCAACTGCTCGACGCGCGCACCCTCGAGCAGGCTCTGAAGGACCGCCGCCTGTTGGCCCTGTCGCGCGGCACCGTGCAGTTGCTCACCGGGCTGCTGGGCCGCGATTTTGCGCCGATGGCCCGCATTTTCGACGTGCACGTCAGCTCTGCGGGGCAGTTCGGCGCGACCCGATTGACCAGCCGGGACTTCGCAGGCGACGCGCTGGGTGCGACCGTCTGGTATGCCGACCTGGTGCAGGCGCTGGCGCGCGCCGCGCAGGCCGACCCGGACATCGTGGTGTGCCGCCCCTGCCGCGTGCTGGGACTGGAACAACGCCAGCAGTCGGTGCTGCTGCGGCTGCAGGCGGCCGAGCCGATCGAGACCTCGATCGCGATCAATGCCGAAGGCAGCCCGGCCGGCGAATCCGATGTTGCACCGGCGGTCGCGCTGCTGTGCGATCTGGACGTGCATGGCCTGGCCGCCGGCACCGCGGTGGAGCGCTTCACGCGCGAAGGACCGCTGGCGCTGCTGCCCGTGCCGGAAGCGGCCGGCGCCGGCGACCGAAAGTCGATGATCTGGTGTCTGGATCGGCAGATCGCGCAGCAGCGGATGGCGTTGAGCGACGAGGAATTCGCCCGCAAGATCCAGGCCACGCTGGGGCCGCGCACCGGTCGCGTCGTCCGCCCGGGAGCGCGCAGCCAGTTTCCGCTGCTGCCTCGAAATCGAATGCGATTACGCGAGCATCGGCTGGTCTATATCGGAAACGCGGCCCAGAGCCTGCATCCGGTGGCCGGGCAGGGCTTCAACCTGGGCATGCGCGACTGCGTCTGCCTGGCCGACTGCCTTGCACGAACACCCCACGACCCGGTTTCAGCGTTGTCCCGATATGAATCGACCCGGAAAACGGATCGATTCGCGATCTCGTCGCTGACCGGGGCTCTGCCCAGCCTGTTTGCGGCGCGTGCAGCGCCCATCGCGATCGCCCGCTCGATCGCCCTGACGGTGTTCGACCTGGCTGGCCCGGCGCGGCGCAGCCTGTCGTCGGTCCTGATGTTCGGGGTTCGTCGCTGACGTGAGTTAAGTCGTCTACCGCATTGCCTTCGCGGTCCGCTTGGCTACAATGCGATGGTACCCGCGACGAAGCCCGGGCTTTTTTTTCTGCTCCCATTTTTTACAGATGCGCATCGGCTCCTTCGAGCTGAAAGACCGTGTATTCGCTGCGCCGATGGCGGGGGTCACCGACCGGCCATTTCGACGGCTGTGCCGGCGACTGGGTGCCGCCTACGTCGTCAGCGAAATGGTGGCGTCCGATCCACGCGTGCGCGCCAGCGGAAAAACCTCGCGCCGCCTCGATCACGATGGCGAAGCTGCGCCGATCGCGGTGCAGCTGGTCGGGGCCGATCCGGCCGTGCTGGCCGATGCCGCCCGCTACAACGTCGACCGCGGCGCGCAGATCATCGACCTGAACATGGGCTGTCCGGCACGCAAGGTGTGCCAGGTCGCGTGCGGTTCGGCCCTGCTCAGGGACGAGGCGCTGGTCGGTCGGATCGTGGAATCGGTGGTCGCGGCGGTGGACGTGCCGGTGACGCTGAAGTACCGCACCGGCTGGGACCCGCACACCCGCAACGCGGTGCGCGTCGCGAAAATGGCCGAGTCGGCCGGCATCCGGATGCTGACGCTGCACGGACGCACGCGCGCCTGCGGCTTCATGGGCCGCGCGGAGTACGACACGATCGCGCAGGTCAAGCGGGCCGTGCGCGTCCCGGTCGTGGCCAATGGCGACATCGACTCGCCGCACAAGGCGCGCGAGGTGTTCGAGGCCACCGGCGCCGATGCGATCATGATCGGCCGCGCAGCCCAGGGCCGGCCCTGGATCTTTCGCGAGATCGGCCATTTTCTTCGCACCGGGTCGATTGCTCCGACTCCGACGATCGGGGAGGTGCGCAGCCTGCTGCAGGAGCACCTGGACGAGCACTATCGGTTCTACGGCGAGGCGTTGGGCGTCCGGACGGCTCGCAAGCACATCATCTGGTACACGCGCCGCCTGCAGGGCGGTGCGCGGTTCTGCGAGCGGATGAACCGCCTCGAGCGCTGCGAGGAGCAGCGCCAGGCGCTGGACGAATTTCTGCGGGATGCGGGCGACCTGGGTGACCGATTGCAGTACGCGGATGACTCAGTCGATCGGCCCGAGGCGCCCGAATGCGGAGGAGATCCAGGTGAGCTCGACACCATCGAGGCGTGTGCACATTGAACCCTTGCCGGCACCCGGTGTCAGCGAAAAGGCAGCGGTGGAATCGCTGCCTCGGCGGGAGACGCTGGAGCAGAGCGTGCTGCGCAGCCTGGACCAGTACTTCTCGGACCTGGACGGGGCCCAGCCGCACGCGCTGCACGAACTGGTGATGCAGGCGGTGGAACGCCCGCTGCTGAAGTTCGCGGTCGAGCGCTGCTGCGGCAATCAGTCGGCAGCCGCCGATCTGCTCGGCATCAATCGCAATACGCTTCGGCGCAAGCTGGTCGATTACGGCCTGCTGTGAAGGGGCCCGATGATCTCTTGAAGCTCAAGTAGATGAGTGTCCGCTATGCGTTGATCAGCGTGTCCGAAAAGGCCGGGGTGGCCGATTTCGCGCGCTCGCTGGCGCGCCTGGGATTCACGATCCTTTCGACCGGCGGCACCGCGCGCGCGCTGACCGAACGCGGCATCGCAGTCACCGAGGTAGCCCGGATCACCGGGTTCCCGGAGATCCTGGATGGACGCGTAAAGACGCTGCACCCGGCCGTCCACGCCGGCATCCTGGCGCGCCGCGACGCACCGGAGCATCTGCGCGCGCTGGCGCAGCACGGGATCGGCCTGATCGATGTGGTCGCGGTGAACCTGTATCCCTTCGAAGCGGCCACCGCCAGGCCCGACTGCACGCTGGTCGATGCGATCGAGAACATCGACGTGGGCGGCCCGGCGCTGCTGCGCGCTGCAGCCAAGAACCATGGCGCAGTGACCGTGATCGTCGACCCGGCCGACTATCCGCGCGTCGTCGAAGAGCTTCAGGCACGCGGCGCGACCGGTGCCACGACCCGTTTCGAGCTGGCGATCAAGGCCTTCGCCCATACGGCCCGTTACGACGGAGCCATCAGCGGGTACCTGTCCAGCCTCGACGCGGACGGCCAGCGCGAGGCGTTTCCCCGCGTGCTGACCCGGCAGTGGACGCTGCGCCAGCCGATGCGCTACGGCGAAAATCCGCACCAGCAGGCCGCGTTCTACCGCGATCCGGAACCGGGCCCCGGTCTGCTGGCCGGCTACGAGCAGTTGCAGGGCAAGGAGTTGTCGTTCAACAACGTGGCCGATGCCGACGCCGCCTGGGAGTGCGTGCGCGCTCTGCGCGCGCCGGCGTGCGTCATCGTCAAACACGCCAACCCGTGCGGGGTCGCGGCCGGCGAGGACGTGGTGTCTGCCTACCGGCAGGCGTTCGCGACCGACCCCACCTCGGCTTTCGGCGGCATCATCGCAGTCAACCGCGAGGTCACGGGCGCCTGCGCCAGCGCTCTGGCCGGGCAGTTCGCCGAGGTGGTCGTCGCGCCCGGCTTCGATGCGGACGCGCGCGACACGCTGGCCGCCAAGGCGAACCTTCGGCTGCTGACGGTGCCGCTGGGCTCGGCCAGCAACGATTTCGACTTCAAGCGGGTCGGCGGCGGACTGCTGGTGCAGACGCCGGACATCGCGCCGATCGCCCGTTCCGACCTGAAAGTGGTCACGCGCCGCGCGCCGAGGCCATCCGAGATGGACGACCTGATGTTCGCTTGGGCCGTGGTGCGTCACGTTAAATCCAATGCGATCGTATTCGCCCGGGGCCAAGCCACCCTGGGGATCGGGGCCGGCCAGATGAGCCGGCTCGATTCGGCCCGGATCGCGGTGATCAAGGCGCGCGATGCCGGCCTTTCCCTTTCGGGGTCGGCGGCTGCCTCCGATGCGTTTTTCCCGTTCCGCGATGCGCTGGACGCCGTCGTCCAGGCCGGCGCAAGCGCGGTGATCCAGCCCGGCGGCAGCGTGCGCGACCCTGAGGTGATCGCCGCCGCCGATCAGCACGGCATCGCGATGGTGTTCACCGGCATGCGGCATTTCCGGCATTGAAGCCGAGTCGCGGCCCGGCAACAGCATGTCCCTGCCCAACCGCGTCGCAACGGTACGCATACTCGGAATCGATCCCGGCCTGAATCGGACCGGCTTCGGCGTGATCGAGGCCACCGGCGGGCGGCTGCGCCACCTGCAAGCCGGGGTGATCCGCGTTCCGCCCGGAGCCCTGGCGCAGCGGCTGGCGCATATCCTGTCGGCATTGGCCGACGTGATCCACGCCACGGAGCCGTCCGAAGCCGTGATCGAGAAGGTATTCGTCAACGTGAACGCCCAGTCGACGCTGCTGCTCGGACAGGCGCGGGGCGCCGCCGTGTGCGCCGCGGTCGGCGCGGGTCTGAATGTGCACGAGTACACCGCGCTGCAGGTCAAGCAGGCGGTCGTCGGTTACGGCAAGGCCGACAAGATCCAGGTTCAGAAGATGGTGCAGCGCCTGCTCGTGCTGCCCCGCGCCCCCGGGCCGGACGCCGCCGATGCGCTGGCGTGCGCCATCTGCCATGCCCACAGTGCCTCGACGTTGCGCGCGGTGCGGGGCGCGCAGCCGCGCTCAGGCCGCGCCCGGGGCGCACGCGCCCGCGCGGCCTGGAGCGATTTCGCCTCGCGCGCCCTGGACAAGGCGGACACATGATCGGGCGGCTCGCCGGCGCCCTGATCGAGAAGCGCCCGCCCACGCTGCTGGTGGATGCCGGCGGCGTCGGTTACGAGGTCGATGTGCCGATGAGCACCTTCTATGGGCTGCCGCCCATCGGCGAGCGCGTCACGCTGCTCACGCACCTGGTGGTGCGGGAAGACGCGCACCAGCTGTTCGGTTTCGCAACCCAGGCGGAGCGCAACGCGTTTCGGGCGCTGATCAAGATCTCGGGCGTGGGCGCGCGCATCGCCTTGGCGGTTCTGTCGGGCTTGAGCGTCGATGAGCTGTCCCAGGCCGTCACCCGGCAGGACGCCGCAACCCTCAAGAGACTGCCCGGAATCGGCCAGAAAACGGCCGAGCGGCTCCTGCTGGAACTGAAGGGCAAGCTGGGCGCCGACATCGAAGGGGGCGCCCCCGGAACAGCCGGGGCTGCCGAGTCCGGCACCGACGTGCTGCGGGCGCTCCTCGCCCTGGGCTATTCCGAGCGTGAGGCCGCCGCGGCAGCGCGGCTGGTGCCGGCCGGCACCGGCGTGTCGGACGGCATCCGGATCGCGCTGAAGTCGCTGGCCAAAGCTTAGCGCATCACTACCGTCGCCGGCGTTGACGGGCGACGAGGAGGCAGCGCATAATACATAATATGTATCGCGTAGTGTGAGCCCACAAGCCATGAGCAGCCGAAGCACCAGCAGCTCTCTCGTATTGACCAACGTCTACCTGGAGCAGGCCCAGAAGAAGGCCATCGCCCGCAAGGCCAGCGCCAATGGGACCAACGTATCGGTGGAGATCCGCAACGCCGTCGACGCGTACCTGGCCGGACTCGGAGCCGACGAGCTTCGGCTGCTGGATGCAGCGACCCGACAGGCCCAGATCGAAATCGATCAGATGAATGCCATCCTGGACGCTGGCCAGGCGCGCGCCAGCAAGTTTTTCTCGGAAATCGAGAAAATCAAGGCACAGACGCCGGCGTGAGCCTGGTCACCGACATTCTCGATCGCTTGTCCGGGGTCGCCGTCCTGAAAGAGAAGCTGGCCCAGCAGGACAGAGTCCTGGAGGGGATGCAGCGCGTTCTGCTGGATCAGCAGCGCGATATCGCCGAGCTCAAAGGGTCCATGAAGGCGATGATTTCGATCCAGAGCGGCGGCCGCGCCATATGAATCCAATGATGCGGGCGCGACCCTGTGCGGAACGCCCTAGAATCGCTGGCCCTCACCCCCGACCCCTCTCCCGCAAGCGGGAGAGGGGAGATACCAGGCTGTGGACGAAGAGCGACTGATCACGGCAGCAGCTGCCACACCCGGCGAGGAAGCGGCCGAGCGCGCCTTGAGGCCGCAGCGGCTGGCCGATTACATCGGGCAGCAGCGCATCCGCGAGCAACTCGAGATCTTCATCCAGGCCGCGCGGGGGCGCGCCGAGGCGCTCGACCACGTGCTGCTGTTCGGTCCCCCCGGGCTGGGCAAGACCACGCTGGCGCACATCATCGCGCACGAGATGCAGGTGAACCTGCGGCAGACCAGCGGGCCGGTGCTGGAGCGGCCCGGCGACCTGGCCGCGCTGCTGACCAACCTGGACCGCCACGATGTGCTGTTCATCGACGAGATCCATCGTCTCAGCCCCGTGGTCGAGGAGATCCTGTATCCGGCACTGGAGGACTACCAGATCGACATCATGATCGGCGAGGGCCCGTCGGCCCGTTCGATCAAGCTGGATCTGCCGCCCTTCACGCTGGTCGGCGCCACCACCCGCGCCGGCATGCTGACCAACCCGCTGCGCGACCGCTTCGGGATCGTCGCGCGGCTGGAGTTCTACAGCGAAAGCGAGATCGCGGCGATCGTGGTGCGCTCAGCACGGCTGCTGAACGCCTCGCTCGAGGCCGACGGGGCGGGCGAGATCGCGCGCCGCTCGCGCGGCACCCCGCGCATCGCCAACCGGCTGTTGCGCCGGGTGCGCGACTACGCCGAGGTGCGCGAGAGCGGGACCATCGGCCGTGGCACGGCCGACCGCGCGCTCAAGATGCTCGAAGTCGACGCCCTCGGTCTGGACGTGATGGACCGCAAGCTGCTGCGGGCGGTGATCGAAAAGTTCGGCGGGGGGCCGGTCGGCATCGACAGCCTGGCCGCGGCGATCGGCGAGGAGCGCGACACGCTGGAAGACGTGATCGAGCCGTTTCTGATCCAGCAGGGGCTGCTGCAGCGCACGCCGCGCGGCCGCATCGCCGCCGTGGCCGCCTACCGGCACTTCGGCCTGGCCGAACCCGCCGGCGCGGGCTCCGGTGGGCTGTTCGATTAGAGCCAGAAGAGAAAACGCCCGCCCGATCATCCGGGCGAGCGTCTTTGGGGAGAAGAGCCGCGGGCTACGCGCTCAGAAGTCGTACTTGCCGGTCACGTAGAACACGCGGCCGATGATGTCCGCATAACGGCCGTCGTATCCGATCTGGTTGCCGCCGCCGGCGTTCTGCAGCGAGAACGGCGGATCCTTGTCGAACAGGTTCTTGATGCCGAATGTCACGTGCATCTTCTTGGTGTAGTCGTACACGGTCTGCCAGTCGAACGTCGTGTAGGTCGGCACGTCCAGACCCGGGAACCCGGAGGCCGGGATCGGCGACAGGTTCGGGGCCAGGAACACGGAGGTGCCCTGGCCATAGGGCTCGTCCTTGTAGGACGACTTGTAGTGTGCGACCAGCGTGTTGGTCAACGGTCCGGTCGCCAGGCTCAAGAGCAGATGGGACTGGATGCGGAACACGACCGTGTTGTCCGGGCCGAACGCGGCCAGGTCGGAGCACCACTTGGTGTTGAGGCCCGGGCAGTTACCCGGGCCGAGGGTATATCGCTGCCGCAACATGTACGTGCCGGTCCACTGCGCCAGGGCGGTGCCGATCGGCGTTTTGCTCTTGTAGCTGAAGTCCCAGTCCACGCCCCGGTACTGCGCCTCCCCGCCGTTGAACGGGATCTGCTGCAGCGCGATCGTCGTGAACAGCCCAACCGGGTCGATGTACGGTGATATGAACAGATTGCGGAACTGGTTCGGGTTGTTGAATGCCAGGGTTTCCGGGATGCCCTGCGACAGGATCTGATTCGTGATCCTCACGTCCCACAGGTCCATCCCCAAGGACAACTGATCAATCGGCTCGACCCGGAACCCGACGGTCCATTGCTTGGACTTTTCGGGCTTCAGGCCGGCTTCCCCGGAAAGGCCGTTCGGGCCGGCAACCAGGTCGTATTGCGCGCTGCCCGGGATACAGCCCGCAGCTCCGGGGATCGGGCATTGATAGCTGCCGGCCGTGCTGCCGTTGAATACCAGCGGGCCGGCAACGTCGGTGATCGCCGGCGCTCGGAAGCCGGTACCCCAGGAACCGCGCAGCAGCACGCGTTCGATCGGCTGAAAGCGGAACGTGATCTTTTCGGTGCCGTGCGAATTCGTGTTGCCCAGCTGCTGATCGCCGATCTGGGGGGCGATCCCGGTGATCGGGTCCGCGTTGCCGAACACGAAGCTGCTGTGGACCTTGTCGTAGTGGTCGAACCGGGTCGAAGCGATCAGTTCGAGCTGCTTCAGAATCGGGAAATTCCACTCGCCGAAGATTCCCCAGTTGTTGCGGGTGCCGTCGATCGGAACCAGGCCGCTGCTGCCGCCGACCGGCAGGTCAGTCAGCGTGCCCTGGGTCGAGTAGCCGCTGTTGGCCAGTTCGATCGCGGAGAAGTTCTGCCGATACAGATTGCTGTCGTACTCGCCGCCGATCGCCAGGATCGACGATCCCCCCGGAAGATCGAACACGCCGTGCTGCCCCTGCAGGAAGATCTCGTTCGCATCGGACGACACCGTGTTGCCCCACGTGTGGAAAATGGCGGGTTTCAACGCAGCCGCGCCGGTAGCCAGCACCGGGTCGTACGTGCCGGCCGCCACCAGCGCGTGAAGCTGGTCGAAGCTCAGATATCCGCCGTCCAGATTGTCGGTCAGGCTGTTGTGCGATCGGGTATAGGCCGCCTTGTAATCGAAGCCGTACAGCGTCCCCTCCAGGCCCATCGAGAAGTGCTCGGCCTCGGTCACGTAGTTATCCTGGCGCCCCCCGGCCTGCACGGCGCGATAACCCAGCGTGGCCTTGCCGTTGGTGCTGGTCAGTCCGTTGGCCGCCAGGAACGGGGCCACGTACGTGTTGTACAGCGTGGGGAACTGCGTCGTTGCGTTCAGCCCCAGCGGCTGCGCCGGCGGCGCATAGCGCGGACTGGTCGAGTAGTTGGTGATCAGGTACTCGGCGTAGGCACTGTTGTCGTTGTTGACCTTGAAGCTCGCCTTCACCAGCCCGGCGTCGCGCGTCGACGGCGGAACGTCCTCCACCGTGGCCGCGTAGTTGAACCGGCACGACTCACCGACTACGCCGCCGGACAGCGCAGGAGGCACCAGCACCTGCGCGTTAGCGTTGCCGCAATTGCCGTTCAGCCGGAAATAGGGATTGATGGAATATCGGGTCGGCGTCGTCCCCGCGGGAGAGCCGGTCGGAACCGCCTGGAACGTGATGTTGGCCGGCTCCGTGTTGGAGGTCGCCTGGTTGAAGATGTAGTTCGTGCCCTTGTACGTGAACGGGAAGAAGGCGCCCCGCGCCGAGGAGGGACGCTCCGAGGCCATGATCGTCTGCTGATAGTCGTGGCTGTAGTTGAACAGCACGTTGAAATGGTCGGTGTTGATGTCGCCGAAGCCCTTGGAGAACCCGGCGCTCCAGCTGTCGCCGCCCGGATGCTGGGCCGCGTTCCAGTTGAAGTAGACGTTGCCTGCGGTCGAGTTCTTCCTCAGGATGAAGTTCACCACGCCGGCGATCGCATCCGAACCGTACAACGCCGAGGCCCCGTCGGCCAGGATCTCGACCCGTTCGACCGCATCGAGCGGAATGCTCTCGATGTTGACCGCGACACCGCCCCCGAAGGAGTTGTTCAGGCCCTGCGTGGCCACGCGCTGGCCGTCGATCAGCACCAGGGTGTATTTCGACGGCAGCGAGTGCAACGCAGCCGTGGTGACCCCGCCCCCGCCACCGTTGACCGAATCCGACGAGGTGACGAAACCCTGCAAGGACGGCAGCATCTGCAGCAGGTCAGTCGCGCTGGTCGCGCCCGTCTTGGCGATGTCCTCCCGCGTCAGGGTGGTCACCGGCAACGCGGTTTCGGCCTCGATGCGCCGGATCGCCGATCCCGTGATCTCGATCCGTTCGATCGGCGCTTCCTGAGCCAGGACCACTGCCGACACGGATATGGCGGCAGCCCCGGCTAGGGCAACAGCCAGCGCTTTTGGCGCTGGATTCGGCTTGGACATGTTTCCCCCCAAATCTCGTTGATCGGACATCAGCCGGCTCGCCGCAAATGTCAACGCACCGGAAGGCCTGCGATCGTCCGTTTATCCTATTGACGCCTGGACCGACCACACGCCCGTGTTGATCCGAAGGATTTTTAACCCCAGCAAAGTGCTTTGCAATACGCGGCCGTCATCGCGTGCGCGATTGTTGTTTTTGGATCACACGTGAATCGTTCGACCGATGGTCATCGGCATGGCCGATTGAATCCGATCAACGAATCGCTATGATGCGCCGCACCATGACACAGCCACCGCATCGGCGAATCAGGCCGTCCGGGTGCACCCGATACACTGGACGCGGTGCGCGCAACAACCGATAGGGTCGGATCCACCGCCCCGTCCTGCGCCGTGTTCCGTTGGCCCGTTCGCGTCTACTACGAGGACACCGACGCGGGCGGGGTCGTCTACTACGCCAACTACCTGAAGTTCTTCGAGCGCTGCCGCACCGAATGGCTGCGCGAGCTCGGCATCGACCAGAGCGCGCTGGCGCTGCAGCAGGGCCTGCAGTTCGTGGTGGTGCGGATCGAGGTGAAGTATCTGGCGCCGGCCCGGCTGGATGATGAGCTGACGATCGAGGCGCGCCTGGCCCAGTTGGGCCGCTGCTCGCTGGCGTTCGATCAGGTCGCGCTGCGCCTGGGCGAGGCGCTGGCGCGGGCGCAGGTCACGGTCGCGTGCGTGGATGCACGGCGGCGCCAGCCCACGCGCCTGCCGGAGCGCCTGAGAGGGCTGCTCGCCCCACGATAAACTCTGCGATTCGCCACGATTCACCCACGATGAACGTATCTGCCGATCTTTCGATTCTGTCGCTCGTCACCCAGGCCACGCTGGTGGTGCAGGCGGTGATGGCGCTGTTGCTGCTGGTTTCCCTGGGTTCCTGGACGGCCATTTTCAGCAAGGCGTTTTCGATCCGCAGCGCCAACCGGGAAACCGAGGCCTTCGAGCGGCGGTTCTGGAGCGGCGTGAACCTGGAAACGCTGCACCAGGCCGCCTCCAATCCGCGTCATAAGACCGGCGCGCTGGAGCGGATCTTCGAGGCCGGGATGAGCGAATTTCTGAAGCTGCGCGGGCGCGGCCAGGAAGTCGAACGCCAGGCGATGCTGGACGGGGCGCGGCGCGCGATGCGCGCCACCTACCAGCGTGAAATGGACGCACTGGAGGCGCGCCTGGCCTTCCTCGCTTCGGCCGGCTCGGTCAGCCCGTACGTGGGCCTGTTCGGCACCGTGTGGGGCATCATGCACGCCTTCACGGGTCTTTCCGGACTTCAGCAGGCCACGCTCGCCAGCGTCGCCCCGGGCATCGCCGAAGCGCTGATCGCCACCGCGATCGGACTGTTCGCCGCGATCCCGGCCGTGGTGGCGTACAACCGGTTCGCGCACGACATCGACCGGCTGGCCAACCGCTTCGAGAGCTTCATCGAGGAGTTCTCCAACATCCTGCAGCGGCAACGCTGAGGGGCAGGCCACGATGGCGGTCCTGGCGCGACGCACTGCTGGCAGCCGGCGGCGCATGATGTCCGATATCAATGTCGTGCCGTACATCGACGTGATGCTGGTGCTGGTCGTGATCCTGATGGTGTCGGCCCCGTTCGTGAACCCGAGCCTGGTCGAGCTGCCGTCGGTGGGCAAGTCGACGCGCGCGCCCGATGCCCCGCTGGAAGTGATCGTGAAAGCCGACGGCTCGCTGCTGCTGCGCGATCGCGCCCCGGGCGCGGCCTCGGGCGGCCAGGCCGTGCCGGTGGAGCTCGATCAGCTGCTGGCCACGGTCAGGAACCGCCAGAAGAGCCGGCCCGATACGCCGGTCGTGATCGCCGGCGACAAGAAGACCCGCTACGAGTCGGTCACGCGCGTGCTGGATGCGCTGTACAAGGGCAACGTGCGGCGCGTCGGGCTGGTCGTCAAACCGTCCGAATAACCGGGAAAAATGGCCTTTCGACCTCGCCTGCCGGCCACCGCGCCGACGCGTCCGCGGGGCCCCGAACGCGGCCGCAACACGGTGCCGTCCTTCATGGCGGCGGTGGCGATGCACGCGCTGCTCGTCTTCGGCATGTGGTTCGCGGTGCAGTGGCGCACGTCCAGCGAGTCCCCTGCCGTGGCCGAGCTGTGGGAGCCGCTGGCGCCGGTGCAGCCGCCGGCGCCGCCTCCTGAGCCGCCCGCGCCGCCGCAGCCGGAGGCGGCCAAGCCGGACGCCGACATCGTCCAGCAGCAGCAGGTCAAACCGCATGCGCCCGAGCAGGAAAGCCCGCCGCCGCTGGAGCGCGCTCCGATCCAGAAGCGCGAGCCGAAAAAGATCGAACCGAAGAAGGTCGAACCCCCCAAGCCGAGCCCCGAACAGATCGCGCGCGAGGAGCACAAGGCCGAAGAGCGCCGCCAGACCGAAATCGCGCGATTGACCGGCCAGGTGTCGGGCATGGGGCGCGCCCAGTCCAGCTCGAGCGGCGCGTTCAGCGAAACCTACAAGGCGCTGATCAACGCCTGCGTACGGCCGCACATCGTGTTCGCGGTGCCGGCAGACACGCCCGAGCAGGTGTTCGCGGAATTCAAGGTCGATCTGCTGCCGACCGGAGAGCAGGCTGCTCCTCCGAAACTGACCAAGCCCAGCGGGCTGTCCGGATACGACGAGGCGGCCGAGCGCGCCATCATCCGCTGCGATCCGTTCCCACGCGATCGGGACGGCGTCATTCCCTCTCGATCGTTCACCCTAAGGATGTATCCCACGGAAACGCGATGAATCGTCCGAAGGCAGGTCCCTGTCATCCCTATAATCCGCGGGCGATGCCAAAGACCTGCGCACGGCGATCCCGTTGCTCGCTCATCCTGCTGCTCGGTCTGGCGGCCGCGCTTGCCAGCCGGACCACACCGGCGCAGATGACGGTCGAGATCACCGGCGTCGGCTCGCAGCAGTATCCGATCGCGGTGGCGGCTTTCAAAGCCGACAGCGCCGTGCCGCAGGACGTCTCGGCCATCGTCCGGGCCGACCTGACGCGCTCCGGCCAGTTCCGCATGGTCGAGCCGGGCGATGCGCCCGTGGCGGAGGACGAGCGCGTGGACCTGCCCCAATGGAGGGCGCGCGGCGCCGACACGCTGGCGGTGGGCTCGGTCTCGCATCTGGCCGACGGGCGGTTCGACATCCGCTATCGGCTCTACGACAGCGTGCGCAACACCCAGATCGACGGCATCTCGTACACAGCTCCCCCCGCCGAGCTGCGCCTGACGGCGCACCGGATCGCGGATCGGATCTACGAGAAGCTCACCGGCGACAAGGGCGTGTTCGCGACCCGGATCGCCTACGTGGTCCAGTTCAGCCGCACCGCCTACGAACTGCAGATTGCCGACGCCGACGGCGCCAACCCGCAAACCGCGCTGCGTTCGCGCGAGCCGATCATCTCGCCCATCTGGTCGCCGGACGGCACGCAGCTCGCCTACGTCTCGTTCGAATCGCACAAACCGGTGGTTTTCGTGCATGCGCTGGCCACCGGCGCTCGCACCGCGGTGGCCAATTTCAAGGGCAGCAACAGCGCCCCGGCGTTTTCTCCGGACGGCAAGAGCCTGGCCGTCGTGCTGACCAAGGACGGCAACTCGGAGATCTACCTGATCGGCGTCGACGGCTCCAACCCGCGGCGCATGACGTCCAACGACGCGATCGATACCGAGCCGTACTTCTCGGCCGACGGCGCCTGGATCTACTTCACGTCCGACCGCGGCGGCAGCCCCCAGATCTACCGGATGCCGGCCGCCGGGGGCGATGCTCAACGCATCACCTTCAACGGCGACTACAACATCAGCCCTCGGGTGAGCCCGGACGGCCGGCTGCTCGCCTACGTGTCGCGGCGCAATGACCTGTTCCAGATCGAGGTGCTGGACATTGCACTGAACCAGGAGTTGACCGTCACCGATACCGTCAGGGACGAGTCGCCGACTTTCGCCCCCAATGGCCGTTTGCTACTCTACGCGACCGAAGTGGGAGGTCGCGGCATCCTCGCGCTGGCATCGACCGACGGCCGCGCGCGGGCCCGGATCAAGGGTCCGAACGGCGATATCCGGGAACCCTGCTGGGGTCCCCTCGTAAAATGAGCCGGCTCCGCAGCGGGTCGGACCAACAAATGACCCATTCAGGAGGACGATGATGAGATCGATGCGCATTCTGTTGACGGCTTCCGCCACGGCGCTCCTGGCGGCCGGGTGCGCCAGCACCAAGCTGGAAGAAAAGCCCGCCCCGGTAGTTGAGCAGAGCAAGCCACCGGCGCCGGCTCCGGCGCCGGCACCTCCCGCTCCGGTGGCCAAAGTCGAAGCGCCGGCGCCGCCACCGGTTGATCCGCTCAACGATCCCGGCGGCGCACTGGCCAAGCGCAGCGTTTACTTCGATTTTGACAAGTCGTTGATCAAGGTCGAATACCAGCCGCTGATCGAAGCGCACGGCCGCTACCTGGTCGAGCACGCCGCGCGGCAGGTCCGGATCGAGGGCAGCTGCGACGAGCGCGGAGGACGCGAATACAATCTGGCGCTGGGCCAGCGCCGGGCCGATGCGGTGCGTGAAAGAATGGAGCTGGTCGGAGTGACGGCCGCGCGCATCGAGACCATCAGCCTCGGCAAGGAAAAGCCCAAGGCAACGGGCCACGACGAAGCCGCCTGGGCCGAGAACCGGCGCGCAGACCTCGTTTACCGCTGAGTTGACCGGCCGTGAAGCGCCTTTCCTCGCTTGGGCTGCTGGCCCTGCTGCTGAGCCTGGCGGCGCCGTCACAGGCGCTGTTCGGCGACGAAGAGGCGCGCAAGGCGATCGTCGACCTGCGCGACCAGGTGGCGCAGCTTCAGAAGGAGCACAGCGCGCGGATCGATGAGCTGTCGCAGCGGCTCGACCGCATCGACAACCTGGTGCAAGCCATCCAGCGCGGCCAGCTCGAGTCCGGAGGGCAGTTCGACGGGCTGCACCAGGAGCTGGCCAAGCTGCGCGGCCTGATCGAGCAGCTGACCAACGACGTCGCGACCCTGCAGAAGCGCAATCACGACCTGTACTCGGACCTGGACGCCCGGATCAAGCGCCTGGAGCCGACCTCGGTCACCGTCGAGGGCAAGAGCGTTCAGGTCGATCGCGACGAACAGGCCGCGTACGAGTCCGCGATGGCGCTGTTCAAAGCCAACGATTTCCGCACGGCGGTGGGGGGCCTGTCGGGGTTCCTGGCCCGCTATCCGCAGTCCGCCTACGCGGCGGCCGCGCAATTCTGGTTGGGCACCTCGTATTACGCCATCAAGGATTACCGGTCCGCCATCGCGGCGCAGCAAGCGCTGATCGACCGCTTTCCCGATTCGCCCAGAGCGCCCGACGCGCTGCTGAACATCGCCGCCAGCCAGATCGAATTGAACGACAAGAAATCGGCCCGGGCCACGCTGAGCAAGATCGTCCAGGATTTCCCTGATTCGGACGCAGCCAAGCTGGCCAAGGAGCGGCTGGCTTCATTGGGTACCAAGTAGCTCGACCACGTTAATAAGTTTGACGTCACCTGCGGCGCCTCGGATAATGCCGGGTACCCCGCGCTGGCCGTCCGAAGACCGAAAACAATTGACGGCGCCCTGCCCGACGGGTCGTTAGCTCAGTCGGTAGAGCAGCGGACTTTTAATCCGTTGGTCGCAGGTTCGAATCCTGCACGGCCCACCACTTCCCGCACCGCACCGCTTCAACCCCGTGGTCGTCCGGGTTCCAACCGCCTCGACCGCGCACCAGGCTTAAATTCCATTCCCCCGTTGTTGACTAGGATGCGGTAGTTGGACCTTTGACATTGAATCGCATTGCGTGCGATAACGGCGGGCCAAGTGTTTGACTCGTCGACTCTTTGAACTCTTTGACTCCTTGACCATCACCGAACCATGCTACGGTTTCCTGCGTTGACCCTGTTCTGGCGGTTTTTCTTCGGGCTGCTGGTGGCGGCATTGCTGCCATTGCTGGCGACCTGGTGGATCGCTCGCACTGTGACCGCCGACAATGCGGAACACTTGGCGATCGAGCAGCTGCGTTCCGAGGCCGCGCAGATCGCTTGGAAGGCGGACGGCTGGCTTCGACTCAACGCGGAGTCGCTGGCCGAACACGCCGACACGATCGCGATGCGCGCGATGCTGCCCGAGCTGCAGCGGCCTGTGCTGATCGCGATCGCGAACCATCAGCCGTGGTCGCAGCT
>DASZFP010000001.1:0-17626 GCA_035939615.1 Burkholderiaceae bacterium | reverse complement strand
GAGCGACAGCGATCCCTGGCTAGAATTGGCGGATATCGCCCTGGCGGCAGCGACCCGATGACCCTCATCATGGCCACACCCTCGCCGCCGGACGTACGCGAGTACGTGGTGTCGGTCGCGCGCACGGCGCGCGATGCCTCCCGGCGCATCGCGCGCGCCGACACGGCCGTCAAGGACGCGGTGCTGCGGACGCTGGCAGGCGCGATCCGCAGCCGCGGCACCGAGCTCACCGCCGCCAACCAGCGCGACCTCGCCAGCGCGCGCGCCGCGGGTCTTGAGCCGGCGCTGCTGGATCGCCTGGCACTGAGCGAGCAGGCGATCGAGCACATGGCGGGCAGCGTGGAAGACGTGGCGCGGCTGCCCGACCCGATCGGAACGGTCACCGAGCTGCGCACGATGCCTTCCGGAATCCGGGTCGGCCGGATGCGGGTGCCGCTGGGCGTGATCGCCATCATCTACGAGAGCCGGCCCAACGTGACGATCGACGCGGCGACGCTTTGCATCAAGAGCGGCAACGCCGCCGTACTGCGCGGCGGATCGGAGGCGATCGAGTCGAACCGCCTGCTGGCGACGCTGTGCGCCGACGCGCTGAAGCAACATGGCTTGCCGCATTCGGTGGTGCAGTTGATCGACACGACGGACCGCGCCGCCGTCGGCCACCTGATCACGCTGCCGGAATACGTGGACGTCGTGGTGCCGCGCGGCGGACGCGGACTGATCGAGCGGCTGATGCGCGAGAGCCGCGTGCCGATGATCAAGCACCTGGAAGGCATCTGCCACGTCTACATCGACGAGGGCGCCAATCCGGCCAAGGCGATCCGGATCGCCGATAACGCGAAGACCCAGCGCTACGGCGTGTGCAACGCGATGGAAACGCTGCTGGTGGCGCGCGCCATTGCGCCCGAAGTGCTGCCGCCGCTGGCCCAGCTCTATGCGAGCAAGCAGGTCGAACTGCGCGTGTGCCCGGAAACGCGCCGCATCCTGGCCGCCGCGGGCGTGGCGCAGCTGAGGGACGCGACCGAAGAGGACTGGCGCACCGAGTACCTGGCCCCGATCCTGTCGATTGCGACGGTGGCCGGCCTGGACCAGGCGATCGCCCATATCAACCGCTACGGCAGCCGCCACACCGACGCCATCGTCACCGAAAACTACGAGCGCGCGATGCGCTTCCTGCGCGAGGTCGATTCGGCCTCGGTGATGGTGAACGCCTCCACCCGCTTCGCCGACGGCTTCGAATTCGGGCTGGGCGCCGAGATCGGAATTTCGAACGACAAGCTGCACGCGCGCGGGCCGGTCGGACTGGAGGGGCTGACCTCGCTGAAATTCATCGTGCTGGGAAACGGCGAAGTGCGGACCTGACCCATGGCATGGCCGCTATGGGTCACAGCATTTCACATCGTGCTGGTAACGAGCTGGTTCGCGGGCCTGTTCTACCTGCCGCGCATCTTCGTCAACCTGGCCATGGTGCCCGCGGCCGGCCCCGAGCGCGAGCGGCTGCTGCTGATGGCGGGCAAGCTGTATCGCTTCATCACGCCGATCGCGGTGCTGGCGATCGGGTTCGGGCTGTGGCTGTGGCTGGGTCTGGGCATCGGCCGGGGCCAGGGCTGGATGCACGCCAAGCTGGTGGTGGTGGCCGCGCTGATCGCCTATCACGTCGCCTGCGGCCGCATGCTGGAAGCGTTCCGGCGCAACACGGTGCGGCGCTCGCACATGTGGTTTCGATGGTTCAACGAGATCCCGGTGCTGCTGCTGCTGTGCGCGGTGATCCTGGTCGTGGTAAAGCCGTTTTGAGCGAGCCGGCCGCTGCGCGCGCCTTCTTCGCGGTCTGCCCGCGCGGTCTGCAGGACCTGCTGGCCGCCGAGTTGCAGGCCTGCGGCGCCACGAAGGTGGCACCCGGCCCGGGCGGGGCCGGCTTCGACGGCTCGCTCGCCACCGCCTACGCGGTCAACCTGCAATCGCGGCTGGCCAGTCGCGTGCTGTGGCGGTTGGCCGGCGGCAGCTACCGCGACGAGTCGGACCTGTACGAGCTCGCCCGCTCGGTCGCCTGGGAGGAGCATTTCAAGCCTTCCCAGACCCTGCGGGTCGACGTGACCGCCACCCGCTCGCCGCTGCGCAGCCTGCAGTTTGCGACGCTGCGCGTCAAGGATGCGATCGCCGACCGGATGCGCGAGCGCTGCGGCGAGCGGCCGTCGGTCGATCGCGCCGTCCCCGACGTGCAGGTAGTGGCGCACCTCGCGCAGCAGCGCGCCGACCTTTACCTGGACCTGTCGGGCGAGCCGCTGTTCAAGCGCGGATGGCGCCTGGAAAAGGGTGAAGCACCGCTGAAGGAGAACCTGGCGGCGGGCCTGCTGGCCTGCGCCGGCTGGACGCCGGCCGTTGCGCTGCACGACCCGTTCTGTGGCAGCGGCACGATTCCGATCGAGGCGGCCTGCATCGCGACCCGGCGTGCGCCGGGACTTGCGCGCCATTTTGCCTTCGAGAAGCTGCTCGGGTTCGATGCGCGCGCCTGGCGCCAGATCCTGGCCCAGGCGCGCGAGGCGGTGGACGAGCGCGCGCCATTTCGCATCAGCGGCAGCGACATCTCCACCCGCGTGGTCCAGACCGCGCTGGCCAATGCGCAGCGGGCGGGACTGGCCGGATCGATCCAGGCCGGCTCGCTCGGTTTCAGCGCGGGCGACGCCCGCACCGCGCCGGCTCCCGCTGCCTCGGGACTGATCGTCACCAACCCGCCGTACGGCGTGCAGAGCGAGCCCAAATCGGCCACTGTGGCGCGGCTGATGGGCGACCTCGGAGACCAGCTCAAACAGGGCTATGCCGGCTGGGATGCCTGGCTGCTGTCGGCTGACCGCGATCTGCCCGCGCAGCTGAAACTGAAGGAGGCGCGCCGCACGGTGCTTTTCAACGGCCCGATCGAATGCCGCTTCTACCGCTTCGAGCTGGTGGCCGGCTCCTATCGCCGCGTCTCGGCCCACCAGCCAGCGCCTTCAAATGCCGACTGATCCGGCCGCCAACGCTCGCGTTGCGCTGATCACGGGCGCAAATACGGGCATCGGACGCGTCACAGCACGCCAGCTGGCCCAGCTCGGATTCCAGGTGTTCGTCGCATGCCGGTCCGTCGAACGTGCCAAAGCGGTCGTGGACGAGGTCCGCGCCGCCGGCGGCGCCAGCCGGATCGAATTGCTCCCGCTGGACCTGGCCGACCTCGAATCGGTCCGACGCTGCGCCGAGACGTTCCTGGCTCGCAGCCTGCCGTTGCACCTGCTGATCAACAATGCCGGGCTGGCCGGCGCACGCGGCCTGACCCGCTCGGGGTTCGAATTGGCCTTCGGCGTCAATCACCTGGGGCACTTTGCGCTGACGCAGCTGCTGATCGAGCGAATCAGGAGCTCGGCTCCGGCGCGCATCGTCACCGTTGCGAGCACGGCGCACTATAAGGCTACGGGTATCGACTGGGACGCCGTTCGAAAGCCGACCCGCACCCGGGCGGGTTTGCCGGAGTACGGCGTTTCGAAACTGTGCAACGTGCTCTTCAGCGCGGAACTCGGGCGCCGGCTGGCCGGAACCGGCGTTACGACCTATTCGCTGCACCCTGGCGTGGTGGCAACCGACATATGGCGCGGCCTGCCCTGGCCACTGCGCTCGCTGATCAAGCTCGGGATGATTTCGCCCGAGCGAGGGTCGGCGACGACGCTGTATTGCTCCACCTCACCGGCGCTGGCCGATGAAACCGGACGGTACTACGACAATTGCCGCCCCAAGCAGCCGAGCGTGCAAGCGCAGGATCCCGCGCTGGCGGACGAGCTATGGCAACGAAGCCAGGGCTGGGTAACTTGAATGGCAGTTTTTTGTCGCCTTCACAGTACCTGTCGCCTGCAAGGCTTCGTTCGGGGTTATGAGGCACCGGCGGCACAGTGAATCTGGCCAGGGTATTCGAGTTGCCGAATCCATAACGAAATATTCCACTGGAATTCCCGGCCAAATCAGGCCGCTGGGCCGGCCGTTCTTGACGCTACGATTCCCGCCTCTCCCGGTTGCGCCAAATGGACGATTCGATCCAGGTGATTCGTATCGAATCGAGTTCGCATAACATGGCGGCGCAGCAAGAAAGCGCGACGCATCGGATTCGACAGCGGGTGCCATGGCCGTAATCGCCATAATCAACAGCAAAGGGGGCGCCGGAAAGTCCACCGTCACGTCCCACCTCGCGGCGTACTGCGCCATCCGAGGTCCCGGCGTCGCCTTGTGCGACGTGGACCCGCAAAAGTCGACGGAATTCTGGCTCAAGCAGCGCCCCGAGAACTCCGCGAAGATCCGCGGCTATAGCATTGCAAATACCTTTACGCACCCCCCTTTGGACGCGCGGCATGTCTTCATCGACACGCCCAGCGGCTTCCAGGGGTTGCCTTACCTGCGCGTCATGATGTATGCGGACGCCGTCCTCGTTCCTTCGGCCTTTTCCTTCTTCGACCGTCGCGCGCTGCAGAGCACCGTTCGCATGCTCCGGGCGGCACCTCGGGTCGCCAAGGGAAACTGCGTGATCGGCTGCGTCGGTACGCGCATCGATCCGAGATCAAACGATTCCGCCCTCCTCGAGACTATGCTGGGCGATCTTGGCGTGTCCTACCTCGGGGCCATCCCGGCCGCGCGCGTCTACAGCCGCTGTCTCGAGCAGGGACTCACGGTCTTCGACTTCCCCTCCGCGGGCGCGCGCGCCCAAATGGCGCACTGGGCCAGGGTGATCGCCTGGCTCGAGACTGTCCTCGCGAAGGTCTCGCCACGCGCGGTAAATCCGGCCCCAGCCCAACGCCCCGTTGCGCCGCGCGTACCCGCCCATCCCCTTGTACCCGCGCAGCAACCGTCGCTTGTGTCGACGTTGCTCCGAAACATTCCCCGGTTTCTGGTCGGGTAGTCGCCTGCGGTCAGCCGCTAACCCGCCAGGCCGAGGTGCTCGATGCCGCGGTGGATCCCCGCCACGCCGCCGAACAGCTTCGAGTTCAGCTTGATCTGCAGCCGCAGGTCGTTGACCGAATCGGCGTTGCGCAGGGCGTCCTCGTAGCTGATCAGCTCGCGCTCGTGCAGGTCGAACAGGGCCTGGTCGAAGGTCTGCATGCCCTGCTCGCGCGAGCGTTTCATCACTTCGCGGATTTCCTGGATCTCGCCCTTGAAGACCAGCTCCGAGATCAGCGGTGAATTCAGCATGATTTCGACCGCGGGCACGCGGCCCTTGCGGTCCTTGAACGCGATCAGGCGCTGCGACACCATCGCGCGCAGATTCAGCGACAGGTCCATCAGCAGCTGGTCGCGCCGGTCCTCGGGGAAGAAGTTGATGATCCGGTCCAGCGCCTGGTTGGTACTGTTGGCGTGCAGCGTGCACATCACCAGGTGCCCGGTCTCGGCGAACGCGATCGCGTGCTCCATCGTCTCGCGCTCGCGCACCTCGCCCACCAGGATCACGTCCGGAGCCTGCCGCAGCGTATTTTTCAGCGCCACGCTCCAGCTCTCGCAATCCACGCCCACCTCGCGCTGGGTGATCACGCAGTTCTTGTGCGGATGGACGTACTCGATCGGATCCTCGATCGTGATGATGTGACCCTGGCTGTTCTCGTTGCGGTAGCCGACCATGGCGGCCAGCGTGGTGGATTTGCCCGAACCGGTGGCGCCCACCACCAGCACGATGCCGCGCTTGGCCATGGCCAGGTCATTGATCAGCGTCGGCAGGTTCAGCTCTTCGGCGGTCGGGATGTGATCGGCGATCACCCGCAGCACGATGCCCACCTTGCCCTGCTGCACGAAGGCCGACACGCGGAACCGCCCGATCCCGGTCGGGCTGATCGCGAAGTTGCATTCCTTGGTCGACTCGAATTCCGAGGCCTGGCGGTCGTTCATGATCGAACGCACCAGCTCGGCCGTATGCTGCTGCGTGAGCGGCTGGTTGGACACCGGCAGCACCCGCCCGTCGACCTTGAAGGCCGGCGGAAAATCTGCGGTCAGGAAAAGATCCGACCCCTTCTTCGACAACAGCAGCTTCAGCAGGTCATGCACGAAGCGCGTTGCCTGGTCCCGTTCCATGGCGTCCTCCGTGATTTGCGCGCTGGACGGTCAGCCCGCGAAATTGTCCGCGGTCTTGGCGTAGGTGCGCGCCTCGGAAACGGCGATCACGTTGCGCCGCACCAGCTCCAGCAAGGTCTGGTCCAGCGTCTGCATTCCGTACTGGGAGCCGGTCTGGATCATCGAGTACATCTGCGCCACCTTGTTCTCGCGGATCAGGTTGCGGATGGCCGGCGTTCCGACCATGATTTCGTGGGCGGCGACCCGGCCGCTGCCGTCCTTCAGCTTCAGAAGCGCCTGCGAGATCACCGCCACCAGCGATTCGGACAGCATAGCCCGGACCATCTCCTTTTCGGCGGCCGGGAACACGTCGACCACCCGATCGATCGTCTTGGCGGCCGACGACGTATGCAGGGTGCCGAACACCAGGTGGCCCGTTTCGGCCGCCGTCAGTGCCAGCCGGATCGTTTCCAGGTCGCGCAGCTCGCCCACCAGCACCACGTCGGGGTCCTCGCGCAGCGCCGAGCGCAGCGCGTTCTCGAACGACAGGGTGTGCGGGCCGACCTCGCGCTGGTTGATCACGCATTTGCGCGGTTCGTGCACGAATTCGATCGGATCCTCGATCGTCAGGATGTGGCCGTACAGGTTGTTGTTCACGTGATCGACCATCGCGGCCAGCGTGGTCGACTTGCCCGATCCGGTCGGCCCGGTCACCAGCACCAGGCCGCGCGGCCGGGTGGAGAAGTCGGCGAACACCCGGGGCGTCTGCAGCTCCTCCAGCGACAGCACGCGCGACGGAATGGTCCGCAGCACGGCCGCGGCGCCGCGGTCCTGGTTGAAGGCGTTGACCCGGAAGCGCGCCAGACCCGGCAGGTCGAACGAGAAATCGCACTCCAGGTGCTCGTCGAACTGCTTGCGCTGGGCATCGTTCATGATGTCGTACACCATCGCATGAACCTCGGTGTGGTCCAGCGGTGGCAGGTTGATCCGGCGCACGTCGCCGTGCACGCGGATCATTGGAGGCAGTCCGGCCGAAAGGTGCAGGTCCGAGGCCTTGTTCTTGACCGAAAATGCGAGAAGTTCGGATATGTCCATCGACAGCCGTTCCACGGGCGCAGGGCGGAAAGGCGCGCGCCGCCCAGTCACGCGCCCTCGGCCGAATCAAACTTAGCCCAGCGCCGGGCCGGTTGATCTGAAGGATTATGGCCAGTTTGGACACTACCACGCAAGCTCGCCTGCGCGCGGTGTGCGATCGGATCGAGCGGGCCGCGCGCGCGGCCGGGCGCGATCCGCGCACCGTGTCCTTGGTGGCCGTGAGCAAGACCTTCGGGCCCGACCGGGTCGGGCAGGCACTGGCGGCCGGCCAGCGCCGATTCGGCGAAAACTACCTGCAGGAGGCCCTGGCCAAGATGGCCGAGGTCGCGCGCACCGAGGCGGGCCACACTGCGGAGTGGCACTTCATCGGTCCGATCCAGAGCAACAAGACGCGCGAGCTGGCCGAAAGCTTCGACTGGGTGCAGTCGCTCGATCGCCTGAAAATCGCCGAGCGCCTCGGCAGCCAGCGGCCCGCCGACCGCCCCGCCTTGAACGTGCTGCTGCAGGTCAACATCAGCGGGGAAGCCACCAAGCACGGTGTGGCGCCGTCCGAGCTGCCGGCGCTGGCCCGGCAGGTCGCGGCCCTGCCCAGGCTGCGCCTGCGCGGACTGATGGCGATCCCGGAGCCGACGGGCGAGGCCGCCCGCCAGCGCGCCGCCTTTGCCAGAATGCGGGAGCTGCTCGAGGGCCTGCGCGGCGAGCTGGCAAGCGCCGCCTCCGACCTGGATACCCTGTCGATGGGCATGTCGGACGACCTGGAAGCGGCCGTTGCCGAAGGATCGACGATGGTGCGCGTGGGCACCGCAATTTTTGGAGCACGAACATGAACATCGCTTTCATCGGCGGCGGCAACATGGCCACTGCGCTGATCGCCGGGCTGCTGCGGGAAGGCCTGGCGCCAGCGCAGATCCGGGTCGTCGAGGTCGACCCCGGCCGCCTGGCGGCGTTGCGGCGCGAGCAGGGGGTCGAGGGATCCGCCGCGCCCGATGCGGCGCTGCGCGGGGCCGATGCCGTGGTGTTCGCGGTCAAGCCGCAGCACATGCAGGCCGCGTGCACCGAGTGCCGGCCCTGGCTCGGCAGCGGCTTTGCGCTGACGATCGCGGCCGGCATTCCGGCCGCGTCGGTGGCGGCCTGGAGCGGGCAGCCGCAGGTGGTGCGGGCGATGCCGAACACCCCGGCCCTGATCGGAGCCGGCATCACCGGCCTGTGGGCGGGCGCCGGCCTGCCGCCGGCCGCCCGGGGCCTGGCCGAACGCATCATGCGCGCGGCCGGCGAAGTGGTCTGGTTCGACGACGAAGCGATGCTGGACGCGGTCACCGCGATCTCGGGCAGCGGACCGGCCTACGTATTCCTGTTCATCGAGGCGCTGCAGGCGGCCGCGGAGCAGATGGGCATGACGGCCGAGCAGGCCCGCCGCTTGTCGGTTGCGACGTTCCGGGGGGCTGCGCAACTGGCGTCGCAATCGGGCGAGCCGCTCGCCGTACTGCGCGAACGGGTCACCTCCAAGGGCGGCACGACCGCTGCGGCGCTGGAAAAAATCGCGTCTTTCGGCCTGCGCGAGCGCTTCATCGAAGCGGTGTTCGCTGCGCTCGCGCGCAGCCGGGAGCTGGCGCGGACTTACGGCGCCGGCGATCGTCCGTCCTAGTGCGCAGCGGGAGGGGCGGCTTTGCAGCGATAGGCGACGCCCACCGCGGGCCCGGAGGTCAAAAGGACCGCGTCGCCGCCAAGGCCGACCGCTTCGTTCTGCATCTTGCGCACATACTCGTCGCTGCCGACCCTGAAGAAGGCATTGGCGTTGACCTGGCCGACCGCCGTGCAGCCGCTCACCGCGTCGGGATCCCGCGTGATCTTGACCCGGTCGGCGGCGGGCCCGAGTACGACGTCGCTGCCGCATCCGGCGCACGCCGTGCCCAGCAGCATCGCCACCCACCCCCATCGGGTCAGTTCCAAAGGCGCCTCCTTTGCATTGATCGGGTTTCGGCCATACTTCACCGTCCGGGTACAAACGCCAAGGAGGCGATCATGCGCGCTTCAACCTTCGCCGTGACAGGCTGGCTGGCACTGTGCGCTTCGCTGGCCCTGGCGCCGGCGCGCGCCGAAACCGACGCCAAGGGCTTCGTGCGCCTCACGCCCGACGAGGCGCAGTGGAAGGATGTGCCCGGCGGCCACGGCGTGCAGATGGCCGTGGTCTCGGGCGACCCCACCAAGCCCGGTCTTTACGTCATCCGGGTCAAGTTTCCTCCCGGAATCATGAGCGCGCCGCATTTCCACCCGGAAGACCGCCATGCGGTGGTGCTCAAAGGCACCTGGTACACCGGCACCGACGATTCATGGGACCCCGACAAGACCGTGGCCCTGAAAGCGGGAGCCTATATGAAGCACCCCGCCGGAGCCGTTCACTACGACGGGGCCAAGGGCGAGGAAGTGATCGTCCAGATCGCCGGGTACGGACCGTCGGGCACGACCGAGATCTATGGCAGCGAAGGTCGCTTTGGAGTGCCTCACAAGATGAAGTAGTTCACGGGGCCGCCTGCTTCACCACGACCCCGTCCTTCATCACCATCACGGCCCGCCGCACGGCCGAGATGTCGACGGTCGGGTCGCCCTGCACCGCCACCAGGTCGGCCAGCAGGCCGGCACGGATCCGGCCGATGTGGTCGGACTGACGCAGGATCTTTGCGTCCACCGCGGTGGCGGCGAGCAACGCATCCGGCGGCGTCATGCCGTTGCGGACCATCCACTCGAGCTCGCGCGCGTTGTCGCCGTGGCGGAACACCCCGACATCCGATCCGTTGCCGATCAGGACGCCGGCCTTCAGGGCCAGTTGAAACGCATGAGCGGCGCTGACCATCCGGGGCGTGGCGGGCTCGCCGCGGTGATAGTGCTCGAAGTATTCCGAGTAGGCCTCCGCGGCGGTCAAGGTCGGCAGGTACGCCACGGCCTTTTCCGCCATCAAGCGAAACGTCGGTTCGGTTCCCCCGTACCCGTGTTCGATCGAATCGACGCCCGCGGCAGCCGCCCGGCGCATGCCTTCATCCGACATCGCATGGACCGCCACCGGCCGCCCGAGGTCATGGGCGGCAGCGACCACGGCCTGGAGCTCTTCGACTGAAAAGGTCGGGCGCTCCTCACCCGCCGGTCCGACCCGATAGTCCCCGTAGACCTTGATCCAGTCCGCCCCGTCGGCCGCCTGCTCACGCACGGCGCGCACCAGGTCGGCAGCGCCGGAGGCCTCCTGGGCTCCCTGCGGCAGCTGCCGGTCGAAGTTGTATTCGCGACGCGCCGGGCCGTAGGCCCCGACCGCCACGATGGCGCGGGTCACGACCCACAACCGGGGCCCCGGCACGATGCCGTCGTTGATGGCTTTCTTCATCACCACGTCGGAGGCACCGGCGCCCTCCGTGCCCAGATCGCGCAGCGCGGTGAACCCGGCGAACAGGGTATCGCGCGCATGGTTGGCCGCGCGCAGCATCCGGTAGCCGGTCGACTCCTTCAGGACCTGGTCGTCCCACAGCGCCTCGTTGTACGGGTGCAGGAACAGATGCGAATGCGCATCGATCAGTCCGGGCAACAGCGTGGCTCCCGGCAGATCGATCACGCGGGCCTGAGCCGGCACGCTGACCGTACCCGCGGGACCGGCCTGCACGATGCGGTTGCCTTCGACCACGACCACCCAGCCCGCATGGGCCTGGCGGTCTTCGGAGGTGAAGACGCGGTCGGCGCGCAACACGATGGATTCGGCCTGCGCCACCGTTTGCACGGCCACCAGGAACGCCAGACAGCAGGCGAAGCGGATCGGCTTTGCCATTCGGGGCCCTACACACTCGAACCTAACTATACCCAGGGGATATTCCGCTGGGACCACTTGGGCTTCTCCAGTCCGGCCGGGATGTTCAGTCAGGGCGAGTGCCCCAAGTCAGTGACGAGATCCAGATGCACATCATCAGCCGGGCCGTCGAGTCGAAGGCGTTTGCCGAGTATCTGAAAGCGGAGGCGGCCAAGAAAGCCGCGCCGGCCAAGGACGCAACGAAGAAGTAGCCGATCAGCGGACTGGGCTGGTGCTAGTTCAGCGACGCAGTCGCGGAGCGGCTTTCGTCCGGCGTCCAGGTGCGCCCCAGGTCGTGGCTGCGATAGCGCTTGCGCGAGCACAGCACGGTGATATCACCGTCATCGACTCGCTGCAGGCCCAGGCAATTGATATCGGGCAGTTGCCGTTCCTCCCAGCGGTCGCTCGCCAGGGGACGCAGGTAGATCAACGATCGTTCCTTCACGTTGGAAAACGCGGGTCCGACGGCGAGTGCATCGCCAACCTCGATCAGCTTGTCCCAGACCGGCAGGTCCGGCACGTCGATCCTGCGGTAGCCGCCGCCGCCGTATGGCGAGAACAACGCGACCGGCGCGAGCGGATCGATCTTGTCGATCGAGTAGAGGTAGAAGCCCGATTTGCCGTTGTACGCCCGAATGCGAACCGTCGAGGCGAGCGGCTGCTTGGCGGCGAACCATGAATCTCTGGTCCAGGTGCGACCATCGTCGCCGCTGCGGAAGATCGACATGTTCTCGTCTACCAGCACGATGCCGGCTGGCGCGAAGGCCTCGACCCACCAGCGCCCTGAAAATGCCGGCAGCGCGATCCGGTCGACCTTGGTCGCGCGCACCCGATACAGCGCGGGCTCGTCCGACGAACAGACGAACCGTTCGCCCTCGCCAGCGCAGGAGAACATCCTCGCCGTGGTCCCGGTGGCCAGAGCTTCGAAACCCATGACCCGCTGCTGGCTGTCGCGCACCGCCTTCGCGATCGTTCCAACCTCGCCGAACGCGTAGCTGACGCCGGTATCGCTGTCGGTTCGGGTGAAGGCGTCGCGGGCGATTTCCCGCCGCAGCTGTTCGATCGCCGGCGCTTGCGCGTAAGCCGCATCGGCGGCCACGATCGGCGCCCGCGGGTCCAGTGCATCGAAGATGGCCTTTTGTTCGCGGCGCAAGCGCGCCGTGATCTCCTCGCTGTTGTCGATCACCGCGCGTTGGAACTTGCCTTCGCCGACCGCACGCGTGAACGCGACCAGACCCAGGGACGTGGCGCGGCCGGCCTGGACGCGGAACTTGTAGTTCACCGGGTATGCCGTCAGCGACTTGTCGGACACGTTCTTCTGCGTCTCAACGAACTGCAGCTCGTAATCGCCGGCCGCAAGCGGCAGCACGAGGAAGCCGTCGTTGACCGCGCCGACATAGCTGACGCCATTGATCTTGACCACGGCGCGCAGGAACCAGAGCCGTTCGTGGTAGTTCGAGGCCAGCGCGGAGCCGGCCAGCACGCCGACCACCAGGCCCTGCGCGCGCCCATCGAAGCTCAACTGCTTGGGCACGTGAACCGTGGCCAGCGTCGCCCCGGCGTTCGGAGCGGCGCCGGGTGCGGCGCAGGAGGCGAGCACAAGCGCCGCGAGAAGGGCGCCGACAGCACGAACCGAGATCAGCAGGCAGGACTTCATCATAGGGGCTCCCGAGCACGAATGATGCCGCCGGTCGATGCCGGGGCGAGGCTCGGTCAGATTAGGCGGTGCGCTTTGGCGCCAGACCGGAGAAATGAGCGGCGATCGGTCGGCTAATTCGAAGTTCGGTGCGCCCCGAAAATCGACCCTGGAACGATCGTGCGATCCACGCCCCCTCGCGATCAGGCAAACCCGGCGACGGTTCCAGCGAATATCGCCAGTCCCAGCCAGTGGTTGAGCAGGAACGCGCGAAAGCAGGCCTGCCGCTCGCGCTTGCGGATCAGCGCGACGTGATAGGCGGCGCAGGCCGCGGCCGCAGTCCAACCGGCAGCAAAGCCGGCTCCGAGCCCCTCGCCCCAGGCCAGCAGCGCCATCTCGGCCAGATACACCGCGTAGCAGACGGCGACCATCGCCACGTCGGCGCGCCCGAACAGGATCGCCGACGAACGAAGCCCGAGCCGGACGTCGTCGTCGCGGTCGACCATCGCGTACTCGGTGTCGTACGCGATCACCCAGAAAAAATTGGCTGCGGCCATCCACAGAGCCACCGCCGGCAGCCACCCCTGCACCGCGCAGAAGGCCATCGGGATGCCGAACGAAAACGCGATGCCCAGCACCGCCTGCGGCAGCGCAAAGAAGCGCTTGAAGTACGGGTAGCAGGCGGCCACCAGCACCGCGGCGAGCGCGGCCAGCCGCGCGGCCGTGTTGAGCCAGATCAGCAGGCAGGCGGCGGCCGCGGCCAGCACCGCCGCCACCGCCAGCGCTTCGCCGGCAGCGACCTGCCCCGTGGTGACGACCCGCTGCGAGGTGCGCTTCACGTGCGCATCGAAATGGCGATCGGCCACGTCGTTGATCGCGCAACCGGCCGACCGCATCAGCCAGGTGCCCGCCACGAAGATCGCCAGCAGCCTGGCGCCCGGCCAGCCGCGCGCGGCAAACCACAGCGCGGTGAGCGTCGGCCACAGCAGCAGCAGCACGCCGACCGGACGGTCGATCCGGGTGAGCCGGCCATACAGCCGCAGCCGTTCGCGCCAGCCGCCGGGGGCCGCCTCGACCGTGTCCATGGCGCCTGCGCCTTCGGGTTCCTAGGCCGCCTGCACCGGCGCGTCGACCTTTTCGACGCCTTCCAGCGGGCAGTCCAGAATCGCGCGCCGCAGCGACTCGACCGCTGCGGTCCGCGTGAACGAGCGCCGCCACGCCAGCACCACGCGCCGGTTCGGCGGCGGATTGCGGAACGGCAGGTAGGCCACCAGCGACTGGCGCGACACCCGCGCCGGCACCGCGGTGCGCGGCATCACGGTGATACCGATTCCCGTGGCCACCATCTGGCGGATCGTTTCCAGCGAAGAGCCCTCGAACGTCCTGCGCATGCCGTCGGCCATCTCCGAATCGCGCGACAGCTCGGGACACACGTCCAGCACCTGGTCCCGGAAGCAGTGTCCGCTGCCCAGCAGCAGCATCGTCTCCTCCTGCAGCTCGGAGCTGGCGATGCTGCGCCGGCGGGTCCAGGCGTGCTTGCGCGGCACCGCGACCAGGAAGGGCTCATCGTAGACCGGCTGCACCCACAGGCCGGACGCCGGCAGCGGCAGCGCCAGGATCGCCACGTCGATCTCGCCGTTGCGGACCTGCTCGAGCAGCCTCACCGTGAAATTCTCGCTCAGCAACAGCTGCATCTGCGGCGCCTTGCGCTGAAGCTGCCGGATCAGCCCGGGCAGAAGATACGGCCCGATCGTGTAGATGGTGCCGACCCGCAGCGGCGCTCCCAGCGGATCGCGTCCCTGGCGCGCGATCTCGCGCACCGCCGCGGCCTCGTCCAGCACCCGCTTGGATTGCGCCACGATGCGCTCGCCGATATCGGTGAGCGCGATCTGCGAGGCGCGCCGCTCGAACAGCTGCACGCCCAGCTCCTCCTCGAGCTTGCGGATCGCCACCGACAGCGTCGGCTGGCTCACGTGGCAGGCCTCGGCCGCGCGCCCGAAATGCCGCTCGCGGGCCACCGCGACGACGTAGCGCAGCTCGGTCAGGGTCACCTAAGCATCCAGGAACTCGGTCGCCTGCGGCAGCCAGCGCTGCACGTGGCGCCGCGCGGCCTGCGGATCTTGCAGCAGCAGGTCGGCCGCAACCTGCCGAACGCGCTCCAGCAGCGCCTGGTCGCGCTCCAGGTCGGCGAAGCGAAGCAGCGGCAGCCCCCACTGGCGCGCGCCCAGGAACTCGCCGGGCCCCCGCAACCTCAGATCCTGGCGCGCGATCTCGAATCCGTCGTTCGAGTCGAACACGATCTTCAGCCGTTCGCGGGCCGCCTCGCTCAGCGGTTCGTCGTACAGCAGCACGCAGGCGCCCCGCTGCGCGCCGCGCCCGATCCGCCCGCGCAACTGGTGCAGCGTGGCCAGTCCAAATCGCTCGGCGTGCTCGATCACCATCAGGTTCGCATTGGGCACATCGACTCCAACCTCCACCACGGTGGTGGCCACCAGCACGTCGACGTTGCCCTCGGCGAACGACCGCATCACCGCCGATCGCTCGTGGGCCGCCAGCGCGCCGTGCACGAGCCCGACTCGCAGCTCCGGCAGCCCGGCGCGGGCGTCCTCGTAGACCCGGGTGGCGGCGCTCGCTTCGGCGTGGTCGCCCTCCTCGATCACGGGGCAGACCCAGTACGCCTGCCGGCCGGCTGCCACCTCGATCCGTATGTTCTGCAGCACTTCGTCGCGACGCCGGCGCGCCACCAGCTTGGTGGCCACGGGCTGCCGCCCCGGCGGCAGCTGATCGATCACCGATACGTCCAGATCGGCCAGATAGGTCATCGCCAGCGTGCGCGGAATCGGCGTGGCGCTGAGCATCAGCAGGTGCGGAGCGAACGCCGGATCGCGCAGCGCCAGCCGCTGCGCCACGCCGAACCGGTGCTGCTCGTCCACGATCGCAAGGCCCAGGTGGGAGAATCGGACCTCGTGCTGCACCAGCGCATGGGTGCCGATCGCCAAAGACGCCCTACCCTGTTGCAGCCCCTGCAAGGCCGCGCGCCGTTCGGACGCGCGCAGGCTTCCGGTCAACCACGCCGCTTCGATCCCCAGCGGCGCCAGCCACTGCTCGATGCTCCGGAAGTGCTGCTCGGCCAGCAGCTCGGTCGGAGCCATCAGCGCCGCCTGCCACCCCGATTCGATCGCGCGGGCCGCCGCCAGCGCCGCGATCACGGTCTTGCCGCTGCCCACATCGCCCTGGATCAGGCGGTTCATCGGGACCTCGCCCCCCAGATCGCGCTCGACCTCGGCCCATACGCGCCGCTGTGCCGCCGTCAGCGTGAACGGCAGCGCTTGCAGCAGCGCCTGCGACAATCCGGAGCGGCTGCGGTCGGCTTGCACGGCCGGGGCCGCGCGCCGTTCGCGCCGCTGCCGGGCGATCCGCAGCGCGAGCTGCTGGGCCAGCAGCTCGTCGAACTTCAACCGCTCCCAGATCGGATGGCGCCGCTCCACCAGAGCCCGCACGTCCGCCTGCGGCGGCGGATGGTGCACGAAGCGCAATGCGGCCGCGAGCTCCGGCAGTCCCTGCTCGGTCCGCACAGCCGGCGGCAGCGTATCCGCCAGGCCGTTCGTGTCCAGCAGCCGGTCGATCCGGCGCCTGAGCCAGGCCTGCGGCAGGCCGGCCGTGGACGGATAGACCGGCGTGAGCGTTTCGGGCAGCGCTGCCTCGCCCGCAGCTCGCAGCTGCGGGTGGACCATCTCGACACCGGCCCAGCCGCCGCGCACCAGTCCCATCGCGCGGACCTTGCGACCGACGGCGAGCAGCGCCTGGTGCGACGGAAAAAAATGCAGCAGCCGCACCATCAGTTCGCCGCTGGCGTCGCGCAGCGTCGCCACCAGCTGGCGACGGCCCCGATGCACGATGCGGCAATCCTGCACCTCGGCCTCGACCTGGGCCTCCTCGCCAGCCGCCAGCTCGCCGATCGCGGTCAGGGTCGACTCGTCGCGGTATCGCTGCGGCACATGCAGCAGCAGGTCCCAGTCGCGCGTCAACCCCAGCCGCTGCAGCAGCTGCGCCGGCCCGCCTTCGCCCCGGCGTGCGCCGCGGCTACGGGGGGTTCGCTCGTTCGGACTCTGGGCTGGGTGGCTCGCGCTCAAAGCACCAGGATGGCTTCGACTTCGAACTGTGCGCCGCGCGGCAGGCTCGCCACGCCGATCGTCGAGCGCGCCGGATAGGGTTTCGGCATCAGCTCCGCCATGATGTCGTTGACCTGGCTGAACTTGGCGAGGTCGGTCAGGAACAGCGTCAGCTTGACCGCGTCGGCGAGCGACCCGCCCGCCGCCTGCGCCACCGCCGCCAGGTTCTTGAACGCCTGCCGCACCTGGGCGCCGAAGTCCTCGCCCGCCAGCGCCTGGGTGGCCGGGTCCAGTCCGATCTGGCCGGACAGGAACACGACCAGTCCCGTTTTCACGGCCTGCGAGTACGGTCCGATCGCGGCCGGTGCGGCCGTCGTCGTGACGATCTGCTTGTTCATGGTCCGTCTCCTCGGTCGATGGGTGGGCGGCGGCCCGGACCTGGGGCCCGGTCCCTTTGGCGGTTCATTCTAGTGAACCCTGAACCTAGGCCGGCGGTTGACCCGAATTAGAGGCCCATTTTGGGCGACCGCGCCCGACCGCGCGCGGCATCATCCCCACGGGCGGGCCACGCTCCCGTCGTCCCATGGGTCAAACGTGAAACCAGCCGATCGCCACGAGCGCGCAGCCATCCTGCAGGTCGCCGACATCAAGCCGGCCGGTCCGCGCCAGCGGCTGCGCCTGGGCGAGCTTCTGGTGACGCAGGGCGTGGTGACGTCCGCGCAGCTGGAGGGCGCGCTCACCGAGCGCAAGCGCAGCGGGCGTCGGCTCGGCCGGATCCTGGTCGAGGACGGAATCGCCACGGAAGAGGCGATCGCCCGGGCTTTGGCCGTGCAGCTGCACATCCCCTATCTGGAGCTGAGCCCGCAAGCGGTCTCGCCCGCGGTCGCCCGTCTGCTGACCGAAGCGCAG